>MGKQ01000001.1:0-104993 GCA_001795735.1 Candidatus Yanofskybacteria bacterium RIFCSPLOWO2_02_FULL_41_13
CAACTGAATTTGCTCTCGTTCCTCGATAGAGAAATGCTGATATTTCATAGACTTCTATGATACCAGAAGTGTTGCACTTACTTGTTGAACTGAAGGGGTCATGAATTGATTAGTATTTAAAAATCCCGTTAAAGGGATTTTTTTATTTATAGCTTATAAAGATTTCTCTACCTCACCGCATAGCATGTGAATAATTGCCAGATGGACTTCCTGGACTAAAGCCATACTCTCAGATGGGACGAGAATCGCCGCATCGACATAACTAAGAAGGTCATTAGTTCTGGTACTGAATAATCCGATTGTTTTGGCGCCGTTGGCTCTGGCTACACTAAAAGCATTGAGAATGTTTCTTGAGTGTCCGCCAGGATAGACATCGCTGGTGGTTAAACCGATTACCACATCACCGGGCTTACAAAGAGCTTCAATCTGTCTTGAGAAAACAGAATCAAAACCGAAATCATTACTCTGAGCAGTTAATATTGAGCTATCAGTGGTTAAAGCAATCGCCGGCAAAGCCCGTCTTTTTTTCTCAAATTTACACACTAGCTCTGCCGCAAAATGCTGAGCTTCGGCCGCCGAACCGCCGTTGCCGAATATAAGAATTTTTTTGTCTTTACAGACAGCATTCACTAAAATTTCGCTGGCCGTCCAAAAACTTTGGAAAAAATTGACGTCATTTAATAACCGCCCATATATTCCTGATCGAACTGCCAAGGCTTCTACCAGCAGATTCCTCATCTGATTTCCTTGAGTTTTATTTGTAAAACTGCTAAATTTCTTATATCATAAAATGGTATAAAGACAACAGATGAACAGGCTTGCGACGCTTTTCTCGGGAATAGTCAAAATTTATAAAGCCCTGATAATTTTAAAATATGCTTTCTGGAAATACAGGTTCCAGTTTTTGGTCATGACCGGACTGGGATTCGTCGGCGGGATGCTAGGCGGACTTGGCGTCGGTATGCTTATCCCTCTTTTTGCCCTGGTCACCGATCCAAGCGGTGTCGGCTCCTCAACCTTCCATTATTTTGTAAGTAAGACTCTGGCTTTCTTTCACTTGGGCTACAACCTCCCGCTTATCTTGGGATTTATGGTATCTCTTTTTATCGCCAAAGCCGGAATAGTTATTTTAGTCAGCTATATCAATGAGTTGATTGATGCGCGTTATGTGCGCGATAACAGCTCAATGCTGTTTAGAAAGACGCTGGGAGCGGACTGGACATTTCTTATGAACCAGAAGGTCGGATACCTTGATAGAATAATTACTCAGGACGTCTCTCTAAGCGGCGGCATTCTTATGGCTATAAGCGATTTTCTGGTCCGTATTGCCAGCCTAGCATCTTATGCGTTTATCGCCTTTAAAATATCCGTTCCAATTACCGCCATATCCATGATCGGAGGAGTGCTGATATTCGCATTTTTAAAACCTCTTTACTTTAAGGCGCGAGGGCTTTCCCGGCGTATGAATATCACCAACAAGGAGATGAGCCATCACGTTAATGAGAGCCTGATCGGAGCAAAAATATTAAAATCGTTTGCCGTGGAACCAGCCGCAGCTAAAAAGAGTTCTTTATACCTGGAAGAGCTAAGAAAAATACAGATTAAAGCCTCGCTGATAGCCAACTTTCAAGGCGCGTTATTCGAACCTGTTTCCCTTATGTTTATTTCGGGATTATTCATCTATTATTATAAGTCGCCAGCTTTCGATATCGCTTCTTTCGCAGTAATCGTTTACTTAATTCAAAAAATGTATTCATTTATACAAGCAATACAAGGTAAACTTAATACTATTAATTCATCGTATACTTTCCTTAACACGATGCTTGACTATCAGGATAAAGTACAGAAATATCAGGAAAAGTCCTCCGGCAATAAGCCTTTTAAATTTGAACGGTCTATAAATGTTGAAGGAGTCAGCTTCGCCTATCCAAGTATAGAGCTGGACACAATTTCTAATGTAAATTTTGTAATTAGAAAGGGTGAGCTTATTGGAATTATAGGACCGTCCGGAGCCGGTAAAACAACCTTAGTTGATCTTTTCCTGCGACTTCTTAGACCTCAGAAAGGAGTTATTAAAATTGATGACGTCGATGTTGACTCTGTAGATTTAACGGACTGGCGAAAAAACATCGGTTATGTGTCACAGGATATTTTTCTTCTTAATGACACGATTGAGGCAAATATACGTTTTTATAACGAATCTATCTCCCACAAGGATATTGTAACTGCCGCTAAGATGGCTAATATTTATGATTTTATAGAAAGTCTGCCCAATAAGCTTGAAACACAAGTCGGCGAACGCGGAGTAAAACTATCTGGAGGCCAGAAACAACGCATCTCATTAGCCAGAGTCTTGGCCAAGAAACCATCGCTCTTGATCCTTGATGAGGCAACGAGCTCTTTAGACAACGAGTCGGAATCATTAATCCAGGAGGCAATAAATGACCTTAAGGGTAAAATTACGGTTCTAGCCATCGCTCACCGACTATCTACCGTAATGAATTCTGACAGACTAATCGTTCTTGATAGCGGAAAGCTCATTGAGACAGGCACTCCGGATGAATTAATAAAAAATGCCAACTCATATTTATATAAGAGCTACCACGTCAAGGATAAATGATTCCTCAAAACATGAAAAATAAACCCGAGCTATCAGTAGTTGTCTTGTGCTATAGGAGCGGGAAAACCATAATCCCCTACTTAGGACAGATGGAAAAAGAGCTTAAAGACGGCGGAATGGATAATTATGAGCTGGTCTTAGTTGGTAACTATCTTCCTGGTTCAGACGATAAAACACCGGATATAATAAGACAACTTGCCCTAAAAAATCCCAAGATATTACCAGTAATTATGGAGAAAAGGGGTATGCTGGGCTGGGATGTCCGAACTGGATTTAAAGCCGCAACCGGAGAAGCCATAGCTTTAATCGATGGGGATGGACAAATGCCCTCCAAAGATATCGTCAGACTGTATCGAGTGCTCAAAAGCGGTGAATTCGATCTTGTAAAAACATTCCGTAAAACACGAATGGACGGACCATACCGAAGGTTTATTTCCAGCTGGTATAACATGATTTTTCACATTCTTTTTCCGAAAGTATCGTTCAGGGATATAAACTCAAAACCTAAGTTAATAACAAGGGGGGCATACAATAAGATGAACCTTTCCTGTGACGGTTGGTTCATAGATGGAGAGATCATGCTCGAATCCATGCATCACGACCTCAACGTAGCGGAAGTACCGACTGTTTTTCATGAAAATGAGTGGCGCGGAAGCTTTGTCAGAATTTGGACAATTTTTCAATTTCTATGGCACATGGTAGTTTATCGGTTTAAATATTGGTTTAAATAGTGACGCGCATATTAAGAAAAATAACTTATCCTTTAATAATTACGGGCGCTGTTGCCTTAATTTTTTATTTGGATAAAGGGATGATGATCGGATCCGACACAATGACCTACATGGACTTCTCCTATGTCATTCATAAAGGCGGTCTCTTGTTTATAGATTACTACGACTATCGCCTACCCGTATTCCCCTATATTTTTTCGTTTATTTATAATTTAGGTTTTTCTGATTTTACGAATAGATTCATAATGCACTTTTTCATTTATTCCTTTTACGCTATCTTAATCTACGCTATTTCTGTTTTCCTGACTAAGTCAAGAAAAATATCTTTACTTGTCTCATTAGTTGCTCTCGTCACCATCACCGCCAGACAGCTTGATGCCGGCAGAAATATCGGCGTACCACTTTTTTATCACACCCTAGAGTTATTAAGCGTTTTTCTATTTATTCCTGTATTTGCATACAAAGACTACCCGTTCGGCAAAAAAGTATATCTTTCAATTTTATCGGGCTTTATTTTTAGCTTAGCCTTCTGGGGACGCCAGGCTCATATATTCCCCTTCCTTATGATCGCTATTTTTCTAACTACTAACTTGCTATCGGAACGATTCCGTTTGCCAAGAAAGCAAAACCTTGTTCTCTCCTTTTCTTTTACTTCTGCGCTTACTTTGGGATCAGTATTGATAATCAGTATTTTCAACAACGGCTCTCCCGATTTCTTTATTAATTTAAAGAAGTGGCTGATTGATGTTCCCCGCATGGGATATCTTGGCGGGAGTGACCCCCTCTATGACGTTCTCTTGAGAAGAGTAAGAAATATAATTATCTACGGACTAACTCAATTTGAGAATCATATTTATCCGATCTTTTGGATAAATTTTGTGGCGACCATAACTTACCTAGGTAAACTATTATCCTCCGGACATAAGCATCGCCTATCCGATATAAAAGTTTTTTACAAAAATAATTCGCAATACATTCTGCTAGTGATTTTTGGTGCGATAATGGTCATTACTTCGTTAATCGGTACCGGCTACGGTAATTCAAGACATATGGCCCCGATAATCTCTTTCCATGCAATTTTTCTTTCTTTTGTTCTCGGCAACATGAAGTTTGATAGAAGCACAATAAGGAACCCGATCTTTGCTCTTATCATTATTATTTTCATTCTGCCCCAAGCCTATATTTTTTGGAATAACGGCGAGAAACAAAGTTATGCCGCTTCGCGAACGCAGGAGAATAAAGAATTGTTTACTTATAAGTTTGCCGATGCTCTGTCGGAAACACTGAAAGGAAGAGACAACACGGTTCTTGTTTTAGGCGGATACTCTACGGTTGTCCGGCTAGTTGATTATAAGCCGTTCATGGGTTTAAATACTGATGTTTTCAGTTACGTTATAATGCCGGGTTTATATGGAGATGATTTTATAGACTCCTTCAAGGAAAACCTGAAAAAAGTTGATACGGCTATTATCCTCCCCGATTATCCAAACGTAGAGTGGGCCGGAGGTAGTATTAACAATGAAATTTACAAAATAACCGAAGATTATCTGTCTAAGAATTTTAAATTGCAAAAAGAAGTAAAAGGTGAGAATTTCTATCCGCTAAATCCGAATTTATATAATAAAGGGGCCTTAATATATGTCAGAGAGCAGACAGAAATAAAAAAGACCCCCCTGTTTTGACATAGATTGTTTTAAATTGTACTATATGGCCAAGTTCTTTTCCAACTTGGAGGTAGGAATTGGAAAATCAAAGCGTAGTAAAGGGTTTTCGCCATGTCGGACTGGTAGTAAGAGACATTAAAGTATCTCTGAGCTTCTACCAAAATTTTCTAGGCCTGACTATTGCCAGACAAGACACTGAAACAGGTGATTTTATCAGCCGTTTAGTTGGAATTAACGGCGTAACCATTGAATGGATCAAGCTGAACATACCCGGAGGAGGGTTACTGGAATTAATTCAGCACCATTCCCATCTGGATACCAAGATGACTCTAAGGGTTAACCTTACCCCTACTAACCAACTGGGCTGTTCTCACCCAGCGTTTACGGTTAATAACTTGCAGGCTCTTTACGACCGGCTCACGGACAATGGCTATCAATGTCTTTCGGCACCGCTTCACTCTCCAGACGGTAAAGTAAAAGTTCTCTTTGCTTATGATCCTGATGGAATTTTACTGGAGCTAGTTGAAGAAAAAACCCGACCAGGGGAGATCTGAGAATGACCATCAAAACAAAACACCGAATAATCCAAGACGGTTTTGTTCTGAAAAAGAGTGATCTCTACCAAGAGCTTTACGGCTTGGAACCGCATTCTGCCGCTCAGGCCATTCCAATTACCTGGGACAAAGCCATAGATTTTTCCGTTTACGACGATTTGGGAAATAAATGGATTGATATGACCTGCGGTATTTTTGTCGCCAACGCCGGACACGCCAACCCGGCCATCAAGGCTGCAATTAAAAAACAGCTTGATGCTGACTTGCTCTTTGCCTACAACTACCCGACAACGATCAGAAGAGACTTTGTCTCCAGACTTTTAGCCCTCTCACCATCATACTTCACCAAGGTGGTTCTCCTTAATTCCGGTTCCGAAGCAGTAGATTTAGCCTATAAGCTGATTAAAAATTGGGGTAGAAAGAACAACCGCCCGCACATTATTACAATGAAAGGAAGTTATCACGGCCGAGGATTAAGCAATGACCTTATCTGCGGAAATAAAAACAAAGCAGATTGGTCCGGTGTTAATGATGCCGGAGTCCACTTCATTGATTTCCCATATCAAAAGAATGATGAGTTCAATCCTGATTGCTTACCTCCGGCCAAGGACATAGCCGCTTTCTTCTTGGAAACATTTCAGGGCTGGGGCGCGTGGTTTTATCCGCCTAAGTTTATTACAAGGCTTTATGATTTTGCCAGACAGAACGGAATACTAATTTGTTTTGACGAAATGCAGTCCGGGTTCTATCGTATCGGACCGCTATACGGATATATGACATATGGCGACCTCCAACCGGACATCATTTGTCTTGGCAAAGGCATCACCTCTTCTCTTCCCCTATCGGCTGTTCTAAGTAGAGATGAAATTATTGATTACGATAACAAATCCGACCTTCATGGCACGCATTCGGGAAATCCCCTCTGCTGTGCAGCAGGATTAGCAAGCTTGAACTTTCTCAGCGATCTGAAACAAGTTCGGAAACGCACAGAAGTTATGAATGTTTTTCAATCAGAACTTTCTAAGCTGTCTCTGCTCCCCGAGATAAAACAGGTTAATGTCCGAGGTATGATAGCGGGATTAATCTTCAATGAATCTGATACCGCCACTAAAGTTGCTATGGAATGTATTAAGCAAGGAGTTCTGGTTGTATGCACCTTTAGAGAGTCCATAAAACTGGCTCCGCCATTGACCATTACAGCGGAGGCCGTTTACGAAGCAACAGATGTTATTCGTAACTGTATTGTAGATACCGAAAGAGTATAAAATCAAAAACCGATCTTTATGATCGGTTTTTTACTATCCAAGCGGCACATCGTCAGAAACATCTTGCTGGTTAGGATATTCTTTTCTCAATCTTTCGATATCACTTTTATCCATTTGCCAGCCTAAAGCGCCGAGATTTTCTTCTAAATGGCCGGAACGGCGAGTTTTAGAAAGCGTTATGACGTAAGGCTGAGAGGTCAGCCAGTTAATAGCGATCTGCGACGGAGTTTTATCATACTTATCGCACATTTCTTTCAAAATAGACGGGATATTTTCCAAGAGATTACCTAAGGGTCGCCATGCCGAAAGGAATACATCATTATTCTGGCAATATTCAACCAAACCTTTTCTCTCAGGCTCGCGAAACACAAGATTATAGTGAACCTGATTGCAGACAATCTTATTTCTAGTATAAGTTTGTGCTTCGGCGAAATGTTCTTTTGTAAAATTACACACTCCAATACTCTTTACAATTCCCCTCTCAACAAGTTTATCAAGCGCCAGCATTGAATCTTTAAGCGGGATGTCTTTGGTATATCGATGCAAGAGATACAGATCAAGATAATCAGTCCCAAGCCTTTCGAGGCTTTGGCTACATGACCTTAAAATACTTTCATAGCCCATATTTTTTTGATGCACTTTTGAAACTAGAAAAATTTTTGATCTGTCATATCCCTGCATCGCTTTTCCGACTAAAATTTCCGTATAACCATTCGCGTAAGACTCCGCGGTATCAATATGGGTAACGCCCATGTCCAGCGCAGACCTGATACCGACGATATCGGCTTCATCGTCATTAGAAATATTTCGGTCTTTGCGTCCGCCCATTTGCCAAGTACCCAGGCCATAAACCGGTATTTCAAATCCGTTTTTTAATTTTTTAGTCGGAATGATCACGGTCTTTATCTTATCACTTTCTAATGTTTTTCCCATCTGCCAACCGTCCTCCTCTCTAAAATAAAAACACTTGCCCGTATGGCAAGTGTTTGATCACAGAATTCACCTGAATGATCAAGTGATCGTAAACCCGCCGTCTATAACGATATTCTGGCCGGTAACATAGCTTGAAGCGTCTGATGCAAGATATATCAGTCCTCCGGTCAAATCCCTTGGATGACCCATTCTCTGCAAAAGTATTTTCTTTGATAATTTCTGTAAAACCGGATCGTTTTCGGAAATTGAATTGTGAGCTTTTTTCTCCAGATTTGGAATTGCTCCCGGAGAAATTGCATTTACCCGTACTTCCGGAGAAAGAAAAGATGCGGCATATTTTGTAAATTGGAGAAGGCCGGCCTTAGCCATACTGTAGCCCGGCGGATTGAATCTGTCCGTGCCTTCATAAAGATTAGGCGGAGGAACTGAAATCGCATACATTGAGGATATATTGATGATAGAACCGCTTCCGTGCTTTTTCATGGCAAACCCTACTGTTTGGGTTGCCTGAATGGCCCAATAGGCACCCGATTCAAACGAAGCCAGAAGCTGTTCATAGGTGGCATTTCCGAGCTTTCCATCTTGAGTGTTAAATCCAGTCTTCTTGCCGAAATCAAATGCGTTATTCACCAAAACGTTAACCTTATTGGCAAAAATTATCTGATCATAACATTCCTGAGCTTCTTTCCGGTCGTAGAGATCAACAAAAAATAACTGATAACGATTTCCATATTCTTTCAGGAATGATTCCATTCCTTCCATAGATATATCTATAAGAATAACCTTGGCTCCTTCATCCAAAAAAGCTTTCGTAAAATACCTGCCGAAGAATCCTCCTGCTCCGGTCAGTACTACCGTCTTACCTTCAAGAGAAAATCGGTTACTCATTACATAGCCTCCTTTGATGGAATTTTTTTCTTAGTAGTGATCTTATCATATTCAATGGCTTCGAGCCGATAGGCGCCTTTATAGCCAGGGCCGTTGACTACGCGATTAGCCACATTTCGCATCCGAAGCAGCATATCAGGATTTAAATCACCAACCTGAACCACCGGAGTCTTATATAACCAGCTGGTCCAATCCGGATTTAGAATCTTCATTATATTCTGCTTTTCAAACATTTCTCTTTTTTCATATATCTCTGTGCCCGGATAAGGCGTAAGAACTGTCCAAACACTGCCGTCGGGATCCAGCTCTTTGGCAAACCTTACGGTTTGACGCCACGTATCCATAGTTTCTCCCGGTAGTCCAACAATGAAAAATGCATAAACTAGGATGCCCGCCCGCTGTGCAGCCTCTACTCCTTGCTTGATAATAATTTTGGTATATCTTTTCCTTGCTGTTTTGAGTAAATCTTCGCTCCCCGACTCTACACCCATCTCGACCTGAACGCATCCGGCCAACTTCATCAGGCACAGAAGCTCATAGTTAACCTGATCCGGCCTAACCAGACAGGACCATTCAAAAGGAATTTTACTCTGCTTACGCAATCGGACTTCAATCAACATATAACAAAGCGATCTTACAATTTCCTGATTAACCGTAAACACGTCATCTTGAAAATGAAAATTCTTGATACCGTATCTTTCGTATACCTGCATCATCTCGGCAAAAAGATTTTCAGCGCTTCTCGCCACTGGTCCGCCCCAATTGTTTGGCGTATTACAGAACTCGCACTTATCAGTACAGCCTCGAGTCATAATTAGGTGAGCATAACGCTCGTTGGTACTAAAACGCACCAACGGCTTATTGCCATACTCCTCTACCGGCACAAGATCGCGAGCCGGGAATGGTATGTCGTCAAGACTAAAATTGCGATGACGAGGCTTATTTTTAACAGGAACTCCCTTGACATCTCTAAAGGCCAATCCATCTACAGTATAGAGGTTACGTCCTTCCCGAAGAGCATTAAGCAATTCTAAGAAGGTTACCTCCCCTTCTCCTCTGGCAACAATGTCAACCTCGCTCATTTCAAGAGTTTCTTTCCATGTCGGAGTGGCGTGTGGACCGCCATAGACTACCAGCTTGCCCATCTTCTTTGCTAAAGCGGCAATCTGCATCGCCTGTTTAGATTGAGCCGTAGTTCCCGTAAGAGCTACAATATCAGCCCAAGCTATATCTTCACGGAATCCCTCAACCGGCCGGTTCTCGATAACATCATTATCAACAATACGCCACTGATCATATCCGTGCTTTCTGGCATAAGCCGCTATATAGAGAATACCCAGCGGAGGAATAGGCAGTCTATCCTGATTCACGGAACCGGGATTGATGCCTAAGATATTACGAATTTCCATCTTTCCCAGATTAAGATGACTACTTGAAGGCATGGCTTGGCTATCCTGGCTGATAAGCGGGATTATTCTTGACACCCGAACCTCTTTGTTAAAAAACTTTATTAATCATGAGTAAAGCACTTAATTTGAAAAACGTCAAATCAAAAATCCCGCCACGGCGGGATTTAGTTACTTATTCCCCTGTCTTTTAAAATCAGGTCGCAAACTTCACGTACGGCATGATTACCGCCTGTTTTTTTAGTAATATAATCGGCATAGTCTTTGCACAATTCGTGCCCATCGGCAACCGTGATGGCAATTCCGGCAAATTCCAAGCATCCAATATCATTTATATCATCTCCCATATAGGCAACTTGTATCTGTCCAATTCTATTTTTCTCCATATATCTCGCCAGAACAAAAAGCTTTCTTTCACCAGAGATTCCGGAGAAAGATTCTATGCCCAGCTTCTTACAACGTACATCAACCACAGAATTAGTTTCGGTTGAAATAACAACTACAATTATTCCCAGGCGCTTTAAGGCATTGATCCCTAGGCTATCGCGCCGGGAACAACGCACGAACTCCCTTCCTTCCTGATCGGTATAAACAAAGCCGTCAGTAAGCGTTCCGTCGAAATCAAGAGCTAAAAGTTTTATCTGAGCCCAATTAATCTTGGTTTCTACTTTCTTCCTCACTGATCCACCCGTTTTAAAGATCCGTAACCTGCTAACTTTTATCATTCTTTTTAGTAACCGTCAATCAATCATTGACTGAGTAGTTTAAAAATGTATAATTTCACAATCAAACCGTACTTTTAAAACTAAGGGGGGTAATGAGCAAAATTCTGCCGATGGCTCAAAGTCCACCGGTTTTACAAACCAATGTTCATCCTTCAGAAGTATCAAAAGATATTAAGCCGGAAGATCTTGAGGGTCTTAATGCGGTATTTATTAATATGCCGCTTCGGGAAAGCTCCCGGCCAACGGCCACTCCGGAAGGTCCGCTCTTGATGGCCACAAACCTCCGCGACAATTATGAAGTAAATGCTTCGGTTATCGACCTCAACGCTTACCGCATTAAGGATGAGTTGTCGGAAAAACAAGGGTTAAAAGACGGAAGATGGCTAACTCAAAAAGAATCTCTTGAATTAATTAAAAGACATTTTGAAGTCCACGGACATCCTGATTTAGTGGGTCTTTCGGGAATGATCACTACTCTTGGAGCATATAAGGGCAAAGATGTAGCCAAGCAACGCGAAGTGGCAAGAATGATAAGAACAGAGCTGGCGCCGGATTCGTTTTTGGTGTCCGGAAATGGGTTGGCTACCGAACTAAAGACAGGTTTGTTCAACTATATCCCGGAGCTTGATGCGGTTGCTCATTCTGAAGGCGACGAAGTTATTCTCAAGATTTGCCTTGATGCCAAGAATATTAAAGTAAAGGGAATGCAAAGCGTCATCAACTCCGGCAAACTTGCTCCTTACCTTTTAGGCCAGTCTAACGGTCGAAACCGGTTTATGTACGCAGGGGGAAGACCAACCGGACTAAAAAAGGGAATACTTCCAGATCTGCCATTCGCAGACTTGAGTTTGCTGGAAACTGACGTTTTTGGAAGACCGGTTCTTTCGTGGATAATGAATACTCCGGCCTGGAGTGCCAGTGTCGGGACCAGTTCTGCTACTCCATGGAAAGACGAAGATTTAGTTCCAAAAGCAAACTCGGTATCAAGCCGCGGATGTCCATTTATCTGTTTCTATTGTTTCCGAGGCGCACAAGGCGAACGACTTTGGGGAGTTAGAACAGCAAAACATCTTCGCAATGAACTGCAGGCACTTCTCGCAAAATATGGAATTAAATTCATGGTTTACCCGGATGATAACTTTGCCGTAGTAATTGACCGCATCGAAGAAATGGTACCGCTATTTAAAGAGCTGGGTATACGTTATGGAACCCACACCAGAATGGATGAGGGTGCAGATCCAAGAAGAATCAAGCCCATGGCTGAATCCGGATGCGTCTACATAGGCTTTGGACCGGAAAGCGCTCACCCGGATACGCTTGAAGCGATCGGTAAGGGCGGACATACCTTATCCATGGGTTTTGAGAGCATAAAGGTAAATGGAATTGTTTACGACCGGATTCCAAAATCAATGACCATGGCTATTAGAAATTGCCTAAATTATAATATCCACCCCAACTGCACATGGATCATGGGTTCTCCAACAGAAAACCTTGAAAGGTTAAAGCAAACTGTAGCCTTCATCAAATATCAGGAACACCTTTATGAGCTCCATAACATTCCGGCCAATGCCGTAAATAAAAGAATATTCTCAATGACTTGGTATCCGGGTACAGAACTTATCAAATACGAAAAAGTTCAGAAAGAATTAAAAAGAGTGTTCGGCCTAAACCTCAGACCAACCAACAATCCGAGATGTCCCGTCGAACCGGTTTGTGACGACAACTTTCTTAACTATTTACTTGAGCTAGATGATGCCACCAAGCTTCTGATCGGGCCGGATGGCGAACCTTTAAACTTCAGTGAGATGTCGAATGATGTCTTGCTCCAAGCCAGAGAATATGTCGATTCTGGTCAAACGGATAAAATTCTAGACATGTAAACCGATCCCTATGATCGGTTTTTTATTGGCTAACAGTAAAATTATTTTAAAAACTGTCAATATTGACCTCGATAATACTTTTTGTAAAGTTCACTAAAAGATCTTTAAAAATATGGGGTTAGCATGTTGACCGTTAGAATCGGAAATAAATTAGTTGGCCTGGGCCAGCCTTGTTTTATAATTTGTGAAATAGGCATTAACCACAATGGTAGCCTGGAGTTAGCCAAGAAACTTATTGATATGGCCGTTGCGGCCGGATGCGATGCGGTAAAATTTCAAAAAAGAACCATAGATGTTGTTTATACTCCCGAGGAACTGGCTAAGCCGCGCGAGAATCCGTTTGGTCCAACCAATGGTGATCTGAAGCGTGGCCTGGAATTCGGTAAGAAAGAATACGACGAAATTGACAGATACTGCCGAGAAAGAAGCATGCTTTGGTTTGCTTCTCCTTGGGATGAAGCAAGCGTAGATTTTCTGGAACAATACAATCCTCCTTGTTATAAGATTGCTTCGCCATGCAATCAGGACAAAGAACTGATGCTTTACATTAAATCTAAAGGACGCCCGATCATAGTTTCTGTGGGAATGACCGATGACGAAACAATTGAAAAAATAGTTTCCTTATTGGGAGAAGACGGCCTAATAATAATGCATTGTACCTCAACTTATCCGGCCAAAGATTCAGACTTGCACCTGGCCAACATCCCCCGCTTAATACAAAAATATCCAAAAGCCATCATAGGATATTCCGGACATGAAGTCGGCGCCTATCCGCCGTTAATTGCTGCCACCCTGGAAGCACAAGTAATAGAGAGACATCTGACCCTGGACAGAGCGATGTGGGGATCCGATCAGGCAGCCAGTCTAGAAATGGGCGGTTTACTGAAATTAACAAAGGAAGTGCGCCTGCTACCGATTTACTTGGGCGAATCCGTAAAAACTGTACTGGAATCGGAAAAACCAATTGAAGCAAAATTAAGACGTAAAAGAACACTTTAATCCTATAAAACCGTGGACAAGTCCGCGGTTTTTTGTTTATACTGAAAACAATATGTCTATTTTTTCCATCATCCCCGCCAGAAGCGGATCCAAGGGAGTACCCCTTAAGAATATAAGGCTATTGGGAGGTTTTCCCTTACTCGCTTACTCAATAGCCGCGGCTAAACTGACTAAAAATATTCAGAGAGTAATTGTATCCACCGACAGCCAAAAAATTGCCGATATCGCCAAAAAATATGGCGCTGAAGTACCTTTCATAAGGCCGTCTGAACTGGCTCAAGATTTTTCAACTGATTTTGACGTTCTCTACCACGCTGTTCAGTGGCTCAAAAAAAATGAAAGCAGTGCGCCTGATATTTTGGCCTATCTGCGTCCCACCACACCCTTCCGTGACCCGGCCGTAGTTGCTCAAGCCATACAAACTCTTATTGATCACCCACGAGCTACTTCTTTGCGAACTTTAAATAAATTAGCTGAACCGCCTCAAAAGATGGTTAAGCTAAACACAGAAAATTTTTTGGAAGGCTTCTTCCCGGATGACCCGAGAGTAGAATATTTTAATCTTCCCAGACAAAATTTCCCGCAAGCTTACGGCCCCAACGGCATTGCCGACATAGTTAAATCAGAATTTTTGAAAGACGAGCAGATATTCGGACCGAATATACTTGGCATGCCGACTGACCATGTTACTGAGGTAGACCATCCCGAAGACTTTGATTATCTGGAATATCAGGCTCAAAAAAATCCGGGAGTACTTTTTAAGTACCTATCCGCCAACATGGAAAAGGGTTTCTAGATATACTCTAATGTTTCACAAAACACAAAATAAAGAATCCCTGAAAATTTTCTTGGCCAGAATGAAAGGCCCTCTTTTAACTTGGGTAGAGCAATTTCTTGATTTACTTGAGCCTCATTTGACTCCGAGTACTACTCTAAACGATATCGGCTGTAATGTTGGTCAATTCTACAAAGGACTAGTTGAGAAAAAAATAAAAATCGACTATCGCGGCTTCGATATAGAGCCAATTTATCTTGCCCAAGCTAAGAAGATATTCCCTTCGGCAAAAAATAACTTCCAAATTTTAGATATAACCAAAGAGACCCCTCCTGCTGCAGATATTTCTGTTGTTTCCGCCACATTAGAACATCTGGAAAATTTTTCTCCCGCCCTAGATCACATCCTAGCAAGCACCAAGAAGATAATCATAGCCAGAACTTATCTCGGCGAAAAACAAGAACGGGATATTATGCTTAAAGAGCATAGCCAATATCCCTACCCTATGAATCAGTATTCTTTTTTGGATATCTTTAGAACATTCGCCAAATATAACTTTGAAGCGAAGATAGTTCGCGATCGTTACACTGATTCCCTGCCCTATTATGTCCCTTTTGAAACCGTACCCGGACAGGGTTTGGTTAGAACTCAATATGTAATAGTAGGCCGTAAAACAAAATGAGACAAAGTTATACCTCAGTAGTTTATAACGAAACGAGAACACCAATAACCAAATACCCGGACCAACTGGCCGGTTACCTTATTCATAGGTTCGAATTAAAACCGGGTAATCGTCTTTTGGAACTAGGCTGTGGACGGGGCGATTTTATATCCGCCTTTAAACGAGCCGGCCTTAGCTGCGCCGGGGTAGACAGAGAACCAGCAAGTATCCCCGGAATAGAAGTAAGAAAATGTGATCTATCCAAAGATCCCCTGCCATTTGAAGACGAAAGCTTTGATGTAGTTTATCACAAATCAGTTATTGAACACCTTTATCAGCCAGACCACATAATGGACGAAACCTACCGGATTCTAAAGAAAGGAGGAAAGTTAATTTTCCTAACCCCCGACTGGGAAAGGCAACTAAAAACTTTTTATGAAGATATCACTCACTGCCGGCCGTATAACGTCACGGCCGTAAAAGACACTCTTTCTATGTGGGAAATGCAAGATATATTGGCCGAAAAGTTTTATCAATACCCGCTATTTTGGCGCTGGCCCATCTTGAAATTTTTAGGCCTATTATTTAACCCCTTTATTTCCGTTAAGCTGGCTCGCTGGTATACTCGTAAAACAAACAAGAAATTTTTTCAATTCTCCATAGAAACAATGGTTCTCGGATACGGTAAAAAGAAGTGATATCAATATGCAAATGAATTATGCCAATATGCAAATGTAATGCGAATGCCGCGAATATGCAAATACTACATTAATGTAATTCGCAATTCGTAGATTCGCATTAGATTCGTAGATTTGCATCATGACTATTAACTTTAATTCTCCGAACTACCTACCAAATTCAGAACAACGACTAGAGCATCTCCGTCGTATTATTAATGGACGCCCGGTAGCTATTTTGGTCGCCGGCCCTTCGATTAGTGAACTGGAAGAAAGGATCGGCGAACTCTCCCAAGCGGATATTTGTTACTTCGGAATGAACAATTTTTTTGTTCAGGAAAATCACATTTTAAAAAAAATAGGCAAACATTTTTCCTTATTGGTTGAAGCTGTCGACAACACCAATAAATCATTCTCTTTGGTCTTCAATAGAATTATAGACTTTCTGGACAGAAGTGAGGACAATATGCTTGTTTCTTCCTTTACGAACTTTAAAATATCAGGCCCGAATTTTGATTTCCAAAAATTTTTGCATAAATATAACAATAAACTTCTTTCCCCCTGCGGCGTTTACGACAGGACCGTACCGAATGATGCCCAGCCCCTGCATCTTATACATGGTAACTCACTCTCGTGGCTGATATATTTAGCTATTATCGGCAAAGCCTCCAAAATTAGCCTGTTTGGGGCAGACGGTTACACTAAAAACGAGAATACAAAAAAGACGTATTACCGCTCTGAAGAATATGGCACAATGCCCCAGAAACAGCTTATGAATAATACCGATAAAGGCTTCAATCCGGTTGTTCCACTTTCATTACAAAATATTTATAAAACCTACGATCTTAAACCAATACCAATTTTAAATTGTTCTGAAGTTAGCTTTTTAACTCCCTTTCCGAAGGTCTCATATGATGACGCTTTTAATTTCCTGCTGGGCATAAAGCACACGCAAGAGATTTCTGATCTGCGTATTCCAACCGCCTCAATTATCATCCCAACCCCGGTAGATGATGAAAAACTAAAGAATACTTTGAAAAATATTGCCGAACAGTCTTATTCAAATTACGAGACGGTTATCGTCCAAAAGAGTTCAGATTTCTTGGACGCCATGAAAAAAGCCATATCTTCGGCCAAGGGAAAATATGTTTTCTACTGTCCGCCGGACAACAGCTATCCGGATATTCATTGGATTAATTCTTGCTTAGAAATACTAGAGAACAGGCCCCAGATTTCCTTAGTCTGCGGTCTGCCTAAAAATACTGAACGGCCTTGGCCAAAGAAAAAGTTTATATATTACTGGCTCAAGAAAAAAAACTTCTTCCCGCCGAACATGCTCTGCGTCCGAAAGCAAGTTCTGGAAAAGTTTCTGCTCGAGACTGATATCGTCCGTGCAAATACAGAGTTTGAGAATTGGCTGAACTTTAGCTTATTTTTTAATATGAGCGGGTACTTGCCGGCTTTTATTCCGACAACTATCGCCAAGCATGATCGGACAAGTGAAGACGATGAATCACTAGATAATTACAGGCGCCAAGTTAATGACTATAAGAATCGTCTCATCTTTAAAAAGACATCGCATCATTTCAGAGACGGCGACGGCAATATCCTACCGGGCAAATTCTATCTAAGCATATTTTTACTTTATGGTTTAGCCGAGAAAGTTAACAGTAGGTTGCCTCTTTCCTTGCACACTTACTTAAATATTGCTAAAAATATAGTTAGAAAATTTTATCAAAAATAAATTAAAAGTGAATTTTAAAACACGTCATAAAAAACTTGTCAATAATTTAATTATCCACTTTTTGCTTGACACCTTTTGACACCTTTTGATACTGTTAATCTGGGTAAGTTATTCTTTCTATTTTTATATTTACCTGTACGGCCCGCTATCATATAAGCGGGCCGTACAGGTAATAAACCTTTTAAATTATGGCTGAAATTAATCCAAACGAAGTCTACACAACAAGCGAGGCTCAATCGCTTCTTAAGATCAGCAACAGCACTATAAAGCGCCTTCTAAAAAGAGGTGCCATCAAGGCTAATAAAATAGGAGGACAATATCGCGTCATGGGCAAAGAACTTTTGAGACTCCTGTCCCCCACCATAGAAAGACGGGCAGTAGAAACCTATCAACGCTTAAAGAAAAAAGTTAAAAGAAAAATTAAAACCTGGTAAGTATTTGTCCGAGAGTGAAATGATCGGTAACAAATACTTACCCCCTCACTCGAAATATGTATTATTTTTATGTGTTAAAATCAGAAAAAGACAACAATCTATACTTTGGGTATACGAATAATATAAAACAGAGATTTGAGGATCATAACAAGGGCAAGGTGAGCTCAACGAAGAACAGAAGACCGTTAACCTTGCCCTATTATGAAGCATACGAGTCAGAGAAAGATGCCAGGAACAGAGAACTACAAATTAAACGTAGAGCAAAAGCTTTTATTAGCTTAAAGCGAAGGATCATATATAGCATTATCTAATTTATTTCGAGTGAGGGGGTGCTGATAATTACAGCTACTCGCTTTCAAGGCGAAGATTCACGGGGGGAACTTCCTGGGAATCGCCTCCGCTCGTAGGTAATTATCGCATGATCATAACCCGAACACCCTTTAGAATATCTTTCTTCGGCGGAGGAACTGACTATCCAACCTGGTACAAAGAAAACGGCGGATCGGTTCTGTCTGCCGCCATAAACAAGTATTGTTACATCACGTGCCGGTATTTACCGCCATTTTTTAAATATAAACACAGAATCGTATACAGCCAGATTGAATCAGTAGATAAAATAGACCACATAGATCATCCGTCTGTCAGGGAGACGATACGCTTTCTTAATATTGATAAAGGGCTGGAGATACACCACGACGGAGATTTGCCGGCTATGTCCGGGCTGGGATCTAGCTCTTCTTTTACTGTCGGCCTGATAAATGCTATAAGCGCATTAAATGGCACGCTAAAAACCAAGAGAGAGGTGGCCATGAATGCAATTCATATTGAGCAAAATATGATAAAGGAGAATGTCGGTTCTCAGGATCAGACAGCAGCGGCTTTTGGCGGACTAAACCGGATAGATTTTGGAGGGGCTAAGGAAATATCGATCAAGCCTCTAGTATTGAGCCCCAATCGGCTTGAGTCTCTTCAAGACCACCTAATGCTATTCTTTACCGGCTTATCACGAGATGCTTCAAAGATCGCAAAAGAACAGGTAACAAACATTAAAAATAGGGGCACTGAATTGAAATTGATGCACAGATTAGTTGATGAAGGAGAGGCAATTTTAGCAAACAGCAGAAAGGGATTAGATGAATTTGGAAAACTTCTGAATGAGGGGTGGAAAATAAAAAAATCATTGTCGTCAAAAATAACAAATCCCTATATTGATGACGTATATAAAGCCGGAATACGAGCCGGAGCGTTAGGGGGCAAACTGCTTGGTGCGGGAGGGGGAGGATTTATTCTATTCTTTGCAAAACCAGAGACGCATGAAAAAATAAAAAGCAAATTAAAAAATTTGCTTTTTGTCCCTTTCCGGTTTGACCATCTTGGCAGCCGGATTATATATACCGGGAATGACTTTGAAAAGTTCTAGAGACTCTTGCCCTGGCCTCCATCGATCACTATTGAAGCGCCGTTTACTAGCCGTGCCTTGTCCGAGCAGATAAATGCTACGACATTCGCCACTTCTTCGGGTGAACCAAGTCGTCCCAAAGGAAAATTATCCATAACAAATTTATTGAACTCTTCTGGATTTTCTTTTTGTTTTTTATCCAGTCCCGTGTCAGGTATCATTATCTGTCCGGGAGCAACGCTGTTAAAAGTAATTCCATCCCTCACTAAATCATGTTTAACAGCCAAGCTTTTCATGAAGCTTATCTGAGCACTCTTTGCCATACTATACCACGGTCTTCCCCCCGCTTCACGCCCGCATATAGATGATATAGTAACTACCCTTCCCCATTTTTCCTTCCTCATAACAGGCAAGCATCGCATTGTAAACCCAATAGCTGCCGTAACATTTTTGTCATAAACTTCCTTCCACACATTTTCGGAAGTTTTTTCAACATCATCACTGCCCCAGCTTCCTCCTCCACCAACATTATTTATTAAAATATGTAACTTACCCCACACACCAATTATCGTGCTCGTCACACGTTCAATATCCCGCGGTTTTGTGACATCCGCCACCAGACCAAGCCCAGTAACACCCTGACCGTTTATTTCCTCAACTACCTCAGCGACCCTCTCTACATTTCTTGCACAGATAGCTACATTACAGCCCTCTGCTGCCAGAGCAATAGCTATAGCTCGGCCTATCCCGTGACTACCGCCGGTTACTAATGCATACTTACCACTTAATCCTAAGTTCATGTCCACCTCCTTAAATCGTAAGTTATCAAATAAACTGGCTACACAATAGAATACTATTCTGAGTTTGTCAAAAAAAATAGGCCGCTAGACCTATTTTACTCCATATTATCCAAGCCACTCATATATTCTTGCGACTAACGCATCTCTATCCAAACGAATCTGGGCATGGACATATTCACGCGTTCCATAAGTAAAACAATCTTCATCTTCAAGGGCAATCCTTTTTAGAGACACGGCTGATAACCCGTAATCGAATAAAAATTCGCTTATCAGCGAGCCAAGACCACCGATAGGACTATGCTCTTCTAGAGTAACAACTTTTTGACAACCGGTTAGAATTTCTGCCATTAGGCTAGAATTAAACGGCTTGATACGATACACGTCAACAACTCCGATATCAATTCCCCGAGAATTTAAAATATCTGCAACCGCTAAGGCCCTATGGACCATCAGCCCCGTTGAGATAATAATTACATCTTTTCCATTTCTGATTTTTGCTAAACCTGCATAAAAATTTTCTTCCCCGGTATAAATTGGCGGAGGATTATCCTTATCGAATCGGATGTAAAGAGGTCCGTTAGTGTTTCGATGAGCAATCTCAGGAAAACGAGACAAGCTGACCGTATCAGATGCATTCAAGATCGTCATCCCAGAGATTGCCCGCAGAATTGATAAATCTTGAACAGCGTGATGTGTAGGTCCGGCATCACCATAAGAATACCCGGCTCCGACTCCCACCAAAGTAACAGGAAGACCCATTAAGCCTAAATCCACTTTTATTTGCTCATAACATCTCAGGGTAAGAAATGATGCGATTGCATGTACAAAAACTTTTTTACCACCCAAGGTCAAACCGGCCGCAACACCTATTAAATTTTGTTCTGCAATCCCGCCATTGATTATCTGGCTGGGTATAGCTTGCTTAAATTTTTCGAAAGTATGAGCTTTCTGGTCGCCATGTATCAAAACGACACTGCTGTCGGCTAGAGCTAGAGTATATAGCTCCTCAAAAAAGGCATCCCGCATATCTGCGTAGTTTTTAACTTGCATTTTCGTTCTCCTGATATGTAAGTTCCTGCCTAGCCTTAGCAGCAAATTCGCCCTTGGGTGCACCGTGATGCCAATTAGAGTTGTTCTCCATGAACGAAACCCCCTTGCCCTTTATGGTTTCGGCTATTATAGCCGTGGGCTTATCCGTTGGTTGTTTGGCTCTTTCAAAACCCGACAATATATCCTTAAAATTATGGCCGTCTACTTTTATCGTGCGCCAGCCAAATGCCTGCCATTTGTTTTCCATCAGAGCAGATCCTGAAAAATTCATGGTAAAATCGGAAGCGCCAATTTTATTATTATCTATCACGGCAATCAGATTATTCAGTTGATGATTTTGACCAAACATGGCCGCCTCCCAGACAGAGCCCTCATTGCATTCAGCATCACCCAGAATCACTACCGTAAGAAAATTACTTTTGTTCATTTTCGCGCTTAGGGCAAGGCCACAGGCAATACTTAATCCATGGCCCAGAGACCCTGAAGAGATTTCTATTCCCGGTATTAAATGGTCCGGGTGATCTCCAAGTATCGTTCCATTTTTACCACAATTTTCTAATTCCCCAACGTCGAAAAATCCTAAATCTCCTAAAATTGCATAAAGCCCAAGCATGGCATGGCCCTTACTAAATATCACCCTATCTCTGTTAGTATTATTTTTTAAGAGAGGAGATACGTTCAAAATACCACCATAGTAGAGGGCAACAAGGATCTCTACGCAAGAAAATGTACCACCTAGGTGGCCCCTGCCGGCACTAATGCACATTTCCAAAGCCTTCCTTCTAACCCAATTCGCCTTCCTATCCAGTTCGTCTGTGTTCATCTTTCCCTACCTATTTCTTTTTAAGGATCTTTCGTACAAAAAGCATACTATAGTTTTCAATTAAATCAAGCGGTTAGGTTGACAAGCATGATAAGATTATTTACTCTCCACTAATGCTTGGTACAAACGAGGGGCAGTAAGATGACAAATAATACCAAAGCTCTTTACAAATCTAGGACTGATTTCCAACCACAACTTGATACTTTTAAGCGTCGAACTTTACGGCAAATGGAGAATGTGCAAACACCCTATTACCCGATTTGTGTTAAGGATCTGATTAGCATAAAGGTATGCCCTTTGTGCCGTAATTCTCACATCGTTCCGATTGCCCAGGTATATTTAAAAGATAGGTTTACTTTTTTTTCTACCGGCGTATGCCAAAGTTGCGGATTTGTATTCCGAACAATATCGCCATCCTATGCCTGGTTTCAAAAACGCTGGCGACAAATAAGGACCGACTCCCTTGAACCATTTAATCCAGCAATAGAAAAAATCCGAAGGCGCCGTTACATGCAATACCTGCGTCTTATCCGAAAATATAAACCTTCCGGCAGCCTATTGGATATAGGCGCGGCAAATGGAACCGGGTCTGCCTTACTTCACGAATACGGCTATGATGTTAACTGCATTGAACCGGAAGACAACAAAGCTCTAATCATTACAAACAAGCATGGGCTTCCCTTGGTTGCAAATGATATCGAAAAATTCTTGAACCGTACGAGTATAAAACAATACGACGTGGTTGTATTCGCTCACTGCCTAGAACACTTGGATAATCCAGTCAAGGTCATGCGTAAAATCAGACGTGCCATAAAGCCTGACGGCCTTCTGTATCTGGAAGTACCCATAATGAAAAATTTTGTCACCTGGAGCGATGCGCTGTATCTGACGCACAAAAGTAACTTCACAAAAGAGACACTTACATATCTGACTGAAACTTGCGGATTTGAAACTTTAGAAACAAGACGTTTCCGCCACAGCCGAAGCGAACCATTGGACTTCGGCATGGTGCTCCGGCCGATACAAAATACTTTCAAATCAATAAAATCAATAAAAAAAATTACTGCCAAAGACATCATTACCATATGTAACCTGTATCGGCGCGGTCTGCCGCCGGCTTTCAGAAATTTTCCGGCTAAAATTCTGCGTTACGAAGTTAATGCAATTGAGCAATTTTACTGCACACTCCGCCTCGATCATAAATCTCTAAAAGTACCCGCCGATCCGAATGGCGCTATTACCTTTGAACAGCACTCATAACATACCGCCATAATTATGGCGGTTTTTGACATGCTATAAAAAATAGTTTATCTTAATGCCAAGCAAAAAACGAATTGGGAGGTTATCTTGCCTAAACTGCTATTGGACCTTTACAAAAAGATGTATTTGATTCGAGAAGCCGAAGCAGAAATACGCAGAGAATACAATAATGACGAAATGAAAACTCCAATGCATATGTCGTTGGGCAGTGAAGCTATTGTTGTGGGTGTATGCCATGCTCTACCTGAAAGTAATCACGTATACGGGACATACCGGAGCCACGCACTATATCTTGCTTTGACCGGCGAAACAGATAAATTCTTTGCTGAAATGTACGGTAAGGCAACGGGCTGCGCCAAGGGTAAGGCCGGTTCGATGCACTTGTCATCACCGGAGCATGGCCTAATGGCCACATCGGCTGTTGTGGCGACAACTATCCCTTGGGCTTTGGGAGATGCTTTTCAGGCAGTTTATAGCAACATTAACCGAATTACCGCTGTTTTTTTTGGAGATGGCGCGACCGATGAAGGCGTATTTTGGGAAACTTTAAATGCGGCCTGTCTAATGAAGCTGCCGATTCTATTTGTCTGTGAAGATAACGGACTGGCCATTCATACATCAACTGAACAACGCCGAGGATACGATTCTTTAACGGATATAGTTAAGAAATTCAGATGCAACGTTTTGGAGGGTACCGGCAACGACGTCGTAGAAGTATATGCTATGGCGAATAAGACAATTAATTATATTATAACAGATAAAAAACCGTCCTTCCTTTGTTTGAAATATTACAGATATCTTGAGCACGTCGGCGTCAATGAAGATTTTAACGCCGGTTATAGGTCTAGAGAAGAGTTATTAAAATGGCTGGAGAAAGATCCGCTATACATACACCGCTTAAAGCTTACAGATCTCGGATACACTGACGAGGTGGAGGAGATTGAAAAACAAATCCGTGAACAGGTTCTTGCAAGCAGAATTAAAGCTCAGGAAGCGCCTTTTCCGGATAAAGATGAATTGATGAAGGGGGTTTTTTATGGAGAATAAGAGGATCATTTCTTACTGCAAAGCGATCAACGAAGCGCTTTATCAGGAGATGGAGAGAGATGAGAGGATATTCGTTTACGGTTTGGACGTTGCGGATCACAAACGCACATTCGGCTCCGGTGAGGGCTTATTGGAACGTTTTGGGCCCAAGCGATATTTTTCCACCCCTCTTTCAGAAGATGCCATGATGGGTTTGGGCGGCGGCGGCGCTGTAGCCGGTTTACGCCCCATCAACGTACACATAAGAGTTGACTTTCTTTTGCTGTCCATGAATCAGTTAGCAAACATGATTGCCCCCATACGCTACGGATCGGATGGAAAACTTTCTGTTCCATTGGTAATCCGCGCAATTATTGGGCGGGGCTGGGGCCAAGGATTCCAACATTCAAAAACTCTGCAAAGTGTTTTTGCCCACATTCCCGGATTAAAGGTAGTTATGCCAACTACGCCTTATGACGCTAAGGGATTGCTTATATCCGCTATTCGCGACAATAATCCGGTTCTTATTCTGGAACATCGCCTACTTTACTGGCAGAAAGGCCGGGTTCCCGAAGAACCATTTACCGTTCCTCTCGGCCAAGCCAACGTTCTTAGACCGGGAACCGATATCACTATCGCCGCTACATCGTGGATGAACGTTGAAGCTTATACCGCCGCACGGATAATGGAAAAGCGCAGTGTAGATGTAGAGATAATTGACATCCGCTCAATCGCTCCGCTTGATGATAAGCTTGTAACTGAATCCGCCATTAAGACAGGTCATTTGATTGTAGCCGACTACGACTGGATTAATTGCGGCCTCTCAGCTGAAATTACCGCCAGAGTATATGAAAAATGTATGCATCAATTAAAATCACCGATTACAAGAATCGGTTTTGCGCCAACACCATGCCCAACCACGCGCCCGCTTGAAAATTTGTTCTATCCTGGCGCAGAAACGCTAGTTAGAGTTATCGAACAGAAACTTGGCCTTGAGAGAGCCGATCTATCTGAAGAAGAATTTTTTAGTTATGAGAATAAATTCCGCGGTCCGTTTTGATCCAGCTTAGTTCCTTAAATTAACGCAAATCCCTGGCACAATGCCCGGGATTTTTATTTAGAAAACTTGCTGGATTTTTAGTTTTTTTTAAGCTAAGTTAAGGTATTATGAATCCCGAACGAGACAGCAAAAGCATATTTTATACATACGTACTAAGAAATGAGAATGGCCGTCTATATACAGGTTTTACTTATGACCTACGGAAACGCCTCAATGAACACAATGACAAAAAATCAACATATACAAAATATCGAGGTCAATATGAGCTCATTTACTATGAAATGTGTCGAGATGAGAATGATGCTCGTCAAAGAAAAAAGTATCTTAAATCAGGCATGGGCAAACGCTACCTGAAAAACAGGTTGAGGCGTTTCCTGTCTCGTACGGGATGAAATTAATATCTTTAAATATCTGGGGTGGAAAGTTATATGAACCGCTCATGGAATTTATCAGTGAAGCCAAAAAAGATACTGATATTTTTTGTTTTCAAGAACTCTTCTTCGGTAATAGGCCCGGATATGATGTAGGCGGAGCCAGAGCCAATATTGCCAAAGAGCTTGAAAGCGCCTTGCTGGAGTTCAATATTTATCCGTACTTTGCACCAAAAAACTCGTTCTTTATGGGAGAGATGGCTCTGTCGACAATAGGTCAAGCAATTTTCGTAAGAAAGAACTTGTCAGTTACCGATAAGGGAGGTTTTTATACTCATCATCCCGTTACAAACCATAGCGGGATTTTTCAATACATTAAAATTAGGACTGATAAAGATGAATTTATTATTGGCAATATTCACGGCCTATGGCTGCCGACCGGAAAGCTAGATAACCCGGAGCGCATTAAACAATCCGAAATGATAATAGACCTTTATGCCACTCACAAGGGCAAGAAAATAATATGTGGCGACTTCAATCTCCGGCCTGAAACAGAAAGCATCGCCATATTCAATAAAGATTTTAAAAACTTGATCAAAGATTTTGGGATAAACTCAACGCGCAGTTCTTTCTATAAAGATGCCGAGAGATATAAAGACTTCATATCCGATTATGTTTTCGTTTCTAGGGATGTAAATGTAATGAATTTTAAGACGATAGATGCCTTCGTATCCGACCATCTACCGATTATGCTTGAGTTCTCGTAAAAGAACGAAACTGGGCCATATTGACTGGAGTATAAAAATATAACACTATTTAACCCAAAGTCCTTTAAAAAGAGGTGCTTAGTGAATTATAAATATCCTCTTGCCACAGACACCGTGACCAAAGAAGACCTCCGTGCTTTGGCTGTCTGGCTGTTGAGTGATCCTGCGCCCCGCCTAACCATGGGGCCGTTAGTAAAAGAATACGAGCAAAGATGGTGCGACTGGCTTGGCAGAAATTTTGCTATCTCTTGCAGTACGGGTTCAGATGCCAATGAGTTAATGTATTACACCCTGCTCCGCTCAGGCCGGCTAAAGAACAAGAAAATTATCGTTCCAAGTGCCGCTTGGGTTACCAGTATTTCTCCGGCAATACATTACGGTTTTGAGCCGATTATGTGCGATGCCGATTATGACACATGGGCTCTTAACAAGAGACATCTCAGAGCCTTACTCGAAGAGCACAATCCTTCTACGGTTTTTTTAGTTCAAGTACTTGGCATCCCTCACGATATGGATGACCTGATGAAACTAAAAAAGGAATACGGATTCTTCCTTCTTGAAGATACCTGTGCCGCAATCGGTTCCTCATATCATGGCCAAAAATTGGGAACATTCGGTGACATGTCTAGCATCTCAACCTATTACGGCCACCAGACACCGACCGTTGAGGGCGGAGTAGTATTTACAGATGATAAGGATCTCAATGATCTGCTTTTGATGTTAAGAAGTCATGGCTGGGTAGCACATGTTGATCCGGAGAAAAGAACCGAAATTTTAAAGAAATACGAAATCGAAGATATCGGAACCCATTTTCACTTCATTGAGCCCGGCTTTAATTCACGATTTACTGATATGCAGGCATTCCTCGGCCTGCGCCAGCTTGACCGAATAGAGTGGAACATCGAAAAAAGATCTTCTAACCACCGGCTCTACAAACAGATACTTGGTCACAGCGGTTTGTTTATGACCCAGGTTTATGACAAGGAGTCAGTTGTATGCAGTATCCACTTTTGCGCCCTGGCCTTAAATTATGAGGAAAGAAATATAATTATTAAAGAGCTTCAGAACAACGGCATAGAAACCAGGCCGTTTACTTCGGGTAATCAGGGCCTTCAGCCATATTGGTTCAGAGAATATGGAAAGTTCTCCGCCTCCGTAGCCAATAAGCTTTATCACTGCGGGTTCTTCCTACCCAATCACCCCTATCTTAAAACGGAAGACATCGAGTACATCTGTTCGGTAGCGATCAAGACAGCATTGGAATACAGAGAGGAGAATGGATAATGCCCAGAGTTCTTGTCACCGGAGGCGCCGGGTATATCGGTTCGGTTCTGGTACCAATGCTTTTGAATGCCGGCCATGAGGTCATCGTACTTGATAACTTCATGTACAATCAGACTTCTCTACTTGACTGTTGTCACAACAAAAATCTGCTGATTATCAGAGGCGATTCCAGAGATGAAAAACGGATAGAAGATACTTTTAAAAACTACTGGCCTATAAGATATGTCATTCCCCTGGCTTGCATCGTCGGAGCTCCTGCTTGCGACAAAGACCCATGGTCTGCCAGAACGACCAACCTGGATGCGGTTAGAATGATCGCCGACCGATGGAGACCAAGAATAATATTCCCCAACACTAACAGCGGTTACGGTATCGGCCAAGAAAGAAACTATTGCACTGAAGAGTCTTCGTTAAATCCAGTTTCTCTCTATGGCAAACTAAAAGTTGAAGCAGAAGAGGTATTATTAAAAAATGGAAATTCTGTGGTTCTCCGCCTGGCAACTGTTTTTGGAATCAGTCCGCGCATGCGTCTGGATTTGCTAGTTAATGACTTCGTTTACAGAGCCGTAAATGACCGCTATGTAGTACTCTTTGAGGGTAATTTTAAAAGAAACTACATCCACGTCCGAGATGTTGCAAGAGCATTTATGCATTGCATGGAAAACTTTAAGACGATGGATGGCCAAGTCTACAATGTCGGATTAAGTGATGCTAACCTTTCAAAATTGGAACTATGCGAGGAGATAAAGAAGCAAGTACCTGGCTTTTATTTTGCCGAAGCTAAAATAGGCGAAGATCCTGATAAACGCAACTATATCGTCAGCAACGAAAAGATTGAGAAAACCGGATTTAAACCGGAGGTTTCTCTGCAAGAAGGAATTGCTGAGTTAATCAGAGGTTATCCGGTTATAAAAAATAACCATTTCTCAAATATTTAAATTTAAAAGGAGCCATATAGCTCCTTTTTTGTTTACCTAAAACTTATTGCCCCGTAAGTCTGATTTATACCGGTTCATTGGGCCGTATTGTATAAAGATAAGCACCGTTACGAAAACACCACCAGACGACTTTTCTCAGCCATTCTTCCAAAGAATCCCAGGATTCAGTTGTGCGATCAATGCAATACTCTGCTGGGCCTTCTTCGAGTATGGCCGGTTGTCCGGTAAAAATGTTTCTATAGAATTCCCAGACCCGGTAATTTAGTTTAATGGTGAGGTCGTGATCCTGGAACGGAAGCTTAAGAAGCGCCCGGTTAAGCCGAATTGCATCGTCAAGTATTATATCATTGACCGGGGCTGATCGGACGTTGCGCATAAGCCGAAGTGCCCGTTGAGCCTCTTCGTAAAAATCGGATAGCCGACCATTAACATATAATTTTATCATGGCGTATGCATCGGCCGGCCACCAAATATCGAGCCATTCCCCGGAGTGACTGTACTCCTCTTGGCCCTGAGTTATTTTTGTCGCTTCGCTTAATAAGAATTGTCTTATGCTTGCTAGTACCGGGAATTCTTCTTCGGGAAGAAAGATTTTATGATTGCTGACGTCACGGTAATTTCCTTCTGAGAAAAGTTCTATCAGCTCCCGATAGCTTATGCCGCCAATCTGGTTCATGACTATTAAAGGAATCTGAAACATTTTATCAAAATGCAGAAAGGCAGACATCCAAGTGAACACCCTGGTACGAATCCAATCTTCCTTAGGCATAGTTTTTGTGGCAACTACCGCTTTCTGCCATTCATCTATGCCATCGGGAGTTTCTTCTTTCTTACCGTGAACGGTAAGTATTTTAATCGATACTGTTTTCATTCCGTACTCTTCCATATATTCAGGATTAGCCGCTTCGGCATTAGGCAAGATAGTAAATATATTAAAATGAATACGATTATGCTGGCCACCGGCAATAGTATTTGAGATGCCGTCAGCAAATGAGTCATATGTCTCATTGGGCATAGCCATAATCATATCAGTCACTATCATCGTACCCTTAGCGGCCATCTCATTCTGACGTGCCTGATAGGCTTCTACCTTCATATTGTCGCGGCGAATTGCCCTGAGAGTTTCCGCATTAGTTGACTGCAGTGACATAAGACCATCGGTCTTAAGTCCCGAGCGATCTAATATCGCTAACGCTTCAAATGAGTGGTCTTTCGGATTTTTTGCGTTTTGGGTTGCTATTGCCTTTGGAAATCCGTACTGCTCACGGATTTTCGCAAATTGTTCGGCAATCTTGACGTCCCGTTCTAAGATTCCAAAATTAGCATCCCCGATAAACGTATAGCCTATCTGATGCCGGCCGATCCATTCAATATCACCACAGACCTGCTCCAAGGGAAACTTGGCCAGCTTATCTTCCGTCGCACCGCCCCAGTCACAAAATGTACATGCATATGGACAGCCTCGATTAGTCTCGAGAAGCACAATCCACTTTTGTTCCGGAAAAGATTTAATCAAATCGTCGAAAATCCCGGATTGGTAAGGTGACGGTACTACACCGAGATCAACAATACGAGGACGTCTAGGATTATGCACAAAGGTTCCGTCTTTACGTAAGTAACTTATCGATGGAATGTCTTCCCTCTCATAATTGCCGTCGAGCAACCGCTCAAGGATATCTAGAAATACTGCTTCGCCCTCACCGTGACAGGCAATATCAATGAAGGGATAGTCCCGATGAAATGTTTCAGTAAAACTCTTGCGTAAACGTGTCAGCTGAATAAGACCGGCTGATTTTTTTTCACGGCCGAATCTTTTTAGTCCGTCTGGCACATGAGGACCACCGAAAACAATAATAATTTCCGGTTTTTGGCGCTTAAGCTCTCGGGCAATAGCACATGATAATTCAAAATTCCAAACGTAAACACTGAAAGCAACGATTTGAGCATCTATTAATTTAGCTACTGCAGATTCAACGGTAAGCCGCTTATAGACCATCTGCAGAAATTCAAAACTGTTAGAATCGCGGGCGTACTTCTGGGCATAGGCCTTCAAATAACCGATAGATGGGGGCAGATAGCACTGACCATCCGAAAATTCGTTGCCGATCTGAGCCAAACCTATGGTTAGCTTTTTCATCATTTACCCTTTAATATTGTAAATGTACATTTGCTGAATGATACTTAATGGCCGCTTCGTCGTCAACAGTAAAAAAGACCCTGTAGGGGGGTCTTTTTGTTGCTAGCTGTCTCTTCTTGAGAGGATAGGATTTCCGGTTGGCCAGGTGATATTGAATCGTGGATCGTTCCATTTAACGGTGAACTGATTCTTACCATCGGTATAATATTCCGATTGGTTATAGTGGAACACTGCCCAGTCGCTCAATATTAAGTGGCCGTTGGCATGCATGGGGGGAATAAGTATCTGAAGACAATTACGGGGAGTCAGGGTAAAGGCTTCCCATTTTCCAAAGGACGGAGAAGTCTCATTGTAATTCATGACTACCAGGTATAGCTCTCCGTAGAGGCAGGAAATGAGCTTCCAGGTTTTAGGATCTCCATGCAAACCACGAAGAACGTTTTTATGTGAAAGGGAGTAATCTTGTTCAACGAATTCAATTTTAATTCCGGCATCGAAGTATTCCTGTTTTTTATATACCTCGCCACAAACTCCACGATAGTCTTCAAAAAAATAACGCTCTATCCGTAAAACTTCGGGTAAAGTTGTCTGCGAAACCTTAATCATATAGATACTATAGCATATAATTAAAACCAAACTGTCAGTTGACTAAACATCATTCTCGGTATACTATTGATCATTGTTCATTCAAATTCAAACAAAGGTCTGGAGGCGGGTCTAATGACAAAGAAAAGAGTTTTGGTTTGCGGAGCTAGCGGATTTATCGGAAGAAATATATTTGAACGGCTATCGGAACGCAAAGATATTGAACTTATAGGAACTTATCACAATAATCGTTTTAGCTCAGACCCGCGATTAGTTAAGGTTGACCTGACTGATAAACATGAAGTTAATGAATTACTAAAAGGCGTTGATATCTTAATTCAAGCCGCAGCAGTCACTTCCGGTTCAAAGCAAATAAAGGAGAGGCCCTTCATTCATATCACCGACAATGGAATTATGAATCTTCTTATGTATCAGGCATCCTTTGATCAGCGTATCGGAATGGTAATTTTCTTCAGTTGTTCAGTTATGTATCCCGGCGGCGACAAGCCGGCTAAAGAATCGGATCTTAATCTTAATGACGGCATGCATCCTACATATTTCGGGGCCGGTTGGACAAAAATCTATTTAGAAAAAATGTGTGACTTTTACTCGCGCCTGGGCCGGACTAAATTTCTTGTCATCCGACACTCAAACATATACGGTCCGTACGATAAATACGACCTTGAAAAATCTCATATGTTCGGCGCCAATGTTACTAAAGTTATGACGGCTAAAGATGGCGATGAAATTACGGTCTGGGGAACGGGCCAGGAAAAACGAGATCTGGTATATGTGTCCGACCTGGTTGATTTTGTCGAGCTGGCTATGGCAAAGCAAGATCGGGATAGCTTTGACTTAGTTAATGTCGGCTGTGGTGAGGCCTTAAGCGTAAATGATATAATCTCAAAAATAATTACTGCTTCGGGTAAGAATCTATCTTTAGCACATAACGTAACCGGACCGACCATTCCAGTTAGCATTACGCTTGATGCAACGAGAGCAAAAGATATATATGGCTGGCAGCCCAAAGTTTCACTTGATACCGGTATCGCCAGAACTATTGATTGGTATCGTAAAAATATTCTATAAAACCTCGAATTCTACGAGGTTTTTTATTGATTGATCCCGTTAGAGGTCCGACTTGCCTAGAAGGCATGGTCAGCAGATGCACCACCAAGGGCGCATCTTACCTCTAACGGGATTGACACTCGCTATTAATTATGTAAAAATAACAATCAGCTATTTACCAAGATAGGAGAAGATCGGTGAAGTATAGACCACTCGGAGCAAGCGGGATCATGGTATCTGAAATTGGATTTGGCGGCTGGGGCATCGGTGGAGTAACTCCAGGTCCAACCTCATATGGTCCGACTGACGACAATGAGTCTCGGAAAGCCCTGGAGGCAGCCTTTAATAACGGAATTAGTTACTATGATACTGCCGGTGTTTACGGCAAAAGCGAAGAGTTGATCGGAAGAACTTTTAAGCACCGGCGGGGCCAAGTAGTTATCGGCACTAAGATAGGATTTCTGGAACACCATACTCCGCAAGATTTTTCCAGAAAGAATATCTTCAGCACACTTGAAAAAAGTTTACGTAATCTGGGAACAGACTACGTTGATCTTTACCAGCTTCACAACCCAGATATTCAAAACCTGCGTATGGACGAAATTGTGAGCGCCCTGAAGGAATTAAAAATCAGAGGATTAGTCAGGGCCTTGGGTGTTTCCGTTAAACATCCTAACCATGGTTTATTAGCTCTTAAATACGGCGAATTTTGCTCTATACAAGTTAATCTCAGCATGATTGATCAGAGGGCAATTGATAACAGTCTCTTAGATCAAGCTAGGGAACAGGGCATTGGAATTATTGCACGCACACCTTTAAACTTTGGCTTTCTTACCGATAACGGAACAACAATGGATCTAAACTTCGGTCCTGAGGATCATAGGTCAGTTTGGCCAATGGAACAAAGGGTGGCCTGGCAAAAAGCGGCTCGTTTATTATCTGAAGTTCATCCCGAATATCCCCTAGCCACATTAGCGCTACGCTACTGTCTAAGCGTTACTGGAGTAAGTACTGTCATCCCCGGCCTACTTACGGTAAGTGACGTTTTGGAGAACACTACTACTTCAAACTTACCGCTATTGAGTCCCGAAACAATGGCTAAGATCAGAGAGATATACAACGACAATGACCAATTCTTTGTCCGACAGCCAAGTCCTCCTAAATAAGAGGGCTTTTTTATTCAATGATTGCCAAAAGACCAACTTTAATGTATAAATACCGCTATGAACCTTAACAACTAGGGAGTTCTTGTGAGCTCAAAAATGATCCCGCTCAAGATAGCCGGAGAAAGTCCTCCTTACCCTACAGCGACGAAACCTCCATCAAAAATAATAAAAGTAGGGCAGATTCAGCTAAACACAAGTTTCTCTAATCAATACTATTTCCCACTCGCCGCCGGGATGAATCAGGCATATGCAAAAAAACATTTACGCTACTCGGATCATTACGAATTTAATGATACGATTTTCAGATTCCCTAAAAGCAGGAGGGAGATAGATGAAACGGCTGAAAAACTGAGTGAGAACCACCTGCTTCTGGTTGGAAACTACACATGGGGAGAACAGCACTCTTTGGCGTTAGCTCGTAGATACAAGCAGTACAATCCAAATGGAATTGTCGTCTTTGGAGGACCCCAGGTACCAGATAGCAAAAAACAATTCCGCAGAAACAGAACCATTGAGCTGACCGAGGAAGAGCAAAAGAGAAAAAGAGTAAGTTTTACGCCAAGCTATCATCACCTTAATCCGTTTATTGATATTTGCGTTCACGGCGAAGGTGAAAGATCATTGCGATATGCTCTTGAACAAATGGCAATTGATGGTCTTCAAGACAAGACCGCAATTCCTTCTATCAGCTATATGGATGCGGATGGTAATTTCCGTTACAATGCCAAGCTTGAAAGAATGAATGATCGGGAGCTAGCCGAAACAGCATCACCATTTACAACTGGCATATTTGATACGCTCATACCGCTCTATCCTGAACTTGTATTTATAGCAATGTATGAAACGGATCGAGGCTGTCCATTTACTTGTACATATTGCGATTGGGGCGGCGCAACGGAAGACAAGATAAGCCGAATGCCCATGGAAATGATCTATCAGGATATTATGTGGATGGGAGAGAGACGGATTCCATACGTATTTTTGTGCAATGCGAATTTCGGAATTCTCGAGCGCGACATACAAATTGCCGAATTTTTTGCCGAAGCGAAAGCTAAGTACGGATTTCCGGAAGCAATCAGCACTCAAAATTCAAAAAACCCCAAAAAGCACACGATTGAGGCTCTTAAAATTTTGCAGCGGGCCGGCATAAATAAAGCCACTGTGATGTCACAACAATCATTAAACCCTCCCACCCTGAAAGCAGTGAGACGCGATAATATGCACCTTGATGAATACTACAAGATCCAGAAAGACTTGGCAGCCGAAGGAATTTATACAATGACTGATCTTATTCCCGGCATGCCGGAAGAGACGTACGACACTTTATTTGACGGTATCGTGACGTTGATCACTAATGGCCAGCATAACCGCATCCAATTCAACATTCTTTCCAGACTAATTAATACCGAAATGGCTAATGAAGAATATCAGGATTACTACGGATTCCAAACAGTAAAAACTCCGATCATTAATGCCCATGGAAGCAGAGGTGATACGGATACGGGAATCGAGGAACTGCAAGAGTTTGTTGTCGCAACCAATACTATGCCGCCCGAAGATTGGGTTAAAACATATGTCCTGTGTTGGACTATAAATCTAGTCTACTTCAGTAAACTTCTCCAGATTCCCATAATAGTTCTTAACAGAGTTTACGGTTTGGACTATCGCAAAATTTTTGAACTATTTCTTGCTGGACAATTCTCGCAATACGGAGATTTTCCGGTACTATCTGAAATTAATAAATTCCTGACTGAAGTTGGTTCCGGTATACAGAAAGGCGAACGGGGAGAATTTACTTACTCTAAAGAATATCTGAATATTTACTGGATGTCAGATGAATATGTATTGATCAAAATGTGCAAAGAAGGAAAAATAGAACAATTTTATGAAGAAGCACATAGGCTGATATCACATCTTATTGAACCTCACCAGGACAAGGGACCGCTTGATGAAGCCATTGAGTTAAATAAATCTTTACTGAAACTTCCATTCCAAACGAGCGACCTGGATCTAACTCTCACATACAGCATCTGGGAGATGTACAAGGCCGTACTTCGAGGCAGAGATGAAGATTTAAAACAGGGACATTATCGATATACGATCGACCGAACCACAAAAGACGAACGGGGTAGCAATTGGTGGGAATCGTGGGAAGATTGGTACAGACAGATGGTCTGGTACTGTAACCGCCGAGGTGCCTATCTTTATGGTAATGTAAATCCACATCAAGAGATCGCCGGTCATCATTAAAAACATAAATCCCGCAATTAGCGGGATTTTTAATTTTATAAGGTTCTCAGTAAACCATTCCGTGGTCTCTAAGATATTGCTGAACCTGACGAATATTGTTTGCAATCTCTTCGCGGCTAAGTGACGGGCCCCAAGGAGTTTCCTTCTCATACTCAAACGGCAGACCGACCTCTTCATCATCACCGAAACGAAACATTAGATGGGCATGCTTGGAGAGGTCTTTTTCAATACTCTTAATGCCTAAGGACTTTGCACTCTCATGAAAAACAGAGCCGGGCACTACGTCTAGTCCCGAAAGAGCTACATAATCCGGCTTGACTTCTTCAAGGAACCGGATAGTCTTCTCAACTACTTGGTTTGTCTCACCCGGAAGACCGAAGATAATACAAACCTTTACTTTAATATCGTGCTTCTTTAACAATTCAATAAACCGGCGGTTTGCATCAACACTTTTCGACGGCTTATTTGATAACTCAAGCACTTTATCAGATTCAACGCTTTCAACTCCTATAGCTAACTCCAGACATCCGCTTTGCCGAGCGAGTTTTATAACTTCTTCCGATCCCATTGGTATCGTCTGTCCTCTCCAGACGATGTTTTCGGAAGCAATAGCTTCAAACATGGCAACAGCTTCCTTGCGGTTAACGGGAATACACACCTCATCGCGCAGGTTAATCCCTTGCACTCCATAGCGCTCTTTCAGATATTTAATCTCGGCCGTAATCTGGTCGGGTCGCCTAAGCTCAAACCTATTCGGATTGTTATATACGCAAAAGCTACAGTGAAAAACACAACCGCGCGAGAAATAAACATTCGTTCCGGGAATCACACCATATTGAGAGAAATGCTTATCATTGACGATCTTGGAATCAGGGAGAAAATCCCGTTGCGGAAAAGGATATGAAGCAAAATGGAATATCTGATTACTTCTATACACAGGCTGTAAGCGATTAGCACGATAGTCTGCAAGCGCCTGTAATATCAACTCCTCGCCGCTGCCAACGATTGATGCATCAAAGACGCCGATGCATTCTTCCGTCAAGTGATCGACATGATTGCCACCGGCGATATGTACACCGTTGATATGTTTTTGCTTTGTATCTCTGACGATGCCGTATATTTCAGGCGCATCAGCACTCTTCATAATCCAGTAGAAGTAAACGTCTCTTTCTGGCAGATCAACCCGTCGGCCCTTCGGCCAATCACGCAAATCTATGACATCAACGTTCAGATCCTTATCCCGCTCACGTAAGAAAGTCGCATAATAAAGTTCCCAAAGCGGCTGTAACTTTGCAGGGTCTTTCCAGTAATGCCAAGATGGCACAACAACAGCAACATTCAGCATACTATTTATCCTTTTTGTTTAAGAACTTTTCGACAAATGATACCATGCTCTAATGGTACAAGTCAACAAAGCTCGCTTGACACAGTAAAATCGCTTTAGTATAAAATCAAGTAGCACCTATAAAAGCTGGGGGGTTAGTGTTCAGAAATAGCAAAGTTTTAGTTACCGGTGGAACCGGCTTTATTGGCACAAACCTCATAAAAAGACTTCTCGAAACCGAGGCTATTGTCAGAGCCACTTTCCACCAACAAAAACCTACCGAATTTCTTGATCGAGTTAATTATGTAAAAGCTGAGCTCACGAAAGAAGAGGATTGTCGAAGGGTTGTCCAAGGATCTGATTACGTTTTTATGTGTTCAGCTTATGCTTTAGGCGCTGGAAAATCAGAAGAGGAAAAGGTTCGACATACAACCGCTGATATTGAAATGACTGCTCTTATGCTTGAAGCCGCCCATAGAGCAAGAGTTAAAAAATTTCTTTGGATAAGCAGTTGCACTATATACCCCCTGTCTGACGCTCCCCTGAAAGAAGAGCAGGGCCATGCCAACCCGCTTTTTGAAAAATATTTTATTGTGGGATCGACAAAAAGACGCGGAGAAAAACTCTGCCAGGAATATGCCGAAAAAACTACAAATCCAATGCCTGTTGTTATTGTCAGGCCAACCAGCGCTTACGGGCCTCATGAAAATTTAGCAACTTCTCATGTTATACCCGCTCTTATTCGAAAGGTTATCGAAAGACATGATCCGGTAGAGGTGTGGGGCGACGGTACAGCCATTAAAGACCTTATTTTTATAGATGATCTTACTAGAGGCATGCTTTTAGCGATGGAGAAGCTGGATAAATTTATGCCGATAAATCTCGGTTCCGGAGAACAGACAAGTATTAAAGAAATCATAGAAACTGTAATTCAAATCGACGGTTACAATAATGCCCGAATCGTTTTTGACACTTCTAAACCGACAATGCTCCCAAAAATGCTGGTTGATGTTACCAGAGCTAAAGAAGTTTTGGGCTTCAAAACAACAACAAGCCTTGAAGATGGGTTGAGAATGACAATTGAGTGGTACAGACAGAATAAAAACAAGTAATTTTTCGGAACCGCCCTGAGCTTATCGAATGGGCGGTTTTTATTTTTTGACATAAACTGACACTTTTTGGTATCTTTGCATAGTGGGTGTTTCTGCAATTATGAATAACCATCCCTCGACAAATACAGGTATTATAATTCCTACGATGGATAGGGCCGATTTTTTAATTCGACAACTTAGTTACTATGCATCGGTCAGATGCCCACACACTATTTATATTGGCGATTCAAGCTCCAAAGAAGAATCGGAAAAAATACAGAACGAAATCAAACGGCTCGGAAACATTATCAATGTAAGGTATCTTTATTTACCATCCCATAGTATTTGGCAGGCTCACTATCGTCTGACTACTGAGGTAAAGGAAAAATATACTTGCCTTAGTGGCGATGATGATTATCAGATCCCCAATTCAGTAACTAAATGTGCCGAATTTCTGGAAGCTAATCAAGACTATACAACGGCGAGTGGTCATGCGGTGAGCTTCAGATTAAAACGGCATGGGGTATATGGGGAGCTTTTACGACTAGCTGATTACCCAAGAGGACAGATAGAAAACGATACTGGGGCTGAAAGAATTATAAACTTTTTTAATAATTATTTTGTTACCTTTTTTTCAGTAAACAGGACTGAGCAGACTAGAGAATATTGGCGAAGCTCAGAAAAAATACCGGACAGATCATTTGGATCTGAAATCCTACCAAGTTCCTTGCCCTTAATCCATGGTAAATCTAAGATATTAGATTGCCTTAGCTTTGTGAGACAGATCCACAACCAACATCATACTCTAGCAAATACTTTTGATTGGATTACAAGCCCAGAGTGGCATCCATCCTACTTGATTGTTAAAGAAACACTTGCGAAAAATTTAGTTGCAAAAGATAATATTCCCGCTAAGAATGCTACTGAAGTTACGAGGCAATCTCTTTGGGCTCTTCTGAAGATACATCTTGCGAAAGATTATGAAATGAACTACCCCGCCAAAGAGATAAAGAGAATTGACAAACAAGGAGTAAAGTTCATAAAATCAAGGATTGTCAGAATATTTCCGATCTCTAAGCCAATATACCGAATGCTGATAAAACCTCTTATAACCGGCAAGAAGGAGATGAATTTCGAAGTGCTTCAGCCTAAATCAAAATACTATCAGGACTTTAAACCGGTGATGGATTCATTTACCGGATAGACAAAAGTATAAACAATCTGTTGTTAATAACCTAACTTGACACTTTTTGACACCTTTTGATACTATCAAATAGTTATTCTTCTGATCAACCATGCTCGATAATAAGACAATTCTGATAACCGGGGGGACGGGTTCATTCGGCAAAAATTTTGCCAAATTTTTACTCAAAAGTAGCGGGCTCAAAAAGCTCATTATTTTCAGCCGAGATGAGTTCAAGCAATACGAGATGCAGAAAGAAATAAGCGATCCGCGTATACGTTTTTTTATCGGTGATGTTCGGGATTTGCCACGTCTTCAGCGTGCCTTCCATGGTGTTGATATCGTTATCCATGCCGCCGCGCTTAAACAAGTTCCTACGCTGGAGTACAATCCCTTTGAAGCAGTAAAGACGAATATAATCGGGTCGCAGAATGTAATTGATGCTTCAATTGACCAGAGTGTTTCAAAAACACTGCTCATTTCAAGCGACAAGGCTGTTCAGCCAATCAACCTTTATGGGGCGACTAAATTGGCCGCCGAAAAGCTTTTTGTGGCCGCAAACTCTTATACATCGCTCACAAAACGTAGTATCTTCAGTGCGGTACGCTATGGTAATGTAATGGGAAGCCGAGGCAGTATCGTTGAGGCGCTTCTTAAAAAACCTGCCGCAGAAAAGGTATTTATAACCCATCCGGACATGACTCGTTTTTGGCTTACCCTGTCAGAGAGCTTCCACCTTGTTTTATTTGCTATTAAGCATATGGGTGGCGGAGAAATAATCGTGCCTAAAATTCCCAGCATGAAGATAACCGAACTTTTTGATGCCCTTGCTCCGCGGGCTAAAAAAGTAATCACCGGCATACGACCGGGAGAAAAAATTCATGAAACGCTTTTAACTGAGCATGAGGCGCGCAATACCATATTAGTAGGGAATCATTTCGTTATTCTTCCTGAATTTACTTCAAAACCAAAATTTTTCGAACATTACTATACGCTGGGAAGCAAGCTTGATAACCATACTCCCTTCGCCAGTGATAACAACACAGTATGGCTAACCAAAAAAGAACTAAAATCAAAAATAAAACCGACGCTACTCTAAAACGAAGTCCGATCCCCTATGGTCGACAGAGGATAGGCGCCGATGACATCAGAACAGTTATCAGTGTGCTCAAATCAGATTGGCTCACTCAGGGCCCTATGGTGAAAAGGTTTGAAGAATCATTAGCTCGTTACTGCGGAGCAAAATTTGCTGTTGCCGTATCCAGCGGTACCGCCGCCCTTCATCTGGCGTATTTAGCCGCCGGACTTCAACCCGATGATGAAGTAATAACGACACCGAATACATTCGTTGCCACATCCAATATGCTTTTAGCCGTAAAAGCTAGGCCAGTTTTTTGCGATATCCGGCTGGATAATTACAACCTTGATGAAACTAAAATAGAATCGCTGATTACCTCCAAAACAAAAGCTATCGTACCGGTCCACTTCGCCGGACATCCCTGTGAAATGGATAGTATTCTGAGTCTGGCAAAAAAACATAATCTTCTCGTGATTGAAGATGCCTGTCATGCATTGGGGGCATCGTATAAAAATACTAAAGTTGGTGGTATCGGAGATATGACTGTTTTTAGCTTTCATCCGGTCAAATCTATTACCACCGGCGAGGGAGGAGCAATACTAACAAACAATAAAAACTTTTATGAAAAATTATTATTATTAAGGTCTCACGGCATAACAAAGGATAAAAATGGATTCAATGTTATGGCCGAGCTGGGACATAATTACCGAGTTACGGATATTCAAGCAGCGCTTGGCTTAAGTCAGCTTAAGAAGCTAGATGGATTTATTAAAAAAAGAAGTGAGCTTATGTCCGGATATTATAGAGAGTTAAAAGATGTGAAGAATATCATACTCCCGAGAATAACTGAAAACATAATTTCCGCCGGTCATATTTTTATTATAAGAGTCAAAGACCGGGCAAAAAGGCTAAAATTGATGGAATTCCTAAAAAATAATGGCATCGGGGTTAACTTTCACTATCCGGCCGTTTACTCTCATCCTTATTACAGACAGAATGGATATGACGGACTAACACTAGACAACGAGGAGATATATAGCAGTTCGTGCGTCACTCTCCCCCTCTACCCGAACTTAAAACTAGAAAGTATAGAGTATATCTGCGATAAAATAAAAACTTTTTTCAAATGATAAAATCAACTGCTCAGGAAAAATTTTGGTCATCGGAATTCGGCAAGGAATATATGGAAAGAAACACCCTTTCTCTGCAGGAGTTGAATAAACTTTATACAACGAACTTCGGCGTATCCCGTTCACGAATTAATAAAGATTTCCTGGGGAAATTAAAAATAGGAAACATTTTAGAGATTGGATGCAACGTCGGAAACCAATTAGCACTGCTCCAAGAAGAGGGTTTTAAGAATTTATATGGCATAGAAATATTTCCGAAGGCTGTAGAGCTGGCTAAAACCCACACCAAAAGTATCAATATAGTTCAGGGAAGCGGATTTGACCTCCCGTTTAAAGATAATAGCTTTGACCTTGTATTTACTGCCGGGGTACTGATCCACATAAGTCCAAAAGATATAAAAAAAATCATGAAGGAAATACATCGGGTCAGTAAAAAGTACATCTGGGGATTTGAGTATTTTAGTCCAGACCACATTGCCATTCCCTATCGGGGCAATAAGGACCGGCTCTGGAAAGGTGACTTTGCTAAAATGTATACGAGCCAGTTCCCTGATCTAAAATTAGTGAAGGAAAAAAGATATAAATACCTCCAAAACGACAACCTTGATTGTGGATTTCTATTAAAAAAATGAGAACATATTTACTGTTCGAGATAGCCAACTCCCACGGAGGGTCGAAGGATTATGTATATAAGCTGATAGACGCCCTTCCGCAGGGAAAAAATACCCGCCTTCGCCAAGGCTTCGGCGGGCAAGCCGGGATAAAGTTCCAGGTTTTTAAATATGACCAGCTCGCCCTAAAAGATTATGAATGGTACAAGGTTTACGTAAAATTATTTTTCGATAAGGCCAGCTGGAAGAAGATACTGTTATACACTAAAGGCAAGGGTTTTGATATTTGGATAGACGTTTTTGACTTATATAGTGTCGAAGTGCTTAAGGATAATTTAAATTTAGTTACCGGCATAAAACTTCAGTCTTCCGTACTGGATAATCTTAGGGTCCTAAAAGGTCTTTCGGAGGTCATAAGGGGCAAGAAGATTAAAGTTATTCTAAATGTTGCCGGAAGAGAGATAGATAACATAAAAGAAATCCTGACCGATATTAGAGCCGGCTACTTTAGTAACGAGATAATGCTTCAGTGCGGATTCCAGGCCTATCCGACCGACGCCGAAGACCTGACGATACACAAAATACATGTTTTAAAGTCGGAATTTCCGGACCTAGTCGTATCTTATGCTGACCATGTTGACGGCAAGTCTCCCCTAGCCTTTGATGTTCCCGTTTTTGCAGTTCTGGCCGGAGCGGGACACATTGAAAAGCATGTCTGCCTGGACAGAAAAAAAACTAAATATGATTTTCAATCTGCAGTAGAGCCTCATGAACTCACCCTATTGCTATACAAACTAAAGGAGTGCGAAAAAATATTAGGAACAAAACTTATATCCGAAAAAGAGGCAAACTATCTTAAGACGACAATAGAAAAACCAATAACTTCCGTTGATATAAGGGCGAGAGATGTTATAAATCTCAAAAATTTCGATTTCAGACGAACTTCTCAGGAAGGGCTAACTGTCGGCGAGTTGAAAGAAATGATGAAGAAAAGATATGTATTCAGCAAAGACGTTAAGACAGGACAAACAATAAAAAAAAGTAGTTTGAAAAAGGCGAGGATAGGGGTGCTAATCGCTTGCCGGATGAAATCAACCAGACTAAAGCACAAGGCCGTACTTCCTATCGGTAAATTCAGCTCGATAGAAAGATGCATAATAAATGCAAAGAAAATAAAATCAGCTGATGAAATAATCTTAGCCACATCTGCCTTAGCCGAAGACCAGATCCTTAAAAAATATGCCTTGAAGCACAAGATAAGATTTTTTGCCGGAGACCCGGAAGATGTAATCGCAAGATTTTTGGGGGCTACAGAAAAATACAACTTGGATATAGCTATCAGAGTTACCGGCGATTGTCCGATAGTTTCATACGAAATGGCTGAGTTTATACTTCAAAGACATTTTGAAAAAGGCAATGACTATACCGGACCAAAAGCGTTCGCCGTCGGCCAGAATAGCGAAATATACAGCGTAAACACCTTAAAGAGGGTGCTAGAATACTTGGGCGACGCCAGACATTCAGAATATATGACCTGGTACATGCTGACCAATAAAGACATATTTCAAGTGGATATGGCTGAATTACCGAAAGAATGGGTACGGAACTATCGCCTAACCCTTGATGTTCAGGAAGACCTTGATATGTTCAACGCACTGTTTGAGAAGCTTGGAATCAAGGAACCAAGTATAAAAAATGTGTTTGATGTTATCGATAAGAATCCAAGGATACACGAACTCAATGACGCCATCGGCTTAAAATACAAAACTGACCAGAAATTAATAGACTTATTAACTAGAGAAACTAAAATTAATCCCCCTAGACCCAAACGACTATGAAACTAAAATACTGCACAAAATGTGTAATGCCAGCCACAAAACCCGATCTTTTTTTTGATAAGGATGGGGTATGCGACGCATGCAGATCAGCAGAACTCAAATATGACAAAATAAAGGGTATCGACTGGAATGCCCGACGCAAAGAATTTGAGCGCATTATCGAAAAGTACCGCTCCAAGGACGGAAAAAATTATGATTGCATCATTCCTGTCAGTGGCGGCAAAGATAGCCACTACCAAACTTATATCATGAAGGTGGTTTACAAAATGAATCCCCTTCTTGTTTGCTTTGAACAAACAAAAATCAGCGAATTGGGCAAAAAGAATATGGAAAATATCAGGAAATTCGGGTGCGACATGATATATTTTAAGAAAAATCCGGAAGTATACCGAAAATTGGAGGTAGAAGGATTAAAACGAGTCGGCGACAACGACTGGCCGAATCATGTAGGCTGTTTTACTATTCCCGTAAGAGTAGCCGTTCAATTCAACATACCTTTGCTTATCTGGGGAGAAAATTCCCAGCTGGAATACGGCGGGCCGGCAACGGCCAGGGAGAAAAATTACCTTGATCGTAGATGGATGGAAGAATTCACCCTTTTAGGTAATCGTGTCGAGGACATGATAGGCGTAGATGGAATAACCAAAGAAGATATGCTCATCTACACTTATCCGGACGACAAAGACTTGAAGCGAGTCGGCGTTACGGGTCTTTTTTTAGGTTATTTTTTCTTGTGGGATCAGCGCAAGCAAGTAGAGCTCATAAGAAAGAAGTATGGATTCAATATAAAAGAAGATGGCCCCATAGAGGGAACGTACACGAACTACGAGAATCTTGATGATGCAACCGTGGGACTGCATGATTACCTTAAATTCACTAAGTATGGTTTTGGCCGGGGAACAGATCATGCATGTACCGATATCCGGAACGGCCGGATAACCAGAGAAGAGGGACTGGATCTTGTACGAAAATATGATGGCAAATATCCTTATTACGGAGTAAAAAGCTTCTGTGAAATGTCGGGCATGAGCAAGAAAGAGGTTGATAAATATATTGATTCTTTCACTAATAAGCAGATATTCAAAATGGATAAAAGAGGTAAGTTTTTACGTGATATGGCGGGTAATCTAATAAAAAATAACTATGACAACGAGCTTTAAAAAAGTTGTTATCATTGATTACCAGATGGGTAATGTAGCATCGGTTATTAAGGCATTCGAGAAGCTAGGAGCAAAGATTAAATTATCCCGAAATAAAAATGATATAGAAAAAGCTGAATATCTTGTCTTGCCCGGGGTAGGAGCTTTCGGAGATGGAATGAAGAATCTCAAACAGTTTGGAATAATTGATGTTCTCTCACGGCAAGTAAAGAAAGGCGTGCCATTTCTAGGTATTTGCCTGGGGATGCAATTGTTAGCTGAGCGAGGTTATGAATTCGGAGAGTGCAAGGGTCTTGGCTGGATAAAAGGCAAGGTAATAAAACTCAAATCTCCCACCGTACCCCATATCGGCTGGAACGATGTGAGGGTAACTAAAAATAAAAAAATTCTAAGCAATCTGCCTGATAATAATTTTTACTTTATCCACAGTTATTTTTTAAAACCCAACAACAAGTCGATAATAGCAGCTACTTGCAAACATGGACATGAGTTTACCGCCGCCATAGAACAAGGAAATATTTGGGGCACCCAGTTCCATCCCGAAAAAAGCCAGTCAAGCGGACTGAAGGTCTTGGATAACTTCCTGAACTACCATGCTTAAAACCAGAGTGATGCCCTGCATGCTTTTCAATGGCCTGCATTTGATAAAGACTATACAATTCGACCAGATCAGAAACCTTGGAAATCCGGTCCAAATGGCCAGAGTATACAATTCGCGCAACGTTGATGAACTTATATTTATAGACATGAAAGCGACTGAAGAAGACAGACCTCCAGCTTATGAAATTATAAAAGATATAATTGCCGAATGCTTTATGCCTTTAACCGTTGGAGGAGGAATTCATTCCATAGAAGTTATTCATAGATTACTAAAAATCGGAGCTGATAAAGTATGCATAAATTCCGAGGCCATAAATAATCCCGCCTTTGTGACTGCCGCCGCAAAAAAATTTGGAAGCCAATGCATCGTGATAAGTATTGACGTTAAACAAGTCCGTAAAGACCACTATGTTTTTAAATCGCGGGGACGAGAAAATACAAACATAACCGTAATCGAATGGGTTAAACAGGTAGAGAAACTAGGCGCCGGAGAGATATTCCTTACTTCAATCGACAAAGATGGAACCATGGATGGATACGATTTGGACCTCATAAAAAAAGTTAGCTCCGCCGTGTCAGTTCCTGTCATTGCCTGTGGTGGAGCAGGCAAAGTCCAGGATATAATTGATGCAGTAAAACTCGGTGGCGCTGATGCCATATCGCTTGCCAGCATCTTCCATTATGGGGGTCACACGCCAAACAGCATAAAGCAAAGAATGTATAATGCCGGAATACCCGTAAGATTCATTGACAAGAACCAAATATAAAATATAATATGATTCAGTACTTTAATATCCGAGGGACTATGATTAAAAAAATTGACATCATAACCGTACTTGGCGGAAGTTTATTTAAAGAAGCTGACGGCAATTGGAGAACCACGAGCTTTGAGGATCTCCAACATAATGGCGCGGCGGGCATGGGTGACAATCTGCGAGTTATTGCCGGAAATTTACTTTTTCAGACGCTACATCGAAAATTGCCTGGCTCAGTTCTGGTATCTGGAGGAAGAGGCAAAAATTGTAACGATTCGGCTAAACCAACGGTATCTTCTATTATGAAGAAAGAACTTATAGCACTTGGCCTTCCGGGAAAATTCATAGCCGAAGACCCTCATTCTAATTCTACTTATGCTCAACTTCTCTGGTTAAGCAAGTATATGAACAATAAAACTGGCATAGTCGGCATAGTATCAAATGAGTACCATTTGCCACGAATACAGGCATTTATTGACTGGCGGCCGGAATTAAATCTGTTATGTGATAGGGCCGCCTTAATATCTGCCGAGCAAATCCTTACCGCTAAAGATCCTAAAAAATGGCGTGAGAAAATAAGCGATGCTTATAGAACCAGCGCGATGCAGGATATTATAGCCCGCGAAAAAAACGGAATTGAGAATATCAAGAAGGGGCAATACAAATTTTATGTCTAAGGCAAATAACTTATTTATAATTTTCGGGACATCCAGGGGTCTGGGCTTTGCCTTGTGCAATTATATATTGCAATTCTCCCATAATGATATTCTGGCGATAGACAGGAGAAAGCTACCGGGCATTTCTTCTGGTCGCCTCCAAAGAACTATTATTGACTTATCTAAACCTCTCTCGCCAACTGCAATATCAGGTCTACTTCGTTCTTCACTCCTAAAAAATTATAAGAACCTGTATCTCATAAATAACGCTTCCCTTCTGGAGCCGATAGGTCCCGCCGGTAAGGTTAATACAGTTGAACTAACACGGCTAGCCAGTGTTAATTTTCTGAATTATGCCGTTATTATTAACGAGTTCATGAGACGAACTAAAAATCTGAGAGCGCGCAAAAGAATACTTAATGTCACTTCAGGCGCTTCTGTTCATCCCCAGTATGGCCTAGCGGGATACTGCAGTACAAAAGCTGCGCTTGAAATGTTTGGAAGCTGTATCTTTCTAGAGCAACAGGTGCTTAATCAGGTAGAGATTATGTCTTTTAGGCCGGGCGTTATAAATACGGATATGCAAAAAAAACTACGGGAAAGCTCGGGGGCAAATTTTCTGAATAATAAGGTTCATCAGGAATTGTATACAAAAAATGCCCTACTTACTCCCGAATACGTAGCAAAAATAATGTACGGTACTTTAACTGCCCGTAAAAAATGGGCTGAGCCAATTTTAGATTTAAGTATATGATCAAAGCTCTTGTTACTGCATGCGGCGGAGATATAGGGCAAGGGGTCATAAAATCCCTTCGAATGTCCGGTGAAAAAATAAGAGTCATCGGCACCGAAATCACAGCTGACAATTGCGGATTATTTATGGCTGACAAAGGTTATATACTTGAACCGGTTCTTAAAAATGAGAAAAGATACCTGAAGCAGTTAGTTGCCATATGTAATGAGGAACGGGTCGATATCGTATTTGTATGTTTTGAAGCCGAACAATCTGCCATTGCCAGCGCGATAAATATACTAAATAAAAAAACAGGGGCTTACTTTGTAGTTCAGTCCAAAAAGACTTTAGATATCTGTCAGGAAGACAAATCGCTCACATACGCATTTCTGTCTAAGCGGGGCATCCGAGTACCCGAAACCTACACGACAAAGAAAATGGCTGAAATATTGATTAAAAAGTATGGTTGGCCTATTATTCTTAAGCCTAGACAGAGTTCCGGATCAAGAGATGTACACATAATCCGTACACGAAAAGAGCTTGATATCTTATGGGATAAGATAGACAAGCCCTTGATCCAAGAATACATCAACAACGGTCAGGATGACGAATATACAGTCGGTGTCTTCTTAAATAAGGATTCCGAGGCCCTAGGAGCAATTGCTATGTTAAGAAAACTAAAACTGGGAATGACTTGGCATGCGATAGTCAATCATTACCCGGACATAGAGGAGATCGCCGGAAAGACCGCAGAGAGCGTAGGCGCAATAGGACCATGTAATATACAAATTCGAAGAGATAGAAACAACAAGCCATGCGTCATAGAGATAAACGCCAGAATCTCAAGTACCACTGTATTCAGAGCAAAATTAGGATTTAACGAGGCCCTGGCATCTATAGACTATTTCTTAAAAGGTAAGATACCTAAGCTAAGTCACAGACCGGCCGTAATAATGCGTACATTTGGTGAGTATATAGTTCCATTAGATAAATATCTAAAAATTAAATCGAAAAATATTACTAATGCAAATGAAAAGTATGAAACCAATTAGTATTGAAACAAGGGGGGGCATAAGGCACATAGGGCCAGGCTACCCCTCTTTTATTGTCGCCGAACTATCAGGAAACCATAGCCAATCATACAAAACTGCCTGCAAAATTATTGACGCGATAGCAGACACAGGCGCCGATGCCGTAAAACTCCAGACTTACACCGCCGATACGATGACCATCGATTCGGATAAAAAATACTTTAAACTGACAGGGAGCAAGCTTTGGAAAGGAGAGACGCTCTATGGTCTATATAAAAAAGCATCTACTCCCTGGGACTGGCATCCGAGATTAAAAAGCTACGCCGAGAAGAGAGGCCTTGTATTTTTTTCCACTCCTTTTGACAATACCGCTGTTGATTTTTTAAAAAAAATGAATGTTCCTCTTTACAAGGTCGCCTCATATGAACTGACCGACACTCCCTTGCTCCAAAAAATTGCCAGTACAAAAAAGCCTGTTATTTTGTCCAGGGGCATGGCTTCAATCAAAGAAATAGGCCTAGCTATAAATACATTAAGAAAATACGGAACGAGACAAATCGCAGTATTGCATTGCATAAGTTCATATCCTACAGACCCAAAGGATATGAATCTTAGAACTATTCCTGACATAATGAGTAGATTCCGGGTTATTTCTGGATTGTCGGACCACAGCATTACCAACAATGCTGCTATCGCCTCCATAGCCCTGGGAGCAAGCATCATTGAAAAGCATATTACCCTGAACCGCCACGACAAAGGAGTCGATTCTAAATTTTCTTTGGAACCACATGAATTTAAAGATCTCGTTAAAGCAGTGAGGGAGACGGAGAATGCTTTGGGCAAAATACATTATGCTACAACGCTCTCAGAGATAAATGACAAATTATATCGTCGGTCTTTATTCATAACCAAGAGCATTCGGAAGGGAGAAAAATTTACCAAAAATAACACCAGGATAATTAGACCCGGTTACGGCCTAGCACCAAGATACTTCAGTATGGTAATCGGGAAAAAAGCTAAGAAAAATATAGAGAGGGGGACTCCCCTGACCCGGAGACTCATCTTGTCAAAATAGGATGGAATGGTATATTTTAATACGAGTTCTTTAATTTTTCCAAGGAGATAAGATGTCTGATTTAACAGCATTTCGACAACCTCTTCCGGGCGTATTACGCATAGAGCCTGCATCAGCCTGCAATTTTAAATGCATCCACTGCCCAACCGGCCTAGGTATGAATCCGGATACGGGGATCATGACTGAAGAGACTTTTTCCGGTATTCTTAGCCGAATTAAGCATTTACAATTCCGCGTTATTGTTCTCTACCATGGAGGCGAACCTTTGCTGAATCCCAGGTTTGCTGAAATGATCAAACGTGTCAGGCCTTACACTAAATTCATAAAAACGGTTACTAATGGTTCCATTTTGACTCAACGTCGTATAGATGAGATACTGGCAAGCGATCTTGATCTGATTGAGGTATCTATTGATGGCGATTCGCCGGAAGAGAACGATCAAATACGCAAGAACGCAAAATGTGAAAAAATCATTACTGCCGTTAAAGCAATTATTGATACTAAAAGGCGCCTAGGCCTGGACAGGCCCAAGGTGAATATTGGCAATGTGCGTATTCCGGGTTCAAATACCAATACCAACCTACCTCCAGACGTACCAGAGTTTTTAAAAAAAGCTTTTGTAGGTTACGAACAGGACATCATGTTTCGTATGTATTATGCTTTAGTCTGGGCAAATATGATAGGCAGTGAAAATAAAATTCCTGAAAATAACTATTGTGACAACGTGGTGAATACCATCACTGTTCGCCATAATGGAGACGTGGTGCCATGCTGTTACGATTTGACCAGCTCCATGGTCATGGGCAACCTCCTTACTGAATCCCTTGAGAGTATCTGGAACAATGACCGCTATTTAAAACTTAGGGCGGCTATCGCAAATTTTCAGCCGCCAGCCCCGTGCCAAAACTGCCTAGTTCTATATCCTTCCCGCCACTTAAAATCCAGTGAAATCAGCCTGGTATGATCTATGCAGCGCGCACTATGCGCGCTTTTAATTCTAAATAAAAAGATTCCGATGAATCCGATACGATCGATTAAAAAAATAGCTTTGCAGTATCAACTATATTTTAAATATCGTGATATGCTAGCAAAGAATAAAAAGCTTAAAAATACCGAGAGCAAGCGGTGTTTTATTATAGGTACCGGACCCTCTGTTAAAGACCAGGACTTATTGCGCTTAAAAGATGAGGATACATTTGTAGTAAACTCTTTTTGGAATCACCCGCAATATAAAGAAATAAACCCTAAGTACTACGTGATGATAGATTGGGATATATTCCCTGTCGGTGATCAAAAAGGTAATTTCGTATCAGATGAAGTTATACAAAAGCAAGAACTGTTGAATTCTTGCTCAACTAAATTCTTCTTTCACTCATTCGGCAAAGAATTTATAGAAAAAAACGGGCTCCTGCAGAATAACAGAATCTACTACCTAATGAACCATGGGGTAATGGATGAAAAATTAAAATTCAACATTGATATAGAAAAGGTTATTCCATACACAAAAAACGTAATTGTAGCTTCAATAATGATTGCTGCCTACATGGGCTTTGAGGAAATATACCTTCTCGGCTGTGAACATGACTACCTGGCATATCCGGCACAGAAGTACTACGAGAAGTTTCCCCATTTTTTTAAAAATCCCTACGAGCTTAGCAATAAAAAATCATCGAGTTATTATATTATGGCCGTTATGCCGTATGAAAAACATATTTACAACTCTCTTATTTTATTTAGGAACTACCGCCTGCTGAAAGAGAAGCTGAGCAGAGAAAAACCTAATCTTAAGATTTATAATGCCACACCCAATAGTTATTTAGACGTATTTCCGATGGTTAAATATGAGGACATTATTCTCTAAGAAGCTCTGCCCTAAAAGTCTCTAGATTTTACGATACACATGCTCAGGCACAACGGTCTTGCATGATTTTTTAATAAAATCAAAAGTGGCATCTCTTTGCTCCTGCGCTTGTCTAATATGAGTCCAGCTAAAATCGCTTTCTTTCGGAAATTTTATAATTAATATCCCGCCTTCTCGCATAGACTCAATCAGGCCCTGAGCAATTTTAAGAGGTTCTGTTGTATGCTCGAGACAATCAATAGCTACCACGCCGGCATAGTGATTTTTAGGTAATTGCTCCTTGCCAAGATTTATTATTTTACAAGCATAGGGAAACATCCATTTTGATATAAAATCTAATGCACATGACGGAATATCGGCAGCATCAACCGCTTTAAAGCCCTTGGAGAAAAGATAATGGAAAAAAACGCCCGAACCACAGCCAAAATCCAGTATTGGCTCATTTTTTTTCACCGAACTTTTAAGAATATGGTATGTCTGAACCATTTTCTTCTTACAGCCATAATCGTACTTGCTGTAATAAGCCTGTCTCCAAATATCCATATCGTGTTCCTGATAAAAGTGCTCTATCGAAGCCTGGTCATTTCTGGAGCGCGAATTCCATAATTCTTCAGCCCCTATTCTTGAAAAGTAGTAGCGAGCCCTAAGCTCTTCGTCTGAATCAAGATTATACGCTTTCTTAACAAATGGAATTATGCTCATGGCCGAGAATGAAGACTTGGAAAACATTCTCAGTAGAAAGTAATCCCATATTAAAAACTTACCCGATAAAGTAGTATATGGAAACTGACTGAAGGCTTTCATTAGATTTTTTAACTGCATAGACATGACAAATATTACATTTTTTAGATCGTTTTGCAACCAGACATTAAGTTGTCAGATCATCTAATTTATGACAAAATGCATGGATGATTTCCCTAGATACTCATTATACCGACAAAAAATTCTGGAACAGCTACTTTAAAGGACGAGTCATGCGTCCTATTGAGCACACTCCTTTCGCCGATATTTTTATTAAATATTTAACCCCCGACCCGACCAAACACGTATTTGAGGTCGGCTGTGCTGGAGGAATCTATCTCGCCTACTTAGCTAAGACCTTCGGATATCATGCTTCGGGTATAGATTATTCCGACGAGATTGAGCGAACACGAGCACTGTTCGAATTCTATAAACTACCGGAACCAATATTATATAAAGAGGATTTTTTTTATTTTCGCCCTCCGCATCTGTATGATGTCGTCTGTTCGGTCGGTTTTGTAGAGCACTTTGAAGATTTCCAAGACATTGTCCGTCGCCATGCCGCCCTAGTGGCTGATGGTGGAACTCTCATCATCACCATGCCCCATTTTGGCGGACTACAATATGCTTTTCACTGGCTCCTGGACCGTGAAAATCTACGGAAGCATAATACTAGAATCATGAGTCCAAATTCGCTTAGGGATGCGTTCGCCGAACTACCTTTTAAACTGAAATACCTTGATTACTATAAAACATTCGGATTTTGGACCGAAAGGAAAAACCTGGCTTCATGGGAAAAAGCAGTCTTCTGGAGCATTCATAAATTCGGTAAAATACTGCAAGTTGCCTTAGGATACGAACGTCCTAACCGTTGGGTTTCACCGCATATAGTTTGCGTTGCAAAAAAAATTAAAATTTAATCAATGAGAGTCCTCCAAATTAATACGGTTGATACCAGAGGCGGGGCGGCTAAAGTCGCCTATCGACTTAAAAATGGATTGCTCAAGCTTGGACATAAGGCAGATATGATCGTTGCCCGAAAATATTCTCAGGATAAGGATGTTCATCTTTTGAGGCCCTATAACCGACTGCGAGAGAGGGCTGTTCGTAAATTAACCTACTGGCTGGCTGATGATCTGGACTTTTCTCCGTCCAGACATATTAGGAAAATAGAGTCATACCGCAACGCTGACGTAGTTAACCTTCATAATATACACTCAAACTATTTCAACCTCGGCACACTTCCCGCTATTACTAAGGATAAACCCACCGTCTGGACTTTACACGACATGTGGGCACTGACGGCCCACTGTGCCTATACCATGGACGGTCCGGTTTCTAATGGTTTTTTTCAATGCTCAGATCTTGATTCTTATCCACCTATCGGTTGGCATAACGAGAAGTATCTAGAATGGAAGAAGAGGAGAGTTTACAGCCGATCTAATTTTCATATCGTAGTCCCCTCGCGCTGGCTTCTTGGTAAAGTAAAGCAAACTGTACTGGCCGAAAAACCGGCATCAGTTATTTACAATGGCATTGACGTCAATATTTTTAATCCTAAGTCCCAGCAAAAAATCCGCGAAGAATTGGGTCTGCCGAAAGATAAGTTCATAATTCTATTTGCCTCAAAAGGCGGCCTCGACCAGCAACGTAAAGGCTACGACTTTGTACAATCTGTTTCACAATCATTAAAAGATAATCCTAATGTCCTTTCCCTTATCATTGGCGGCGACCAAACCGTTAAAACCTCAAACCTAATAAAGACAGGCTACATCGGCGATGAGTCTCTCTTGGCAAGATACTTCTCTGCAGCAGACATATTCCTATTCCCCTCCACTGCGGATAACTGTCCCCTGGTGGTTCTTGAAGCCCTAGCCTGCGGCCTACCGGTCGTTTCATTCGCCACAGGAGGCATTCCTGAGCTTGTTGAACATCAAAAAACAGGCTATATTGCCCGTTATAAAGATTCTGAAGATCTCACTGCCGGCGTTCGCTGGATGCTGACACTTTCACCGGCTGAACGAGACGCAATGAGAGAATCTGCAGTTTCCAAGATTCTCTCTGGATTTACTCTGGATCACATGACTAGACAGTATCTGGAGTTATATAAGTCGATGCTGGGACAGAAGAAGTCTTAATATTCTATAGCATCTTTGCCCACAATTAAGTCCGTCAGCTTAATACTATTGTTTCTGTTCATATCCCTGACCAGATCTTCCGGTCTGGTTTTGTCCTTGAAAGAAACCGAGAAATAAAACTCTCCATCGCCCTCAGTGTTAGTTTTGTGCTGTAAAAGCTTATAAGAATTGAGGTGTTTATCAAATAATTCCTCATAAAACTCGCTTTTAAAATTTTTGTCAGCTATAAATGTCAGCAAAAATCCGTCTTGAGCCACAGACCCGAAATTATATTTATCTAGAAAGTAGATTACCGCCAGTAAGGCTCCTGTTCCTATAACAGAAATTATATAGTTAGCCGTTCCAACTCCCATACCGACAGCTAAACTAAAAAACAGATAGGTGGCATCTTTTGTGTCTTTTATAATGGTCCTAAATCTTATCAAAGTAAACACACCCAAGATACCTAGAGCTCTAACAATATTATTTCCTAAAATCATCATTGCGATAGCCGCTAAAACAGACATCATTACCAGAGATTCCACGTAAGAACGGGAATAGGACAATCCGCGATGGGTCTTTTTGTAAATAACAGCTATCAGCAAACTCAGACCGAAAGAAAGCAGAATATTAAAAATAATAATGGCCGCGCTAAGCTCGGTAAGCGCCAAGTCAGTTGTGTTTAAAAAATTTGTGTTCATTAAATGCTGGATTACCTTAATAACGGATTAAACCGGTGCAGTGCTTCGACCGATTTCTCGTATTTAGAATAGGTGTCGGCCCTTAGGTTATGCTTGGATATAATCTTTTTAAGCCAGAAAGGAAGCATATACTTAAATTTAATCTCCATAACCATCTTGCCCCTATTGACCGGTTTCATGAAAGAATTATACATAAAGTTATGGCCCTTGCAAGCTTCCAGGCTGGAATCAAAAGTAAGTCTTAAGTTCTTAAGCTCGTTAAGATAAGCTCTTCGCTTATAACGTACCGCGACTGCCGGTTTGATTGAGTTACTGACCGCATTCCATAAAATCTCATTTTTCTTACCTATTTCTTTCTCAGCCCATTTTTTCTCAAGCAAAGACACATTTCCGCGCATAAAAAAATCTTCGAACTCACTGTTGGTCAGTAGCATCCTGGTTTTGAAATTTTCCTGCTGATGCTTGTTCTTTATCTCGAGCCATACTGTTTGGGATTCACCAATCGTCGGTTTATAAACACGTAATCTGAACTTTTTCCTCCTTATCAGACCGTCGATTTTATCTCTGTAGTCGGAAAGATCATAGGAATCGTAATACAAGCTGGTTACAAAGTACTCGCCGTTAAGTGAGCTTATATTAGAATCCGGCTTCATCCCATACTTAACAATGTCCTTTTCTATCAGATATGCAGTATTAGGATCAATCTCATATTTGAATTCAAATCTAAATTTTTTACTCATTTTTGTTTCTGTTAAAAACTAGATTATAAATATTAGCCGGCAAGATCTTACTCAATTCCGGCTCTATTTGACTTATGGCCGTACCGCCCTCATATCCTCCTTCTACGATGCTGTCATTTACGATTAAGCTTGAGAATTCATCTTTCTCAATTTCTACCGGATTCCCCCAGATCACGGATCTGCTGACCTGGGCCTTCCCGCCGTTAATAAAGCTTGGTTTCTTTCTGTATAGATAGAGGCCGTGGCTTTTATTCCCTATTATTTTGTTATTATCGATAACCGCATCGGAAAAATCCTTAACCGCAATGCCGGTATTGCATCCGGCTATAATATTACCCGAGATTACGAGACTTGATTTCTCTCCTACGCTTATGCACTTATCTCCATAGCCGGCTATCTGGTTATTAACAATCTCAATCCGAGTTCCGGAAAGATCGATGGCATCGCCATTATTTCCTCCAAGAATATTATTTATAAACCTGCTGTTTTCTACTTTTCCATTAGAAATAAAATCCAAATCCATACCATCAGAGCTGTTATTCTCAAATAAACTATTCCTAATGACGATCGATCCCAAAATCGCATGAAAACCATCATCTGATTTTCCATTCTTAAATACTGAATTTTCAACTAAAGATTCCGCATTATGTAATGAAAACTGAGAAAGAAAATTTACTCCGTTTATCAGGTCTGACGATCCTCCGCTTACTATTATATTACTGAAATAATTTTTATCAGAACCGGTATTAACGACGGCAAAAACACCCCAGGGTTTGTCCGAGCTAGGATATGAAGGAGCCATTAAAATCTGGTTTCGGCTATCACCGTCAGCGGTTACCGAACCGTAGGAAACCAGAGAAACTCCCGGGTTAAAGAGTAGTTGAGCTCCCGGTTCAATTACCAGCCTCAGACCGCTCGGGACTACAACGGTTTTATAAAAGATGTGACTTCCGGCACTAATGACTACCGTCTTTTCATTAACTTTTTTAAATTGAGGATTTTCAGCAATGAACTGATTGACGCTTTTTATCACATCCGGCAAATACTTAAAACTACCGCTAAAATTAAGCTTACTAGAATAAGACAAACTTTCAGGAACATGGGATTCTTTGATCGCCCTTAAGGTTACGAGCTCTCCGGCTTTTTGGAAGTTTTTTACTATTAATTCACGGCTCTTGCTATTAGCCCTATTAAAGGAGAAGTTATTCTCATTTTTGGCCTGATCGCTATAAAATTCGTTTTTTGTAGACGCGACTATACTGTCGTAATAATTTAGATCGTTAGTTAGGTTGTCTTCATTCTGAACATAATTTTTTAAAATATCCAGAAACTTATCGGAATAAACTTTATTTTTAAATATTCTCTTTACTAGCAGAGGCTGATTGCTGTTATAAACTTTATCTTTTAACTCTTCCAGCTCTATATCCCAGACTATTGGTTCAAATTTGCCCGTTTCGCGTCTAAACAGCAAGACCAAGTTGCTTGAATCACTCTGATGGGCAGAACCCGAAAGCACAGTCACCAACTGCCATTTATAAATTTTTTCCAGATCAACAAGCTTGTCTATATATTTATAAAAAACTTCATCCGGAGCTTTAGCGACCAGTTCTCTTAGGGCATCGAGCTCCTCAAATGGCCCATTTTCATTTTTAACGCCGGCAGTATAACTCTTCCAATAAGAAAATGGGAGCTTATTTCCATCTGGCGACATAGCTTCACTAGTATCATTATTGGATAATATGTTGTCGGTATCAGCTATTCCGTTCTTATCTAAGAATTCAGTTGACCAGGCTTCTGAGGCAAGATAAACCCCGAAGTCTCTTTTATTGATATTCAACCTCACAAATTTAATATCCGGAGCAAGTACGCCCATTTTTTCGGCCCGATATGAATTAAGGGCTGAAACAAAATAACCGCGGTCTAAGGGGATAATTAAATTCAATTCCCGCATTCCTTGGAAAAGATTATCTGAAGGAAATTTAATTTTAAGTGATTTTTGTTCAGCCTGCCAATGATTCTGCATCAATCCCCGATATCGTATTTTGATTTTTGACTGATAACCGTCGTCACCGGCAAAATAGGCATTAACATAGTTTTTATTACTATCAGATAAAAATCCGTAATCCATTTTTTCTAAATCAACCGGAACACTGTTATTCAGCTTCTCAACATTCTGAATATCTATAAAAACATGATACAGGGGCAAGTCGCTTTGTTTGAACCAGAAAGATAGAAATGCAATATTAGGAAGCTTTTTGATGGATCTCCAGCTATGGGAGAAGTAATTCTTTAATGGGGTTTTTATATTTTTAAAACTTGGATATGTTAAAAAAGCAAAAATTATAAATAAAATAAGCCCATAAATTGCGGGTTTTTTTCTTAATAAGAAACGGCTCTTTTTAATATGTCTTGATGGCATAGAGCGAAAGAGTAGCGGTAAATTTATTAGCTAGACTAAGACAATTCTGGATAAAAGGATATACTAAAAAAGACCTAGAGTCAATCCCCGATCCCAAGAGTAAAATGCGAAAAAATTGTAAATAAAAACCCCTTCTGTCTCATAGGGGTTGTTTTTTATCATTGCTTCGGTGCCATTGAGCGGACATTTGCAATTCTTTCAGGCTTATTAATAAACTCCCAGGCTTTCCTTGAAATAAATTCCAGATACCAAGGATCAATTAAAGTTTTTACAGTCGGCCTCATCCAGTCCAGGTCAGCTATGTCTATTCCAGGCAATAACAGATTATTCGCCATTACATAATCATATAATTCCGTACCCGGAAAAGGGGTAACTATGGTCAGATTAACATAGGCCGAACCGGCATCCAGATGCTTTTTAGCGGCAAGAATTGTCTCGGCCAGTTCTTCGTAGGTCTCATCCGGATAACCGATAAGATAGCAACTGGAAACGGTGATACCGACGGAATTGGCTTTCTTTATCAAAGCTGATATGTCGTATGTTTCGTGACGTATCTTTCCAGAAACCCACTTATCAATAATTCTCTGGGAACCGGATTCTACTGGGAATGATAGCCGGTCGAAACCAGCCTCAGCCATTGTTTCAAGCATCTCGTCATCTACTACAATCTTTTCGCCTTCATTTTTGTGAAGATGAGAAAGATTAACTCCGTTAACATCGCCTAATTTAAAGCCGTATTTAATCAGCATCTTAAAGATAGCTAAAGCCCTCTTCTTTTTTGCCAGCAACGAATCATCCTCTATATAAATATACTGGGCTCCGAGCTCTTTTATCACAAGGGCTTCTCTCTCAACACGCTCTTCGGATTGGAATCTGAACTTGCCTATATTGCCGGTGATTGATCCTTTCTGCTCCCCAGAAATATGGCAAAACGTGCAAACATAAGGACAACCCCTTGAAGTCATCATTGATACATAGATGTTGGGTTTTTCCAGATCCCCCTGCTTTCTGAGCGAACCACCATGGGGCCGGTTAATAAGTCCTATCCTCTTTAGAGGAAGCTTATGCCTGGCGGGAATCGGCAGATTATCTAAATTCATCTCTATCTCGCCGACCGGATTTATCTGAATTTTTCCATCATTTAAGAAAGCGGCTCCGTTTACACCGGAAAAATCACGGTTTCCCCGACGCAAAACATTACCTATCTGAACAATCGTCTGTTCGGCCTCTGAAGTGCAGATAAGATGCGCTCCTGCATCAAAGAATCTTTTCATCTGGGTGCGTGCATTGATTCCGCCCATAATGATTAACTTTTCAGGATAAGCCCGCGATATTAGCTGGACAGTTTCCTCAACCATATAGGTTTGAGGCGTAAATATTGAGCTAATGCCGATAACATCGTAGCTCGCACATTCTTTAATAATAGCTTCCGGTGAAAGACCGACCCTGACCATTCCATTAGAAAGCGGCGTTTCTCTTTCAAATGATTCTTTCATGCTATGCCTATTTTCGTTCCCGACACAGCAGTCCAGAATATCGGCTTCGAAATTATTTTGCTCAAGAGCGGCGGCAAGATATAGATTACCCAAAGATACTTCAGGCTTTACCGTACCGAATGTCTTATCATGACGCTGAGGCGAGTACATCAACAAAAATTTGGGATCCCTAATATTTTTTAGTAAAGGCGGGGAACTATCATTACTTTGCACCTGAGCTCCTGTCTGTATTTTCATTTTTAAGGTACCCTCGACTACAAATTAGCGCTTGAGACAAAATAACAAAAAAGTATTTAGATAACAACTGCCTCTGTGAATAAGAATACCGCGTTATAATTCCTTAATCCTATCTAGTAAATTTTTAGCTAAAATTTCTGATTTTAGTTCTTCTTGATACAGTCTATAACCATTCTCAGCTATCCTTTCCAGCTCTTGAGGATTGTTCTTTGCCCACAGTATTTTTTGAGCTAAAGACTGGGCATTAGCCGGTTCACAAGTGATACAGGTCTTCCCCGGCTCAAGAAGCTCAAGGATTCCCCTATTAGACGCGGTCAGATACGGTAAGCGCATGACCAATGACTCATAAACCTTATGGGGAATGGTTCTCTCCAGGCGCTCATGATCTGATAATTGACCTATACTTAAGTGGCATTTCTGCATAAGACCCCTTAACTCCTCTACGGGGACAAAATTAGATGTAAGCTTAAGATTGACTAGCCTAAGCCCGTCTATCATTTTTTTTATTTTATCCAAAAGTTGACCGCCACCGCCATGCACAATAAACTCAATGTCATTATTTTCTAAGATTTTAGCCGCCCGAACTAAATATTCTACTCCCGTTTCTGGCAAAAAGGCCCCCCTAAATAAGACAGCGAATGTTGATAATTTTCCGGTTGAAGAGTCATAAAAAAATTTATCCTCATCAACGCCAATCCAATTTCTAAATACTTTTTCTCTATTAACTTTAAATAGTTTTTTAAAATAATCTGCCTGGCTATCTGACTCAACAACGATTAGGTCAGAAATATGTACGGCTATAAAATCAAGCAACCAATAATATCCGGCCTTAACCGAAAATCTGGAAGCCAAAGCCCTTGAGACTATCATTCTCTCATATACCGATAGAACGGCGTTATAAATAATTTTTTTTCGGCAAAAAAAACGCAGAAATATAACTAAACCAGGACTATCATATCCAACGATAACTGTATCCGTATTTTTTGAGTTGCGTCTATAAAAAGACCAAAGAGCTAAAAAGCTGAAAGCTCCCCCGCCCTTAAGACCAAACTCCAGAACTTCTACCCCGTTCTCCCTTAGTCCTTTTATACAGACCGAGTTAAGTGCATATTCCAGCCGCGAATTGCTTAAGTATATTATTTTTTTAATCATCCCAGTATATCAACTTCCAGAGCCAAACGCTTTGGTGCGTCTGTACTCTTTAAGCCTTAGACTTAAAAATATCCTACCCCTTGTCGTTTTAAGATAACCTTCTCTGCGTTTGGCATCTTGCTCATTAGTACAGCCTTCAAAATATATTAGCTTGAATGGTAACCTGAACTTTGTACTGAAATTGAAGCCTTTATTATGTTCATCTATTCTTCTGCGCAGGTTATTTGTGTAACCAATGTATAACCTATCGTCCTTGATACTTTGTAGCACATAGATATAGAAGAACATGCTGGAAGCTGTATTACTGGGCATGTGATTCATTTAGTAAAGTTAGTTCTTCCTCCCAATTATAATTTCCCCAATTTTTATATTTTTTTCTTAGTTCATCGTTCTCATGTCCGGGATGACAACCAAGTTCTATAATTTTATCTGGATATTTTTTCAATAACTCTTTTGCTGACTTGATGTCTCTATCGCTCAAATTTCCGGCATTAACAAAACCGACGGAAAAATCGTTGCAAACAAGGCCAGCCTTTCTTACTTTTCTTTTTGCTATCGCCGACAAAAAGTTTAGAAACAACAGTTGAAGTTTTCTAAATAATTTGCCACCCAAAAAGCTAAACGGTTCATTTACGATACGAATGTATGGAATCTGGCGTTCCTTGGCCAGCTTAACAACAATTTCTGTAATTCCCGGTAGCAGATGTAAATGCTGATGGCTATTTATGAAAGATAGTTTGATACCGGCTTGAATGCACTTATTTAACTGAGCCCTTAGTTCCGCCTCCACTTTTTTGAGACTAATTAATCCTAAAATATATTTGATGAAAAATATCCTGTGGTTTTTAGGAAAAACGGTCTGAGTAATGGGTCTCTCCTCAACCAAAACCAGATGTATCCCGTACGAAGTCTCGCTCGCGCTAAGAGCACGAGTCCTTTGGACCTCGGCGAGGCTACTTCGTACGGGATGAACCCCGATGTTTGGAAGTTCAACTTCCAAACATCGGTGGACGGCATCATCAAAAGCCGGACCATTAGCCATCAGAGAGGCACCGTCTATCTTGGCTCCTTTTAATAAAAAAATGATTCCATCGTTAATGGATTTGTTAAGACCGAGATCGTCAGCAATAATCCTCAAGTTACCAATTCCCAAGTTACGACTTACAATCAATTCCAGATTTACAATGTTTCAAAAGTTTGAAAATTGAAAATTGAAAATTGAAAATTATAAAGCATGTACTCCATATGGCGTTTCCTTTATACTCTCACCTTCAATATTGCATGTTTCCGAGACAATATACAAAGGCCGCCCCTTAACCTCATTGAACATTTTATACAAGTACTCCCCTACTATACCGAGAACCATCAGCTGAATACTGCCCAAGAACAAAACCAATATAACTAAAGTTGCCCAACCGGCGATCAAAGGATTAGGATTAACGTAATGATCAATAACGACATAACCGGAGAAGATTATACTTACAAACAGAACAAAGAGTCCCGCCCAGAAAGCCATCCTTAAAGGAAAGGCTGAAAAAGAGGTAACTCCGCTCAATACCAGTTTGATTAATCTTTTAATATTATATTTCGGCTTGCCGGCTATTCTTGATTCAGCAACATAGGGCACATACTTCTTCTTGAAACCAATCCACTGAATCATACCCCGCAGATATCTTTCTCTTTCCGGCAGTTTTTTCAAAGCATTAACCACTCTCCTCTTGTATAAAGCGAAGTCGGAAACATTTCTAAACTCCAGATTCGTGATCATGCTCATTAGCTTGTAAAAACCCTTTCCCCCGGCCTCCCTTAATTTAGAGTTCTGCTTGTTATCTAATCTTTCGCCTATAACAATATCGGCCCCTTCTTCGGCATGCTTAATAAATGTAGGTATCAGATGAGGCGGGTGCTGAAGATCTCCATCCATAGTCAGAACCATTGAACCCCTTGAGAAGTCCAGGCCAACATTAAAGGCAGCCTGATGGCCGAAGTTCCTTGATAGCTTAATTACCTTAAACTTAGAGTCCCTGTCGGCAGTTTCTTTTATCAATTCAAAAGTTCTATCGGTTGAACCATCGTCAACAAAAATAACCTCACAGCTTTTGGCGACGCTCTTGCAAACGCCGTTTATAGCTTCTATAAGAAAGGGTATTGCCTCCTCCTCATTAAAAAGCGGGATAACTATAGATAAATAAGTGCTTTTTGACATTCCATTATAATACAATCAAAACTTACTTTTGTAAATAAATCATATTCTTGAACAGTCAAAAATATAAGACTCTATTTTTTTATCCTGAAACTTTTTTAATAGAGGGCACTTCGAAATCACCGGCCAGTAGCGTCCGTTTTTATCTATGGCCGGAAAATCAACAATCATATACTGACCCTGATAGGCATTTATCCTCTCACTATAATCGCGCGTCGGAGCAGTATAAAATCTAGCATTATATTTGCCGTTTAATTTTAAATAGTAAGCCCCGATATCGTAATAAGTTATAACTTCCTTAACGGAATTACTGGAATTAACATATTGGATCGTTTCTTTCGCCACCTTGTCTACGCTGCCGTTTAGAGGGCCGGATAAATATTCAGCCGAAAAAAGGATGTTATATACGACTCCAAAAACAATGAATGCAGCTAAAAATAAACTTCTCCTATTCTTCACGAATAGTGCTCCGGCCAAAGATACAACGGAAATTAACCAAGTCAAAATTATAAAAATAGCCGAAAAGTAAAATCCTGAAGGGCCGGAACCGCCAGTAAAAGGAATTAGAAAACTGAGATCTAAAGACTTAACTCTGTCTAAGTAGGCCGTCTTCGGATTCAGAGGCAAGACATCATGGGGCAAAGACAGGATAAAATAAGAGATGAGAATAAAAGCAGCCGCAACTACAATGTAAATATTTCTACTAATTGCCTGTTTTTTTAGAAGATCGGTTATTACCTGAGCACTTATAAGAACCGAGGGAACTATCCAAAACATGAAATATCTCTCTATCGTAAGAGTGGCAAAATCAAATAAAATGAGATAAAAAATTAAGTTAATAAATAAATATATAAACCATATCCTATATCTTCTTAATACATCCCTCATAAAGACTCCGCACAAAACGGGCAGAAGCAAAAATGGCGAAAGCCAGACTAAAGATTTGAAAATTTTAAAGACTAAGTCGAAATAGGCTCTTGATCCGAAATTAAAGCTTTTAAAGTGGCCGGCATACTCAACGACCATTTCCATGCGAGTGGCATAAAAATAATAGAATGCCGCGAAAACGGCTAAAAGTACCGCCAGCCACGGCCATAATTTGTGAACAGTCTTTCTAAGCCCGCCGCCATCTTTGGAACCGTAAAATTTTATTGCCTGATCAACGATCAGCGCTCCGATAAATAATAAGAAGCTCAGCTTGGTCAGAAATCCACCAATTATAGCTAGTCCGAATAAAACGAACCACCGTTTTTCTCTTCGTCCCTTTTCTGAAATATGCAGAAAAGAATAATAGGCAAGTAATATAAAAAATGGCAAAAAAGCACCATCTATGTCTATCTGTAAATTAGCTATCAGGCTATAAATATTAACTGTGAAAAGTCCGGCCGCAATCAATGCAACCCCTTTACTCTGCGTAGCCTTCAGAGAAATTATATAAATTAAAATTAAATTAAAAAAGCTAAACAAAAATGGAACAATTCTCAAATAATCTAATCCGAAGATGCGTCCGGCAAATTTATAAGCAAACTCCGATAAGGGCGGGTGCGGACTTTCCAGGTTGCCAAAAAAAGGATTGGCAATACTTGCCCATCTATATTCGTCTTGATGATAGATCTGATCAAAACCCAGAAACCTGGAGACAACAAAAAAAACAACCAAACCCACAAGCAATAAAGTATATTTATCAAATCTCATTTTTCTGAATTACCATTAATATAGAGATGCCAAAAGAAAAATTCATGAACTTTAGAAAATAGGTTTCTAGGTTAAAGATGGCATAAAATAAACTGTTTAGAGAAGGGTTATTAATTTCAAAATCAGATTCTCTGGCCTTCAGTTTAAGCAGTCTAGATAATAGCCTGACTGCAACAATTGGCAAAAATAAAAAGGTGTTAAAGTAGGTTTTTCTTAATATTTTAAGGTTGGGATTTTTATTTATAACTGCCGACAATGACTCGGCCGTATACCGCCTGAAGTGGTGGGCAACCTCATCCTGAACCCCCCAAAGCCACTGATATGCCGGAACAGCTATAATCAGTCTGCCACCCGGCTTTAAGGCCCTTTCTATGGCCCTAATTGCCCCCAAATCGTCCTCTATATGCTCAATAACATCCAAGGTCATTATGAGGTCAAAACCGCCCTCTGGAGCCCTAATTTCGCTATTATTAACGACCTCTAAATTACGGATGCCCCGAGATCTGCCAAACTCAATAGCCTCAGCCGAGATATCGGCTCCGGATGCATTGAAGCCAAGCCTTTGCAAGAAACCAACGTTATATCCTGAGCCACAGCCAAAATCAAAAATTTTTGCCGTTTTCGGTATTTTATACTTTTTTATTAATGCCAGAATAACTTTTCTCCTGACCCTAAACCACCAGTGACTACCCTCTGTCTCAAAATATGTTTTATAAAAATTCTTATCCATCCCGCTTAGAAGTAGTGCAAGCACCCACTACCACCATATGATGCCGCACACTATTAATTATTGACTGATATTCATATCATTTAACCCGTTTAGAGTACTTCTAACGGGATTCATTTATTCTTTTTCTTGCCATATCAATCCCGTAAGCAAACATTTCATGGCGGCGAGGGCTGGTATAATGTTTCATAACCATATTATCACCGAGAAAACCTTTAATTGCATACCTCTCCGTTGATAGGAATTTATAATTTACTTGGGCAAAAAGACAAGTCCATCCCTCCATCTCAATAAAATAATCGTTAAGGGGTCTTTTTGTATGTTCTAAATACTCCGAAAACTGACTGACAGTAAATTTATCTTTATTGATTACTATGTAACCGCCATTTAGCAAAGCCGCTTTATTTTCTTTGAGATTATACTTCTGAGTATAAAAGTCATCCATTTGCAGAAAAAAGTCCAGCTCATCGCCAATATGACGCTGAACCATGGCGTCATAATCGGTTTTTCCTGAAATAAAATCTACTACTTCTGTCGGTTCCTTATAATAAAGTATGTCTGAATCGCTGGCTATTACTTTTTTTGCCTTGCTAAAAACAATTATATTGGTCAGCTTATCGAAAAAAAAGTGGCATTCCAGTCTTGATTTTTTGATAATCTCGGGAATGCCGGGCATTTCTAAAATACGTTTAGTGGTCTCGTCTCGAAACATTACTTTAACATTCGGGAACTTGCTTAGAATTAATTTTTCTGTGGCCTTGTCTATCGTCCCATCATCGTGAATAACCACAACCGGTTTTAGTTTTGAGTGAAAAAGGAAAGACCTAAGCATCCAAGCGAACATCCAAAGACCCTGGCCGTGCCTTGAGCAAATAGTGTGGAGCTCAAAATCAGGATCGGGAACATAATCAAAACAAGGCAAGCGGGAAAATAAATAATTGCCGAAAAATCTGTTTTTAAAATACGGCCACCAATAGCGCGGACCGTATCCTCTCTCAATTAGATGCTTAAGATAAAACAGTTCTACTTTTATTCTTTTAAAGTTTTTAACCATTGGATTAACTTTTCATAATATATCCCCACTTAGATTCGAGAAAATGACGCTGTTCTTCAATGATATTGTCGGGTAAAGATTTGAATATCTTTATTTCTGACGAATCCTCATTCGGTTTCATTAAAGTAGCTTCTGCCAAGCACAAAAAGACCAAACCCACGCTAAAGCCGAATCCTCTTTCTTTCTCTTCACTATCATAATCAATATACCCAAGCAGTTCTCGGATGCTAACCTCAATTCCAAGCTCTTCAGCCGCCACCCTTTTTACTGCATCCGTAACTTTCTCTTTGTAAAAAACAGTTCCGCCAGGAATATGCCATTTGCCGCGATATGAAGGTAATTTTCTCAATGAAAGAATAACGCCTTCAGGAGTTTTCACGACTAGCTCAACGCAAAGACGAGGTACTCTGGAATAAATATTTTTAAACTCCTCGTGCGAAAACGGCTTATTATTGCCCATGGTTATTAGAATTTAGACTTATTAATACTAGGATATTCGGCTAAATTTGGCAATAAAAAACGCCCTTGTGGCGTTTTAAAAAGTTAAACTTTTCGTAAATAATCCGTTACGACATCCATAACGTAGCCTAAGTGTTCTTGGCGCAATCCGTGATGACAACCGATAAGAAGTCCCTGAGCCATAATCATATCAGAATTAACCAAATCACCATAAACACGGTGGTTAATATTCTTATAGGGCGGATGTCGCAGAATGTTTCCCGCAAACAGCACCCTCGTCTGAATGTTTTTTCCTTCCATATAGAGCATCAATTCGGTTCGTTTTATCGATGAATCTTCGCGGATAGTAAACGGGAATGCCAGCCAGCGAACATCACTTTTAGTGACGGCCTGACGAGGTAATACAAAGTGTTCCGGAAAGCCGGCAAAAAAATCGTATAGAACCTTGAAATTTCTCTTACGAATCTGATCGAACTCGCTCAAGCGTGATAGCTGGACAAGTCCAAACGCAGCTTGAGGATCCAGGGCCTTGAAATTAAAACCAAGCTCACGAAAAACAAACTTACCATCATACTGAATATCATTCAAAAAGAAATTAAAGCGAATATCGGGATGCTCATCATAATATTCCGCCGAGGCTCTACCCCAGTCTCTAACGATCTGGGTAAAATCAGCATCGGCCTTATTCTTGAACATTACCATCCCCCCGCCGCCCATTGCTGTAATTATGTGAGAGGCATAGAAACTGGTCGTACTGGCATCTGCATATTTACCTGTCGGCTCGCCTCTAATCGTACCGCCGATCGAATCACAGCTGTCCTCTATCAGCACCAAATTATGATCGTCGGCCATCCGACGCAATTCAGCCATATCATTAAGATTGCCTATCAGGTGGGGTATCATCAAACCAACCGTATCGGAATCAATCGCCCCCTCAACAAGATTCAAATCCACATTATATGTATCCGGCTCAACATCAACAAAAACCGGGATGAGTCCCGATTCAATCAGGGGATTAACAGTTGTGGCAAAAGTGCAAGCCGGAGTTATTACCTTACCGCCCCGAACCTTGCCCAAGAGCGCTCTTATGGCAAGTAGATTTGCCGAAGAACCTGAATTGACGAATAGCGCAAAGTTCTGGCCAAAAATTTCAGCCACCTGTTTTTCAAACGTTTTGGTATATCTGCCGATGCCCAGCCAATCGTTGTTTAAGCACTCCAGAACGGAGGCTATCTCTCTCTCTCCGAAGATTGCTCGACTGTAATAAACCTTGTCTTTTCCGGGTACAAATGGATGGTTTTCCAAGATACTCCTTATTTTTTATATGTGCTAGTTAATAGTGTTACAATGTCTTCGGCAACTTTGCAATATTGACTCATAGCTTTTTTTATAGTACAGATATGAGCAAGCTGTTCCTTTATAACTCAAGGGGCGAGAATGAAACTGACAGACTATCTAGCTCAGTATTTAGCTGATTTGGGTATTAAAAAAGTTTTCCTTATCACCGGTGGAGCTTGCGCTCATATTGTAGATTCGCTTGGAAAAAATCCAAATATCGACTACGTCTGCATGCAACATGAACAGGCTGCCGCAATGGCCGCGGATGCCTATGCTCGAGTAACCAAAAATATAGGAGTTGCCGTCGCAACTTCCGGTCCGGGAGCAACTAATCTCATAACCGGTGTTTGCTGTTCTTATTTTGATTCAATTCCAACGCTGATGATAACCGGTCAGGTAAACTTGTGGGAAACTAAGGGTGAAAGAAAAATACGACAATTCGGATTCCAAGAAACCGATATCGTTGATATCGTCCAGCCGATAACTAAATTTGCCGAAATAGTTAAAGATCCTGATAATATAAAATATTTGCTTGATAAGGCTGTTTATATTGCCAAATCAGAAAGACCGGGTCCTGTCTGGCTGGATATTCCGATGAATGTTCAGCATGCCGAGATTGAGCCGGATCGGCTTATAGGTTTTGATCCTGAAATTTATCACGAACATGATGAGCCGCCGTTACAGAAATACACGGACTTAACTTCATACGATATGTGGGGTATTTTAGGCAAGCTAAAAAAATCAAAAAGACCCATAATTATCGCCGGCTCTGGAATAAAATTAGGTCGAGCCGAAAATGAATTTCTAAAAACGCTGAGTGTGCTAAAAATCCCTGTCGTATCAACTTGGAGCGGAATTGATATTCTGCCCCACGATCATGAACTATATATCGGTCAATTTGGCGTCTATGGAAACAGGGCGGCTAACTTTGCTGTTCAAAATTCAGATTTACTTCTGAGCCTGGGCTCACGTCTTGATACGCGTCAAACTGGCGGTCAGCCTAAAACATTTGCCAGAGAAGCATTTAAGATCGTAGTCGATATTGACAAAACAGAGCTAGACAAGCAATGGGTAATAGCCGATATGCCGATAAATGCTGATGTAAATGATTTTCTTACGAAACTAAATATTTTTGTTTCTTATTCTGATGACCACCTTCCAAATTTTTCAGATTGGCATTCAATCTGTCTAAACTGGAAACAAAAATATCCGGCCGTTCTTCCCGAATACTATCAGCAGGAAGGATCAGTTAACTCTTATGTTTTTATTAAAGCATTGTCGGAAAAACTTCCCCCGAACTCGATAATTATCCCTGATCAGGGTGGTAACCTAACTTGGACAATCCAAGGATTTAAAGTAAAAAGTGGCCATCGATTATTCTCGGCTTTCGGCAACTCGCCGATGGGCTATGCCATGCCGGCATCAATCGGAGCCGCTTTCGCCGATCCTACAGCAAATATAATTTGTATCGACGGAGACGGTGGGTTCCAGATGAACATCCAAGACCTTCAGACGATCAGACACTATAACCTGCCAATAAAAATGTTCATTCTTAATAATAATTCTTACGGAATTATTAAACAATTCCAGGAAGTTTATTTTGAGGGACGCTATGAAGCTACTGTCAAAGAAACTGGCTATACTGCTCCCGATTTTGTAAAAGTTGCTCAAGCCTATGGAATTGTAGCAGAAACTATTAGAGATCACTCTGGGATTGATCAAAAACTAGATAGAGTGCTCGCATTCGAAGGACCTATTATATGCGACGTAAGATTAGATGAATCACAGAAACTAGTACCCAAACTTGTGGCCATAAAAACGGCTGACGGGAAATATATCAGTAAGCCGATTGAAGATATGATTCCCCTGTTGCCCAGAGATGAGTTCAAAGAAAACATGATTGTAAAACCGCTTGAAGAGAATGACGGCACCAAAAAACCGTCGGAGATAAACTAATGGAATATATGTATGGACTGCATAGTCACACTTGGGATTCGATAGAAATTGAAGACGCCAAGAAATTAATTGGCCCTATTCTGATACTTGGCGCATCTGGATTTATTGGCGCCAAACTTTTTTTCAATTTAAGCCAGTGTCGCAATGATATCTTCGGATGTTCTAGAGACATTAAGAACAGCTGGAGATTCAAGTATCATAATTGGCAGAATCTGGAGAGTCTTGATATCACGAACTATAAAGAAGTTGAGCGTTTATCTAAGAGAATCAGGCCGAAAACCATTTTTAATTTATCTTCTTACGGAGGACATAGCCATCAGACGGATATCGAACAAATCCATCAGGTTAACTATATCGGAGCAACTAACATACTGAGGGCCATAGCCGATATAGAGTACGGTGCTTTTATACAGGCGGGCAGTTCATCTGAATACGGTTTGAATTCTGCCGGTCCAAAGGAAGATGCTAAACTGGTACCAAATAGTGCTTACGCCGAATCTAAGGTTAAGTCATATTACATGGTAAATTACTATGGCCAAGCCATGTTTCCGGTAATGCACTTGAGGCTATATTCTATTTACGGACCCTGGCAGGAAAGAAAAACACTAATGCCCGTACTGATATCCCACTGTCTAGAAAATAAATGGCCTCCGCTTGTGGACAAAGAAGCTTCACATGACTTTGTCTATGTAGACGATTGTGCCTATGCTTTCGTAAAAGCCGCCCTGGCTCTGTACGAAAAGAAGGGCTTCGGAAAAGCCGTAAATATAGCTACTGGAGTAAAAACAAAGACAGAAGATTTAGTAAAAATATCCCAAAGAATATTTGGTGTTACTTCAGAACCGATATTCGGCTCCATGCTAAATGAGGGACGGGACCTTGTGAACTGGTATGGGAATCCTGAATTGGCTCTAAAAGAGCTCAGCTGGTATCCCAGAGTCGGACTGAACCAAGGCATTGAATTAACAAGCCGATGGGAACAAGAATTTAAAAAGACCGCATGAGCGGTTTTTTATTTTTGAATTGATTTATGCAAAAATATATGACAGGATATAAAAATATATGACTGAATTTGAAAAACTTATTCACGAATATTCATTTTTTTACGACAAGGGTTTATTCTCCCAAAAAACCTCAAAGCTAGAACAGCGCTACCGGGAATACTTGAACTTGGAAAATCTTGCTTCAACCAAAGAAACAGCCCAGCTTATAGCTAAAGTGGCTAACCGACACCTTAAGAAAACCGGTCCCATAGATGCACTCGAGATTGGCTCCGGCATCGGCGGCCTGGCAGTCGCCATGGCACGCCTTGGAAATCGCCATGTTACCGGCATTGAACCTGAAGCGCCGGCAGTCAAAGCTTCATCGCTTCGCGCTCAAAAGTACAAAAATATTAAGGCAGAATTTATACAAGGATACGGAGAAAAAATACCATTGCCGGATAGATCGTTTGATCTAGCCTATACTCAATCCGTCCTCGAACATGTAACAGACATTCAAAAAGTTATATCCGAAGCATACCGTGTTTTACGGCCCGGAGGAGTAATTTACATTGAAACGCCAAATTATCTTTGGCCGGTGGAACAGCATTACAAAACTTTCTTCCCCCCCCTTCTCCTAAAACCGCTGGCACGCCTTTACCTAAGACTGCGAAAGAAGAATCCCGATGGCATTAACACCCTCAACTACGTCACGCCGATAAATATCCGCCGATATCTCAAAAAGGCCGGTTTTATAAACATTACCGATAACACCTTGGAAGAATACGCCGGAAAGCTGAATGACCTTTCACGCATTAAACACAGGAGATACCTGCGGGTCCTTCTTAAAATCCCCCTCGCCTCTTCTATAATCAGCGGCGTAATTCATTCATTACTCAAACTTGGATTGTATCCGGGACTAAAAATGAGTGCGCAGAAGAACATCATTTAAACAAAAGACAATATATTCTTGACTCTGCGCTCCCAGGTATAATTCTTAACATCCTCCATGGCTTTTTTGGAAAGTTGAAAGCCCAAGTCGGGTTCACTTAATATTCTGCCTATCCCCCGGTCTAAATCGCCAGGTTTATTCGGGTTAACTAAAATTGAGTTTTGATCATTAAGGACTTCTGCGATCGATGGTAAATTGCTCGCGACAATCGGACAGCCTGACGCCATGTATTCAAAAAGCTTAACCGGCGAAGTATTTAGATAAACCTTATCTTTAGCCGAATTAGGCAATGTCAGAACATCGGCCGCTTTTAGATAAACCGGAATTTCTTTATGCGATTTGTGACCTAAGATCAAAACGTTTTTCAACCCCCTCGCTTTTTCCCTAAATTTCTTGATATCATAGTCCATCCCCCCGACAAAAATAAATAACACAGCATCTCTTTCTTGGAAATTGGAAACTAGAAATTGGAAATTCCTTGCTGTTTCCAACAAGGAATAAACTCCCTTCCACTCGAATAAGTGACCTGTGTACATGACTATCTTTGAATCTTGGGACAGACTTAACTTCTTTCGTGCTTCCTCCTTTGATATCTGTATATCAAATTCGTTCATATCAACACCGTCATGAGCAACTAAAACGTTATCAGCCGAAAAGCCGATATTTAAAAACTTGCCCCTGAGGCTTTCCGAAATAGTAACTACTTTTAAATTCCTGGCCAGAAATCTTCTGTAAAAAAATATTCTGGCATCAGAAAAATTATGAGCCTCAAAAACAATTTTTTTATTGAAGAAGCTTAGAAAATATAACGGCCACTCGTCGCGGGAATAAATAATATCGGCTTTTTGGACAACGGCGTAAAAAGAAAGAAGCAGGGCAGATATAACTCCCTTAATGTTGACTGCAATTTTATCAAGCCGACCGGAAAAATAAAAATCCGGTGCCCATATTCTTTTTATCTTAAAATTTGTTCTGACGGAATAGTATGAGCAGAGCTCATCTCTGATGTGATTGTCTCTGAAAGGATACAGTAGAGTCACCTCAAGACCCTGCAATGCAAAAGTTTCGCACATCTTAGCAATTTGGACACCATATGCTTTTTCTGTCGGCAACCTTAAATTAGCAATAAATAAAAGTTCTCTCACTTATTTGTAGTTAGACCTGGAAAACTTCCTAACTAACGGCTTGACTAGCTCTTTAATAAACCGAGGCGGTTTTATGTATATTGAAGATGTGACCATATTTTTAAGAGACAAAGTATACAAACTTTCAACTGCATCTTTCAAGGAGCTTCTCCTGCATTTTGTGGCAAAGAGTATGTTATCTATAAAGCCTGCGTTTCTAAATTTCCTGGATCTAAGTATGTATCTTGAGACGACTTTCCTTACATCGGGATAATTAAACGTTGCATCATGATATGCAATAATTCCGCCTTCTCTCAAATAAGGCTCCCAAAGCAGAAAATCAGTTTCGGCCATTTTATAAGTATGATCGCCGTCAATCCAGAGAAAATCAACCGGTTTATTCCAGTTCTTGCTGGCCTCCTCTGATGTTGCAACCACAACCTCAACAAACCCATCAACATTATGTTTATTCAGGTTGCTCTTAAGCTGACCTAGGGCCAAATCGTCAAAATATTGAGGATCTATAGCGTAAACCCTTCCTTTTTTATCTGAATTCTTCAGAGCATCGGCCAATACCACGGTTGAGCGGCCATAAAGACTGCCTATTTCTACTATCGTGCCGCCGTTTTTACGAACAACATCATACAAAAAATCAGCCTCTCTCTTAGAAAGAAAGCCTGGGATATCATTTAAAATACGGTCCAGATCTTTTGCCATACTTTTTAGGTTATACCATTTCCGCTAAAAAACAAACCGGCAGTATATAACAAATTTATATTTTTTGAGCCACGACTAATATCTCAAAGCCAAAATGCTTTGAGATATATCTGTTTGATATAGAATCTAATAATCTAACACTCACGTCTAGTATCTTTGCCGCAAACTTCATAAATTTAGGGTGATACCGAGAAAGACAATATGCAACGAAAAATCCGTCAGTAGCCAAAACTTTACAATTAGATGCCTTCGCAAGATCTTTTAATTCTTTGATCTTGAAAGATTTTTCAAAACCATATTCATAGTTTTTGCCCTTGATCATCTTAAATAATTTATGCGGGTTCCAGTAATTATTTACTGATACAATTAAAATTCCGTTTTTCCTCAACATTTGTGCCATAACTGCAAAAGCCCTTCTATAATCTTTTAGGTGCTGTATCGTTGCATCGGAAAAAACTATATCAAATTGTCCATCCTGAAATGGTAGATTAAAAACATCCGCTTGTTTAAATTCAACATTAGCTATATTTAAATGAGCGGCAAGCCCTTTTGCCACTGCAAGTGACTCCTCCAGAATATCCGTTAGCACAAACTTGGATTCCGGAAAATCTCGAGCCAGTGCGATGCCATATCTCCCCGTACCTGTTCCGATATCAAGGAAACTAAACTTTTTAGAAGGTACATATTTCTTTATTATCGGATATCCTCTGACGAATAGCTGATTTTTAAGAATTTTATCAACCTTGCTAAGACGAGCCTGTTTATCCCAGACATTGCTCCAGATAGTATTAATTGATTTTTGAGGTTTTGTATTTTCCATCTCAGTCATTAATAAGAGAAGCATAGATCTCAATCTGCTTATCAATTAAAACTTTAGAATTATACTTTTCTTCCACCAATTTCCTGCCGTTTGCCCCTAATTCAGTTAAAAGCTCTGGATGGTCTATTAAGTATAATATCTTTTCGGCCAGCGCTCTAAAATCGCCCTCGTTTACAAGGAATCCGTTATAGCCATCCCCCACCTGATCAGGAAGACCGCTGTGTCTTGTAGTAATGACAGGCAACCCGGTAGCTAAAGCTTGTGAAATAATTACATTCATCCCGTTAGAAGTAGTGCAAGGCACCCACTACCACCGTACGGTGCCATACATTACTAATTATTGTTTGATTGACATTCATGTTATTTAACCCGCTTAGAGTACTTCTAACGGGATTCATATTATTCAGTATCTCCATCCTTGGCCGTTTTTGACGGCTGAACAAAGAAGCTCATATTCTGGAAAAAATCTAATATCCGTTCTATTGCCATAAATCCTTTAAACTCCACAACGTCATTCAAGCCCAATGTTCCCGCTAAAGAATGGATTTTTTCTCTCAACGGCCCGTCTCCAATCATATAGCACCTGAATTTTTTTGAGGTCTTTTCTTTGACAATGGCCAGAGCGCGCAAGAGGTCGTCAAAACCTTTTTTCTCCACAAATCTGCCGACCGAAACAATATTTATTTCTTTATTCTCGGATATCGCCCTCTCCTTAAAATTATAGTTATCCAAGTTTATGCCAATGGGATGAACCAGTACTTTTTCTGAAGAAAATCCGTGTCCTACTACCCTTCGCTTCATGTCCTCAGACATAACGAAGAACAAAGCTGATTCTTCTATTAATCCCCGATAGATAGCAATCCCTTTTTCTTTTATTCTTTTACTGACATCCTGGCCGTAAAGTGAAGTGATAAATTTTTCCTTAATACCCAAAACTTTTTTTATCATGACAAAGTTAGACCCGACATTGCCAAAGTGACAATGATACAAATCGTATTTTTTACCGAAAAAAGGCTTTAAATCCCAGAACAAAACTTTAAAATTAGATGCAATTTTAAAAATAGATGCCGGCCTATAGAGTAACAGTCTGACTAACCGAGGTCCAGCCATAATAATTCTCAGTATTTTGTTAGCCGGAACGCTAAGATACATTGTCTTTTTGTCTAACCCGTATTGAAAATACCTCTTGGATATATGGTCCTTGTTCGCCCCGCCTCGATTAAAGGCGTAAATCTCAACCCCGACCCCCCGGTCGATCAGATCACAAGCCTGATCAATAATAAAAGTTTCGGATATTTCCGGAAAACTGCCTACAATAAAGGCGACTCTTAAGTTTTGCTTTTTATTTATATTAACTGAACTCATAGACTGTGAAAAAAATTATAAAACTTGGTGGACACGACCTGATAGCCATAAGCATTGTGAACAAACTCCCGGCCTGCCCTGCCCATAGATATTCTTTTTTGTTCATCGTTAGCTAATAACGCCATGGCCTCTTTCAATTCCTTGTGGTCATCATAGGATTTAATAAGAATGCCAGTTTTGCCGTCTAATACAATTTCAGTTATCGAACCAGAAGTAGTGCTGATAACCGGCAATTCCATAGACGACGCTTCCTGAATGGAATACGGCAATTGGTCTTCCCATCCGCCATAGGGAATACTCGGATACAAAAAAATATCAGAACTATTGTAGAGCTCCCAGACTCCGTCCCGCTCAAGCCACGGTACTCTAATAATAAAATCTTTTAGTTTCAGCTCTTCAATCATCGACTCTATCATCAGGCCATATTCCCCCTCACCAAGACCGGCGAGAATTAAACGGACGTTTGGTATGGTTTCTGAAATTTCCTTAAAAGCCCTGATAATCAGATGGACCCCCTTGCGGTGAGCAACCATTCCGGCAAATCCAAAAACTACGTAATCTTTCAGGTCTATACCCTTAAAAGATTTTTTTGAATAATCTCGCTTAAAGAAATCTGTATCAAGACCCATCGCCGGTATAACAACCATCGGTTTATCCGTAATAGATTTCATCACTTTCTCTGCCCGGATACTTCCGCACACAACTCCGTCACATAATGCCATATTCAAGTTAATAACAAACTTTTGGATAGCGCCCCTCAATCCTTTAAATTTACTCTCATAAGAAACATTCTCCCAAGTAAAAACGATGAACTTAGCTCCAAACAGTTTGGCAAAAATACACTCATATAAAGTAGTCAGAAGATTCGGCTCACTGATACTAAGAATTATATCCGGCTTCTGCTCACGAAGAATAAATGGAAACATCGGCATCCAGCCCTTTAAGATTCCGCCGATAAGAGGATAATTTGAGTGGTGAAAAAAAGCCTTGGTAGTATGGACATTTTTGCCGGGAGTAGGTTTGAATACATACCTTCCGCCCTTTATCGGCCACCTCTCAGGTACAAGAAAATGAATATCATCTGTACGGGGATAACCGCTGAATGTTTTCATATAACTCTCATTCGCAAATGTATAGCCGGATATTAAAATTTTTAGATTACCGGGTGTCATTGTCTGATTATATTGCTTATTTTATTTATCAAATTATCAAGATTATGGTTATGGATGACATAATCCCTTAAATCTGCCGTATTCTGTTTTTTGCCGGAAATCTCAATTTTTTCGGCTAACTGAGTTGGGTCATTCTCGTTAAATATTAGCTCTTTCGGTAAAAAAGAGCGAGATGAATCGTTTGAACTTAGGACTTTTATCCCGCAAGCCATCGCCTCAAGAAGCACCTTGTCCACGCTTCCGGTTTTTGAAAGGTGAATAAAAATGTCGTGTGATTGGTAGTATACCGGCAAATCTTTGTGATTCACTTTTCCAACAAAATTAAATTGATCTTGTAACTTGTAACTTGTAACTTGTAACTTTATTTTTTTTTCATATTCTTTGTCGCTCTCCAGCGCCGCTTCTCCTGCTATAGTTACGGAAAAATCAACCCCCTTACTCTTTAGTAACCTTGCCGCATCGATCAATACTTCATAATTCTTCACCAGTGCAATTCTCCCCACGCTCAATATCTTAAATTGGAAATTGGAAATTGGAAATTGGAAATTGGGCTTGAAAAGCCCGGTGTCTATTCCATGTCCGGTTACAATCACTTTCTTAGAAGGCAAACGAAAACTTTCTTTTGAGGCAGTAAATATCGTATCGGATAATTTTTCGGCTAATCTTAATTTCGGCGTAACCGCTTTATGTGTATACCAGAAAAATATTTTTTTATTCATTAATCTCAACGAAATCCCGCCCAGAACAACCCATATCGGATTCATATGCACAAAAACCGAATCATAATCTTTACGTAAAGCAAAAAGTAGGAAGTAGAAAGTAGCAAGTTGCTTTATCTTTGATGCCCCCTCATCTTTGCCCAAACTTATTACCTTTACATTTCCGGGCAGATTAAATTCTCCTCTCTCAAGACAAAGTACGGTTATTTTTTCAAACTTTTCAGAAAATTTTCTGAGCCACTCAATAAAGAATCCCAGTAGCTGGTCTCGCTCATCAACTTTTTGAGTTATAATAAGTAAATTCTTCATAATACTAATATGCTATTTGCCATTTATCATTTCACAATTTCCATTAATTTATTCGTTTTATCATTTATCATTTCTGAATTGGTCATTGGTTAAATGTTAACTTATTGGAAATTGGTAAATGGAAAATGATAATTATTTGGCTAGCAATTCAACAATATAACTTTATTTTCTTTTATTTGTTGCATTCGCATATTATTCGTTGATTTGTATTATCCGCTTAAGCTGTTCTGCATAATTTTTAATGGCTGTTTTTCTATTAAACTTTCTTGCTATTTCTAAACCGCTATGACTGTATTTTTGATAACCAGCATGGTCTTCCAGGAGCTTTGATACCCTCCGGGCAATATCATCGGCATCCCAAGCGATAATTTCGCCTCCCTGCCCGTTTTTAAGCAAATCAGGCACTATTCCGACAGGAGTGGCCAGAACAGGCACTCCGCAGGCCATTGCCTCAACGACAACTCTCGGGCCACCCTCATTATAAGACGGCATCACCAGAATTTTTGATTTATTAATCAACTGTGAAATTTCTAGACTATCTTCGGCCCAGCCATACAGAATAACGTTGTTCTGTAATTTCCAATTTTCAATTTTCAATTTAATATCATTGCCCAAACTGCCGTCACCAACAATGAGACATTTTATATTCGGAATTTGATGCCTTATATTCCTTACTGCTTCAAGTAATAAGCCGACTCCTTTATTTGATTCGAGACGGCCGATAAAAATAAGATCGTACTCTTTATTGATATTTAATGGCCTGAATATCTCCAAATCCACATAAACAGCAGGGATAAGCTTTATCTTGCTCCTAGGCACTCCTTTTTTCTCCAGAAAATTTCCAACCTCCCCGTTCATTACCCTTACGGCCCTGGCTTTAGCGGCATCGTAACCGATAAAAAAATTCGTGGCTTGTTTATATATCGATTCTTTAGCGCCGGAAGGCTTTGGATATCCGGGAATATGAAAAATCTCAAGGACATACGGCACTCTTATTCTCTGCCATAACAGTCTGGCTCCGATTCCGTTATAAAATGGCGGAAATTCATGAACCGTCATCAGGTCAAACTTCTGTTCCTTATATATTTCAACCCCTTTTTTTAAAAACCAGAATGGATGAAAAATTAGAGGCCACGGAGAAGAATGAACAAAAACATTATCAAAAATTTTCAATTTACAATTTTTAATTTTCAATGAATTATCAATTTTACAATTATCAATGTGTGGACAAATAATATCTATTCTGTCCCAGTGCTTGCTGAACTCTTCCAGCGTATTATAAAACGCTCCCTTCTTCCCAGAGGCCAGATCCTTAGCGCTTCCTAATCCAGTTATCATTAATAACTTCATCCCGTTAGAAGCTTGACAGTTTCATTCAGCATCCTATCGACGCTAAACTTTTCGACTGTTTTATACCCTTCTTTTATAAACTGCTCTCTTAATTCTTCAGACTGCTTAAGGCCCTTGATCGCCTCAATTATATTAAATTCATCATTATAACGTGTGAGAAAACCATTCTCGCCCTGCTCTATAACTTCTTTGTTCCCGCCCATGGCGCTGGCGACAACCGGCACTCCGGCCGCCATAGCCTCTAGTATCTGATGAGAGAATCCCTCATAACCGCTATTCAAGACAAACATATCTGCAGATGCAAGATAAACCGCCAAATCAGCCTTAGATTTTCTTCCGACTAAGTAAACTTTGCGATCAAGGTTCATATTCTTAATCATTGATTCGAGAGATTTCCTCTCCGGTCCTTCACCAACTATTATCAGCCGGAAAAATTGGCTTATCTCCATTAATTTCGGCATTATTTTTATCAGCATTTTAAAACCCTTCCACGGCACCAATCGGCCGGCAGATAAAATAATATTTCCCGGAATTCCTATCTTTTTTCTCGCCTCTTCCTTGCTCATATCTGCTTTCTTAAAATCAACTCCATTATAAATTACATGTACCTTATCCGCCGAGACTCCCCATCCCTTCACAATGCCGGCAAGATATTCCGAAGGAACAATAACTCCGTCGGCTTTTCGGCACACATAATATTGGGTTTTGGATAATATCTTGATCATCCCCTTCTTGGCCGTCTTCTGAAAATCATTTATCAAAAATGAGCTCTTTTTCTTCTGTATCGCCATCTCCCAGGCATAATCTCCAACAATCTTTACAAAAAACTTCTTTTTTCTAGAACGAGCTGACCAAAGAGCGGCCAAGCCAGCACTAACGGCATTCAGGGAATAAACAACATCGTGTTTTTTGGCTTGCGAGTAAGTTTTTGAAAAATATATCAGATGCCTCAATCCTTTGGGCCATCCCTTCCAGACTCTAATTACTTTGAATGGCAGATTTTTATCATCCGGATTACTGGCCTTAGATGAGTATGTGATTACCGTAACACTAAAATCGCCGGACATTTTTTTGCCCAAAGTCATGGCATAAGAAGCCGGCCCACCGATATCAGGAGGAAAAATTCCAGTACAGATTAAAATTTTATTCGTTGAACTCATAAAATTATTTGCCATTTATCACTTATCAATTTCCATTAATTTATTCGTTTTATCATTTATCATTTCTGAATTGGTCATTGGTTAAATGTTAACTTATTGGAAATTGGTAAATGATAATTGGTAATTTTTTAACCCAATTCTCGATACAATTCCTTGAATTGTATCGCTATCTTGTCCCAATTATATTTTTCTCTGACGAGATTGGAGCCGTTTCTGATAATATCATGCCTCAAGGCGGTATTTTCAAAAAGAATGAAAATCTTTGAGGCAATATCTTCGGGGTCTAATTTAGTAAATAAACCGGTTCTTCTATCTTCCAGAAAATCGGGGATGCCGCCCACCTTAGTACCTATAATAGGCACTCCGGCCGCCATAGCTTCAAGAAATGCACTGCCCAGACCCTCTGAACGCGATGGCCTGACAAAAACATCAGAAATTTTAAGATATATCGGCAGATCATCGTAGCCCACCGAACCGGCAAAAATCACCTGATCCTGTAACTTGTAACTTGTAACTTGTAACTTGTAACTTTCTTTAAGGGGTCCACCACCGACAATCAAAAGCTTGTACCTTGTACCTTGTACCTTGTACCTCTCATTCAATACATTAAGAGCATCTATTAAAAGATCGAGTCCGTTCTTTTCAACTAATCTCGAAACGCTGATGATTACTTTGTCATCGGCTTTTATACCTAGCTTGTTTTCAAGTTCAGTGGTTTCTCCGTAACTAAATTCTTTTGAAAAATTATCTACATCAACTCCGTTAGGAATTACCTCCGCTCTTAAATTCTTATTTACCTGAGATATATAATTAGCTAAATATTTGCTAATGGCTGTTGCGTAATCGGCTTTTCTAATTATCAGGTTCCTGAAAAAGTTTATTAAAAATCCCTGCGAGCTTAAATTCTTCCCTTCCTGTAGCGTTACCATAAAAGTAATTCTTGAATAAAAAAACTTAAGAAGCCAACCCGCACCGGCTGCACCGGAAGCTTGGTACGCATGTAAAAACTTGTAATCATTGGCCTTCAATAATGTCCTAGCTTTTAAAAATACGCTTATAGGCAAGGTAAGCTTAGGCAAAATTAACTTGGACAAACTAAAAAACCCGCCGACACGGAATACATTCACATTGCCTATCCTTTCATATTCCGGAACATTCCCTGGGCGAGCCGTAATCAAATCGAATTCAAAATTTGTGATGCGATCAGTAATATTTTTTATCGCCAATTCTGATCCGCCTATATACGGAAGGTAGGTTGTAGATAGTATGAGAATCCTTGATTTTTGCTGCATTTCTGTTAATATAATGGCACAAATTAGGAGCTAAAACAAGGCTAATTTACCAATTATCATTTTCCAATTTCAATAAGTTAACATTTAACCAATGACCAATTCAGAAATTAGTAAAAAATTAGAGCAGAGAACCGCTAGATTTGGTGAAGAAGTTATTAAATTTTGTAAAACATTGAGGGCGGATAATATTTCGAATCCGATAATAAACCAGCTAATACGTTCTGGAACAAGTATTGGTGCTAATTACGTGGAAGCAAATAATGCAAGTTCAAGAAAAGATTTTACTAATAAAATATTTATATGCAAAAAGGAGTCAGAAGAAACTAGGTATTGGTTAAATATGCTTTTATCTTGTAGCTCGGATGAACGTGAACAAATAGATAATTTATCCGATGAATGTCGTCAATTAATAATGATATTTCAGAAAATCGTATCTACGATCAGAAATGGTAAATGATTAATTGGATAAATTAGTGGAAATTGATAAGTGATAAATGGCAAATAATTTTATGAGTAAAACGAAGAAAATTTTATTCATCATTACTCAATCAGAAATGGGCGGAGCCCAGAGGTTTTTGTATAACTTTTTGTCTCGTATTCATGGACGTTATGATATCCTGGTTGCCATCGGTTCAGACGGAGATAAAGAGCTTGCGGTCAAGGTTAAAAATTTAGGAATTAAAACCACCGAACTAATACATCTCAGAAGATCGATCAGTCCTCTCAATGATATCCGGGCTTGTTTTGAAATAAGAGATTTAATTAAAAGTTTTAAGCCCGACGACCTGTTCCTTTTAAGCTCTAAGGCCGGATTTGTCAGCTCTTTGGCTACTGCGCTACTGCGCTACCACCCTAACAGACTTCGAGTTATCTACCGTATCGGCGGTTGGACTTTCAACGACCCGTGGCATCCTGCTAAGAAACAACTCTGGCTCAACCTCGAAAGATTAAGCGCAAAATGGAAAGATATAATCATCGTTAATAATCGCCATGACCTTGAGCAGGCTCAAAAACTCGGTATTAAACCAAGAAAAGGAATTGTTCTGATTCATAATGGCCTTGATCTTAATAAAATAGACTTCCTCCCCAGAGACGAAGCCAGAATTAAAATTTATGAGAAAATTTCTAGAAGTTCCGGCAAAATATTTCAGGCAAATATAATAATCGGAGCGATATCAAATCTCTATCCTACCAAAGGTATCCGGACGCTCGTAGAAACAGCTGAATATTTTAAGAACAATGAGAATGTCGCTTTCATCGTTATTGGCGAAGGAGAAGAAAGAAAAAATTTAGAGTCATTAATCGTAAGCCGTAAGTTACAACATAAAGTATTCCTGCTCGGCCGCATTCCGGAGGCTCACAAGTTCTTGAGCGCTTTTGATCTTTTTGTATTGCCCTCGGTTAAGGAAGGGTTTCCGTGGGCTCTAATTGAGGCCATGGCCGCCAAGATACCTGTCATAGCTACCAGAGTTGGCGCAGTCCCGGAGATAATTAATGACGGCAAAAATGGATTTATTGTTGAACCCAACAATCCCCCGCAATTAGCCGCAAAAATAAAAGAAGTCCTAACCAGCGATCATCTCTACAAAGAATTCTCCATCCAGGGTCACCAGACCGTCCTCTTCAACTTCTCGGAAGATAAGATGGTAAAGGAGATAGAGGCGTTGCTCTAAAAGGGGCGCTCACCCCTCCCCATTTCTCGACCTACTTTCTTTCGTCGGACAAATAGTTAAATTAACCTCAATTTAGTTAACAAATTTGAGCCTCGTCGCTCTGCATTTTTTTAAGTAAAAAAATGCAGGACTCCCCACTCAAATTTGTGGAATAACGTAAATTATCGGTTAATTTAACTATTGTGTTACCCTCGAAAAAAGACGGTCTGCGAAATGGGGAGTGGTTCGCTTATTATACATGAGGTAGCCCAGAGACTATACCATCTCAACGAGCAAGGAGTTATTACCTTTTCGGGACCATGGAGTCGCCGGATTGCTTGGTTTGTCAATTGGTCTTTCCTTGACAAAATCCGGCGACAATCGAGTGAGTCCCGTCGCTGGAATGGGACGAACGTGGACCGAAAGGTAATAACCCCTTGCGAGGAATAATCCGAGTCTGGGTATAGTCTCTGAGCGACATTTTGACAAAAATTAACTTTTCCAATATAGTCTATGAAAATTCAGGAGGCGAAGATGGCCGGACGGTCCTTTAATAATGCATACATTTACGATTCAGACGGAAGAAAGCCAGTTTTTTTAGAGATACCCCACAGCGGTTTGTGCGGATTATCCACACTGGACAACGTTCCCCTAGCTATCGGTAATAAGATCAGGTATGACTCCCGGGCAGTAAAAGGTACAGTTAATTCTGGTCATGACCAGGCTGTTCCGCTAATGTCTGCCTGTCTAGATTTAGCGAGCAGATATAGGCTTCCCTTGATATTTAATAACTTAGCCCGAGTTTTCTGCGATACTAACCGCTCTAAAGACCAAGTCTCAGACTGGGCCCTTGAGGGAGGTGTCCCCAACGAACATCATCATCGGGTGATTTGGGCCAGAACAATGCTATCTGGCGTTGACCTAAGTTTGCCGATGGAAGAACTTGAAGCAATTGTAAAAGAAAGGTGCGAAAAAACACTTTCTGAACCTCTAAACGAATCACAATTTGATTCTCTGATGAAACAAGTTTATGACCCGTATCATACTGGAATACAATTTCATCACCATGCCAGCATTAAGCGACACGGTTTCTGTATTCATCTTGCTCTTCATTCTCTACCGCCGTCATCCGTAAGAAAGGTTCTGGGAGGATATGTCACCGGTGTAAAAGCCAGCCGAGGTTCATTTGATCTGGCAAAGAACACTTTGCCCGACATAATCCTTATCCATAATAACTATAAAGCGGCCGATAAAATTCTGATTAAATTAGTCAGAAACGCCTTTGAGTCCGGCGGACTGATAGTAGAAGACGGCCAAGGACCGTTCCTTGACGATATCGGCATAACAAAAATTTATGGAAACCCGAGGAGAAGCGTTAACGTTATCGGAATTGAACACGTAACCCACGACATAGAGCTCGACAGACATCTTGGCGGAACTAGACTAAACAAAGGAAAAGCAAAAGAAATGCAAAAGTATTACGAACAAGCCATCATCAATCTTCTGGAGGAGTAAATGGACATGTCAAACGTAGCAGAAAAGATTATCCCTTATTTAGAAACTCTTAAGCCCGCATTAGATGAGATCCGATCAGCTTTTGTTGGCGTAGTTAATCAGAAAGAGGATGTCTCAAAACTTCTGAAAGCAATCAAGAAGCTGGATGAAGTCCGCCTGCTTATCAATAGCGCCGAAAACATTGGTTTTGCAATTGGATTCGGCCAGTTTACTATTGCCACCTTCCCTCTAACCGGCAATCCCGACAGAGACTTAGGCCAGATGAAAATTGATCTGCCCGAAAGTTAAGCAAAAGCCCCACAAAGGGCTTTTTTATTTAGGGATGGAACTAAAGTTTAATTTCACAAATTTCTTCTGGGTCAAAATTAGGGTTGCCAATGATTGGGCATAATGCAATATGACAGAATTCTCATTGCATATTTTTCTTTTGCCCCAATTAGTACTTTTTCAAAGGCAATATAGTCTTTTTCTTTTTCAAAGATTTGCATCCGGCCATTGGCTCGATTTAAGACGTGATATATGGAATCTCCTTCAATTTTTCTAATTGGACGCGACATAAAAGCTACTATAGCATAGTATGTTTAGAATAAAAGGGACCTGACCCCTTTTTGTACTTCTAAGTTGAACAGAGAAGACAAAAAGCCGACACAAAAACCAGCGACAAAGGTACCGGCTATAAGATAGGGTTTCGATGGCACTTTAATTTAATCATGAACCAATATTATTATATTTCCACCAAAAATCAATGAAAATATATGAGGAGGGGTCTATTTCAATAAATCCCCCTTGCGCCACCGCTAAAGCTTTAGCGATACGCAGTCGGGGATTTATTATTTTATCGAGAATATGAAGGCACTTGATTTACTGAAGTATAATCCGAGCCTTTTGCATACCAACCAAACTCATTTGAATTTATGCAGAATACTTTCTTAAAGAAATCGGGGTCGTCGGCAACGGCTTGAGATCCTGACGTGTTAACCCAGTGGAATATGCCTGTATCTTCACCGGTGGTTTCGACACCGAAGACTCTTTGATCATCAGCCTCACAGTTTCGGAAGAGACCCGAGGTGACAAGAGTGTCTCTAGTGGAAGATTGGGTGTTTTTAACATTAGTAAATCCTCCCAGATGGCCATAAAAGCCGAAGATAACAGGATTTAAGAATAATCTCTTGTAGCCCCAGTCGTTGACGATATATACATCGGGGTCATCGGAGCTGGCGGCGCTGATGACGTCACCTTCATGAAGACTTAAAGCCGCTAGGGTAACGAAGCCATGTGATGCAGGCGTCGGCATACTTATTGGAACTGGGGTTGGTGAAGGACTCGGTTCTGGCGTGAGAGTCAGAGTTGACACTGGAGTTGAGGCTGGAGTATATGAACTGCCTCCGCCCCCACCTCCAGAGCTGTAACCTGCGGGGTTTATAACAGCTGAATTCTGACTATCACTTCCTACGCTCCTATCTGTGTAAGCCCCCGTTGTTGTTTGTAATGCTCCGCCTGAATATCTGGCAAGAGTCCCAGTATTGGCTAAGGGAACAGGACAATACCAATAACCAGCAACTGATCCAGTTCCTATAGTACAAGTAGTTCCATAGCTATCCCCGGCCAAAACTGTTCCTGATGTTACTTTGCTATTATCAAAAGTGCCTCCCTGCTGAAACACCTGGACCTTATGACCAAATAACAGACCACTCTCATCAAGACTACTATCATCAGTTGTGCCAAAATCTATCGATTGAGAAGCTGTGGCAGAAATAGTCAAATCAGAAGATGTTCTATTGACGTATCCATCAGCCCCTCCGGTTACAGTACCGCTAAAAGTGCTTCCAGCAATATACTTTTTCCATGAGCCGCTATAATTACTGTAAGATTGCGAAGCTACCGTACCGCTATAAGTTGCAGAAGCAGTTGTACCATTTAGGGTAAGCGTGGTTCCGAATTCATCAGTTGTACCGTTAACTACAATGTCATAATCCATGCTTGCCCTAGTAGTAAAATCTTCAGTATTGGTAATAGTGACGCTTGTCCATGTTCTGGTAAGCCAGCCGTTAAGAGATACTGTCGCTATAGTAGTTTCATTAACATCACAGCCCGATCCATTAGTACCAGTATTTTCTGCTGAAGCTGAAGCAACTTTTATAATACCGTCTTGAAGTCCATCACTATCTGAAGCTGTCCCATCAGTTATGTAACCTTGTTTAGTATTGTAACTGCCGCTAGTGGCGCCGCCGCCGCAAGACCACTGAACAATCACGCCTTTGCCATTTAAAACATTAATTTCCGTATCAATACGAAAGTAGATATAGTCGGCTGTGTCAAGTCCGCTACCAGCAGCCGAAACGCTATTAGAAAATAGTAAAAATAAAAATGCCGAAACTACAACAACAAAAAGGACAGATACTTTACTACCAAAAATACTGGAGAATTTACCCATTTTTTTAATATACATAATTAAAGCTGACTAACTTAAAAACTTAATCAATCTTAAGGTTGTATATAAATTAATAGCGACTTTACTCTAATAATTATACCATCCAGTATTTTGTGCTACTAATAAAATAGTGTTGATAACTCAAAGATACTAACAAAACCCGCCCCCAGAGTTATGTGAAAAGTTATGAAAAGGTGTCAGGTACCGTTTCATAAATTTCTTTTAGGTCGGCCTGGCTTTCGAAGGGTCATTTCCAAACTAAACTTTTTAACTATTTTTTCTATCCATGACTCATCTCCAAATGGTCGGTTTTTATTAATTGATTCTCGTATATATCCTAACTCATCTTCAATCTGAGGTCTATTTATTGATTTTAGATAATCTTCTGGTATGTCCATAGGCCAAGGAGATAATATTTCTTTTTGCTTAGAATTACCGTATTCCCTTCTCCAGAGAGAAGACCAAGTCCACTCCTCTGCTTTATCTGCTAGTTTCGCCCTAAACGCATTGCTTTCTACATATTTACAAGCAGTTAATAGATATGAGTCATTTTGGATTAGAAATGATTTGTATCTCCCCTGGTAGAGGTGCCCATATCCAACAGAGTGATAATGGGCATGCCATCTTTGAGTGTGAGTTAGAGTGATCCATTGCATGAATAAGTTTAGATCACCGTCTTTTCTAGGATTTAAGATTAGATGCCAGTGATTTGGCATTAAGCAGTACGAGATAATTCTCATCGAATACCTTTCTCTTGCCTGTTCCAGTATTTTTTCAAAAGCTTCAAAGTCCTTATCTTTATTAAATATAGGCAAGCGGGCGTTAGCCCGGTTTAAGATATGATAAAATTGATTCCCTATATCTACGCGAGGTACCCTTCCCATCCAGAATACATATCATACCTTTAAATTTAAGTAAAATGGTACCTGACACCTTTTTCTGTCCCAACGGCTTACATAGTGAGCCGTTGAAGGTTTTAGCTCAGTCAATTTTTCTATAGACCTCCGACTAGATTACGGAGAGAAGAGATACCCCAAACAATATAAATTGCATAGGCTATCAACACGCCTAATATATTCAAGTAAAGAAACTTTCTTACATCTCTAGAGAAAAATCCCAGCTTAGAAGCCACAATTTCTATTAGCAATAAGGGTAACATATAAATCCCGAGAATAAAGATGAAATATGAGAAGATATTTAAATCTCCCAATCGAAGGCGCGAAGCAACGTAAAATAGATAGCTCGCAAAGCTATCAGAAAAGAAGGCTGGCAGAGCAGAAACAAAGCTAAGCCCGAGACAGAATAACTTTCTAGAACTAAACATTTAGCTGTTTAATAAGCCCTATATCCTCTCTTATTATATCATAAGCCTCCTTATTTATTAATCCCCGCCTCAGATAGTCACCAAGTTTGCCAATTAGACTGCCTAGGATTTCATTTATTTCGTCATCTTTTGACTCATCTTTTTTCATTAGTTTATCAACATGATTTAGGGTTTTGGCTAGATACTCTTTGGCTTTATCTTCTATCCAACCCAGCCTATAAGCTCCTTCTATATTTTCTAAGACGTTCTGTATGCTGGGCTGACCCAACCTAAGCACTACGAAGTTAGGGGTTAATACATCATCAAAATCGCCATCGCCATTTCGGTCTATCTTTAACAAAATATTATTTAAATCTCCGTCAAATAACACTTCCGCGCTGAGATTTGGATTCGAGATAGGAACATTAAAGTACAATGCCGAGTCTTCTTCCCCCTCGCCCAATAAAGTTCTTATTTTAAAATCAAAACTTCCAGTGTCGTAAGCATCAATTGCTATCCTATATCCTTCACCTTCAGGTGCTAGAACGAAGTTATTCTCGCCTATTTGCATAAAATCACTTTCTAAAATTCCATCATTTACATCCCCATTCTCATCTAATCCTGTGTAGTTACCCTGACTATCATATATCCTCAAGTTAACCGGACTATGCGTACTAAAGATAAACAATTTTTTAGGGTTAAAGTAGCATATAGACTCACTGCTTGATATATCGCTTAAACTCGGAATGACTCCATCAGTAGCTACAGCTCCGATGAGATCGAGAGCCTGAGCCTTAGAAACAAGATTAAAATGATCGAAACCTTTAGCCGCATAGTAATTAGTTTGACCAGAATTGGACAAAGTTTGATTCGCACTCACGAGAGGAACCGTGCCGTCTCCTTTTTTTAAAACTATATCTGCCTTTTTGTTATCAAAGATTTTAATACCGGCCAGAGTATCAACAGAACACCCGACCAAGTTAGTTATTCTTGGGCCATTTATGTTTAAGTGGTCCAAATTATCATGAAATTCCTCAGATGAGTTAAGCATGAGCGTATTTCTGTAATCTGATAAGTATGGATCAGATAGCATAAAAGATTTTGTCTGATCATAATTTAATACACCGCCTCCATCATCCCTATTGTCTTCTAGATAGCCTCCGCTTTGCTCTATATACTCCCTACTAGGCAGTAATTGATAAACTGATGGCATGTTTTGCGATATTTCCTTAGCTCTATCTTTATTCAAAATCCCTATCTCTAGATTATCTCCAAAATTTAGTAATTTGAACGCTTTAATCGCTCCGAGCTGCGGAGCACCGGCAATAACAACGTTATTTATTTGGGATAGATCTGTAGTGTTCTGTCGTAAATATTCTTTTGTTAAAAGACCGCCCATGCTATGGGCCACTATGCTCACCTTGCCAGTAGGCGATATGCTAGACTTAGAATCTATTAAGCTTTTTAGTTCTGTGGCTAAAAAACTAATATCCTTTCTCCAGTCATAATCAAAAACTATTAGATCGGTGTCTTCTGTGTATCCTAAACCTTCGAATTTTTCTATTAAATTTTCGTAGAAAGGAAATATCATAAACTCTCTTCCTAAAATTCCTGTCGAATCAATATCTATAATATCGTTACCTAAGTTATCTAATTTTAATTGATCTAGATAAGAGTCGGTCCCAGGCTTTAATAATTCCGTACTATTCGGCCAAACTTCTTCTCCGTCCGAAACACGATTAAGACGGGAGCCTAGGATGCCGGGCACGATTATCACTGGCTCTTTGGTTAGAACTGGGTCGGGATCATTGAAAACCGGCGGGGAGGTGAGCCACGGATCAAAATCGATAAAGGTCGAGACCTTGTCGCCCGCACCGTCATCATTATTCCAGAAATTATACGGCCCTGATGCATCTCCCCACCAGTTGTTTTCCGCATTTATCTCGCCAAATGTGCCATTATAGATTCCATATTGTACGTTGCCATAGATAGAACTGTTCGAAACCGAAACGGAGCCCCCCTCCTTAACTATGCCATAAGTATTATTTATAATCTGACTGTCTATAATAATTGCCGAACCATCATAAACTCTCAATCCGTAACTACTACTAAAAGAGGTTATGGAGTTCGACATATTCAGATTCCCTCCAAGCATGGCGATATTCGTATAATACGGCCAGGACCTGCCGCCATAACGGACAACAGCGTGATTCAAGTTCAGAACAGAATTCAACCCGGTAAAAATCTGCCCCCAATCTCCTGCCATAGGGCTGGTTAAGGCTCCGTCGCCGTTGGTATCGCCGCCAACAGAATCGTCTTTAATGGAGGTAAAATAAATATCGTTGTCGTTAGAGCCATTAGCATTTAGAGTTCCTCTGATAAAAAGATACGGGTAAGGTCCGTCAAATTTAATTTTAGCTCCGGGACTTATATCCAAAGTTCCCCAAACATCCAAACCGTTGTTTGAGATAATATACGGCATCTGATCAGGCCAGACCTGGTTATTACCAACAGAACCGGAAACAATCATGCCATTTTTCCCGTTTCCGGAAGCAACGTTACCGGAAGAGACAAAATACCTATTATAATCAAACGAGATAATCGCGGCGTGATTAACGTTATCTACAAATAAATTGTCATTTAAAACTAGCCCGCCAGGACCGAAAACATCCAGACCGTAAGAGTTATCTTTAAATATATTATTCTCAATAACCGTGTTCCCGCCGGCAATTTTCAAACCGGTAATATTAAACTCCATCGTTGAATTGGTTAAATTGAGAGTGCCGCCTGTCTGATATATGCTCGTATACTGAGGCCAGACCCCACTAAAACGCACTACAGAATGATCTAGCCCTACATCAGCCCCGGGAGCAACCCATATCTGGGCCCAATCTCTGGTCATGGGACTGCTTAAAGCCCCGTCGCCATTGGTATCACCGCCGACGGAATCATCCCTAATTGAAGTAAAATAAATCTCATTACCGGAAGTTCCATTAGCAGTTACCGAGCCTACAATTGTCATAGAGGCTTCGAAATTGAACTTTACAACCGCTCCTGACTCTATAGTTAGGGCAACTCCGGGGCTAACTGTAACATTACCATTTACAACATAAACTTCCCCGGCTTGCCAAGTAGTATTAGAAATTATGCTTCCAAATACATCCGTACGGGCAGAAGCCGACTGAGGAATTGCAACTAGAATAACGGCTAAGACAAAAACAAAAAAGGCGACAATGAGATATCTCATAATGCCGCATAGTATAATTCATCGGTCAATCAAAATCAACCTCCTCCCCATCAAGGTTTAACCTTGGTGGGCTGGGAGTGTGTAGTTGTAATTATTACCGAGAATATGAGGGGACTTGAGAGACAGAGGTATAGGCCGAGCCCTGTTGGTACCAATTAAACTCATTGGAGTTTATGCAGAAAACCTTTTTGAAGAAGTCGGGGTCATCGGCAACCGCTTGTTCGCCGGAAGTATTAACCCAGTGCAATATACCGGTATCCTCGCCTGTGGTTTCTAGGCCATAAACCTTGGGGTCGTCGGTCTCACAGTTTCGGAAAAGGCCGGAAGGAACTAACATGTTTCTCGTCGATAGGGTAACGTTTTTAACGTTGGCAAATCCGCCAAGATGTCCGTAAAAACCGAAGATCACCGGATTTAAGAATAGCCTCTTATAGCCCCAGTCATTAGCTATATAGATATCCGGATCACCAGATACAGAAGAACTAACTGTATCACCCTCACTTAAATTAAATGCGGCTAGACTGGTAAAACCCAGAGAGGTAGGAGTCAGAATTGTTGGAGATGTTGAAGGTGTTGGAGTTGATAATGGCATTGGAGTTAGAGTGGGTATAGGAGTATCGGTTGGTATGGGGTTACCGTAGTAATCAACGAAAGTCATAGTATTGCCATAAATCGGAATACCGCTTAGGGCCGGCACGGCCTGAGTAGCAAAATTAAATCCGCTAAAACCGACACGAACTTTACCAGCCGCAGAAGATGCTACAACTGCCCGAGCTAGATACGTTTTAGATAAACCATTCCCTATAATAGTAGGGCTAAATTCCACTAAATTAGGACTCCCGCTTTGGCCGGGATATGTTCCAAGCAAAGTAGAGTCATAAGTATCATAAATAAGGAAATTAATAAAATTACTCAGCCCGCCGGCAACATCCGTCGCTACATAGATACCCTTTAGATATATATCGCTCCCTGATACGGTTAAAGTAATCCGGGCCACATCAACATATTGAGCGCCGGCCTGTATGTTTTTTGCCAGTGGTGTTTCACTGTGTAAAGTTGCGGTCAGTGAAGGACTTTGTTGGGCAGAAGTCCTAAGGAAAAACAATAGAAAGCTAGCACTTATCAGAGTAGACAAGATAATATATCTTTTCATAATTCTATTATACCAAAAAACAATTGTGGCTACGATATAGAAATGCACAGATAACCAAAAACCCCCGAAAGGGGGTTTTTGGTTACGAGAAATGTCATCGCACAAATCCCGAGATTATTAAGTAACTATATTACTTAATTACTGACTGAGTATCTACTAGACCCTTGACCAGACCATCTGTAAACCAGTCATCCGTTGTAGTGGCATGACTTGGTGCTGATTGGTCAGTCCAGACGAAGGTAGCACCGCTACGAGCAGCCTGAACGGTCGAATCATCCGAGGTCACTGTTGACCCACTAGGATTCCTGATCTTAGTGCTAATAGAGTTGCCGGCAACTAGAGCACCCGTAACTGTCGCTTTCAACTCAAGCGTGACTGAACTGCCAGCTGAGATAACTCTTTCAGTGGCAAAGCTGAACTCTATGTAGTCATCGCTACCACTGTAGCTGTCGCTCGCAGTAGCGCCGACAGAACTTCCACTAATATCAACACCGTTCTCCCATATCTGATAGGTGCTGGAAGCAATTCTGATAACGTCAGAACTTGATGCTACGGTGAAGACGATATCGTTCCATGCTATCTGACCGCCAGTTGCGCTAACTACTGTCTTAAATAAAGTCAACGTAGTAGGAGACAGGATAGTGGTTGGCAAGCTAGCGTTGGCAAAGGTCGGATAACCCTTAACAGCAACGTGGGAGTTAGCGGTAAACGATGATGGAGTAAGACCAGTGGTGGTCGTTATAGCACCAGAACCATTTCGTCGCTTGTGTCCATCCAACTGCACTGTGACGCCACCGGCAGTATCGTTTGCTCCGACACCGACATTGGCAAACTGGACATCAACCGAGAAAGTCTTCGTTCCTCCTGATTGAGGCAGAGCGAAGTTCAATCCGGTAAATGAAGCTGAACTGGTTGTTGCGCTGACTACAGAAGAACCAAGTACGGTTGAACCATTCTTCAAGAAGACATTGGCAACCGCACCGGTAGATGACGCTGTCGTAGATGAAAGGTCGATATAAACCTCATCAAGCGTAAAGTCGTCATATGTCGGGGTTATAGTGAAGTTATAGACATTCGCTGTCGTACCTCCATTTACAAACTTGGTTACCGGAATTGAACTATTGGCTACGGTGAATGTACCGGCCGCACCAGAAATTGTCTGACCGCTAACTTGGGTTGCGGTAGCAGTTGTACTTGAACCGACAGTGGTACCCGCAGCATCCATGTTCGTCTGTAGTATGTCTGTGCTATTAAAACCAGTAGCGATATTAGACCAAAGCTCAACCTGGTAAGTCTTGTTCTTCGGAATAGAAAAGTTTACTGAATAACTGTTAGAAGCTGTGTGTGATAAGGTCGTCTTAATGGGTGAAGTGTAAACTACCGCACCGGCATCATTCCAAACCTTAACATAGGCATCAGTAAATTCACTGGTAAGAGTGCCGTTACCGCCATAAGCTGGCTGGCCATCGAAGGTTACCGTATTGACGTTAACATCTTCAGATGAAGCGGCAGTTAAGGTGTAGTGACCGATTTTTACTCCGTTCTTGGGAGCAACGACTGACTGGTTAGCATAACCGGTATACTTGCCGGCTGTGAACGAACCAGTTTTAACAGTTAAGTCATTACCTGTTTTGGTCTCAGCATTCGGAGAACTTACATAATCAAGGGTTGTCAATCGCTGAACATTGGACGAACCGGCTGCAAATTGCGCAGTAATAACGTCATTAGCCGCAGTACCATCACTACCGCTGGCATCATAAATGTCAGCTCTTATCTCTACTGTTCTTGGTGTTCCAGGAACAACAATCAAGGAAGAACCTAACGCAACTTCTGCGTAGCCCGCGCTGTTAGATGCGGCTACCGAGTCAACTTCCCAAAGGGTTGTAGTTGAACCGACTTGCACACCATCAGCGAATATAGCTGCGTTTCGAGGCGCTAGTCTGTTACCTGTTGATTCGTTGGCAATTCTAAGATTTTCGACTTTCATTCTCTCACCGGCCGCCTTGAACTCATAGCGAGCTAAGACGACACCGGAAGCACCCTTAACAACGTCACCGGAAGGTGAATCGGGGGTCTTGGTAATAGTCAAGGTACCGGATGAAATTTCTAATTCGTTGTCAACATCACCAACCGGGAATGTACCGGTTGCTAACACTGCCGCTCCATACTGAGAGTCAACAGCCCAGATATCGGACTTCTGTCTCAAGGCGAGGTGGAAGTCCTTACTTGAACCGCCAATAATGTTAACTAATACCTTAAATGTTCTGGATCCGGTCTCAAGTTTAACCGGACTGCCAGACATATCGAAGACTAGATAACCGCCCGAATCCTGTTGAGCCAAGGTGGAACTAACCTGAACTCCGTCAACATATAGACGAAAATCCCTTAGGTCACCAAGCTGAACAGAGCCGACTACTCGAAGCTGAAGTGATTTCATCCAAACATATCTCTGACCAATAGTTACAGTATCCTGCCAAGCAATGACATCATCAGCCGGGTTAGTTGCAACACCGGTATCATCATCACCGCTGTTATCACCATCGCTTGGGGTTGTAAGTGCCGCCAAAGCAACGGTAGCAAGGGTCGCAGTAGCAATATTATGCAAATTGCTAGAAGCACTGACCGCATTGCCGTTTACAGCAATAGCCTGAATACCAATTGTTTCACCCGAGGTTCCGTCAACATCAGCCATAACTGATATTACTTTTGAACCGGATACAGTGAATAAACCATTAGTATCATTGAAGAACATTTCACTGTTTGAGACGCTGACTGAGTCAGTTAATCTCTTGTTGCCATCATACAGATACACATTTGTTAATGAAGCATCTGCAGATACACCAATCCTCTTCAATTTAACTGAGTTAACAGTTCCTGAACCGCTGAATAGGAAGCTGGCAAGATGATATCTGGCCTGGCCGTCTACTATGGTTCCTGCAGCAGGGTTGGATGAAGCTAAGCTGACAGAAATCGGTCCAGCTGTTACAACGGTCGTTCCTCGTGAGTAATTTGGAACCTGGTTTACTGATGTGTAATCAGAACCTTTCGGGTACCAATTAAACTCGTTGTTGTTGACACAGAAAACTTTTTTGAAGAAATTTGCATCATCGGCAACGGCTTGTGCTCCTGAGGTATTAACCCAGTGAAGCATACCGACATCCTCGCCCGTGGTTTCTACGCCATAGACTTTAGGATCATTGGTTTCACAATTTCGGAATAATCCGGATGTACCGAATGCATCTCTCGTTGCCGGAGCAACATTCTTTACAGCTCCGAATCCTCCAAGGTGTCCATAGAAGTTAAAGATGGCAGGATTCAAGAATAATCTCTTGTATCCCAGCTCGTTAACTATGTAGACATCTGGGTCATCTGAACCAGCGGCGCTGACTACATCACCCTCTTTAAGACCGAAGTCTGCGGGGGCGACAGCCAATGCTGCTACTGGAGCAAGATAGGCAACACCAGACAGCGACAATACTGTCGCGGCCGATGTCAAAGTTGTGAAAAATTTTCCAACAACTTTGTGTTTTGATAAACTATTCATTTTATTTTTATTTATTTTCTGTTTTGAAATTGTTCTATCGACCAAAACAATATTTAAATATTTGAATATTTAAACTAAGTATGGGGATAGATCGACTAACTTCAGAACAGGATTTATTAACTTAAGAATTTGATCTAAATATCTTTCTTTTAATCTTTACTGAAAGTCACTCTAACTGATGTTCATATGTTTAAACGTTCGAAGTTTAAACGAACACCGATTTTGAATCTTGTACAAGCCCCTCAACCCGAGTTTATTAAATGTTCGACCATATAAACCAAAGGCTGTAGCTCATCAACTTCAAGATTCGCTAAAAATCAAATTACAATTGTTTTAGAATTTCATCCTATTTTGAATTTCTAGATTTAAATTTTCAATGATCTTTCTTTATCCCGCACATAATTGGCAACTAGTCTGCAACTGCTGAAAGCAATTGCCAATTATGTGCGGGATTTTGCTACCTGCTTCTATCAAATGTTACTGAGGTTCGATCTCCTTCGAGATTCGAGGTCGAACCTCTCAAAGCATTTCACAGAAGCAGAAAGCTAAATCGTTTAAAAACCCTAAAAAAACCAGATTCGGTCTTGTCTACTTATTCATAACTGTACATAATCTCATGGTTTTTAAATCTCTTTTTTTACTGAATAATACTGGGCTACTCTATTATTATAACAAACACCATAGAATGCTATAGAAAATAACCCCAAAAGTCAACCTATAGCTAAGCAAAAACCTAGGTCGGCCCTGCTCATAACTAAGGTGAATTCAACTCTACAATATTAATTATACTTTTATTGTTTTTAGCTAACAATAGCAAAATTGTGGATATCTTAGTAAATACCTTGCTTACTTCTACTATCCAATAGCGGCTAGCTAGGTACTGTCTATACTCTAGCATGCTAACTAGGCTAAACGCCCCCTTAGTACATGAGTATGAGAACTTGAGGCACAACTACGTAAATATTAGTTGCTATGCATTCATACCCTCATCGCCCTTAGGACTAAACTAAACTGCGATACTCGAGACTCTACACAGAATTACATTGTATTGTTTAGTTTGCTCTTTTTGACTATACATACGTACATCCCTGAATATAGAATATAGAATTAGGTGACAATAAATTAGGTAATATCCTACCAGTATTATTGTATGACACTATGAGATGCTTTTATGTCACTACAGATAACACCATTGAAATCTATTTAAATACTACTGAGCTTAACATAATTTATGGTGACAATATAAAATGACACCAATACATTGGTGTCATTTTATATTCATTAGTGACATTGATAACTTGTCACCAATAATACCTGTCTATTACGGTAAAATTGTTTTAGCTTGCCACGATAATACAATATTTAATTAAAAATAAGCTGATATTAAATCAAGGAGGGATTAAATTTAATATCTTTCTAGTATCGCGGCAAGTTAAAGAAATTTTAGTACTGCCTCATTGCTTAAGAGCACAACTAATGGTCGGCTATACCTTTGCAAACATATCTAACAAAATAAATATCAGGAGTCAATACTAGAATAATATACGGCCTTACTGTCAACTCTCTTTTTTACCAGTCCGTATCGCAAGAGCTCTGTTAAATTTCGTTTAACACTTCTGTCCGATAAGGCGCTAAATTCCCTAACGATGTCTTTAGTTCTGGTGTCCGGATACGACTTTATAAAATCCAGAATCATTTGCCTGCTTTTCCCTAATTTTCTGCTCAATCTTGGCTGTCTCTTTACTGACACTGAAGACTCTATCGACTCATTTTTAACAGGCCGGGTATTTAAAGTGGGGGTGCTTGTCAATGTAGTGCTAGTTTTCATACTGCTTAGTTTCAGAAGTAGGATAAGTTTGGTTGTGTCAAGAAATAGAGGCGAGATTGGCACCAAACGTAGGTAGTTTAAATCCTGAAGAAGCTCCAGCAAAAAATCCAGGTCAGTTGTGAACTTTTGGAGTAAGCCCTGCTGAACAAAGCCATCTTTGTTTGAACTCTGAACAGCCAAGTAATCTGCCATAAGCTTGTAAATTTTTTCACTAAGTTTACGTGAAAAAAATGTATCCTTTATAAGCCCTTGAAGCTTAATTAAGGATACTACAGCGCGAGTTAAATATTTTGCTTCAATCTCCGTATTCATTTTGAGTAAAGATTAACCGGCCTAGTTTGATTCTTCTGTTTGGGCTCTAGAACCTGTTTTCGCCCCAGGAAAGATAGTTCTCAAAAAAGTTTTTAATCAGACTTGATTTAATTAAGACAATTCTAGCATTTTTTATGGAGACGATGCCTATTATTCTGCCATTGCTGTTGATAACTCCAAATCCTGCCAAAAAATTATTGGGTATTGCATCTATGGTGATTGCTTTCTCGGTAATGTAGTTAATGAGACCTCGCTGAACAGTCAGAATCGGCCGCGAGAGGTCAACTATCTTACCAATTATTACTGCATCTTGGCCGGGTTTAATATTACCGATGGAATCAAAGTCAGCTACGCTGGCATAGCTGGTCTGAGATTTTAAAAGCAAGAGATTCAACTTAAAATCTACTGCTTCAGCCGTTGCTTTTATTATTTTGTCTTCATGAAAGATCTGGTATATGGCGCCGGATAGAGCCAGGTCAGCTACCGTTACAACTAGGCCATCAGATGAAACAACCAGGCCGTTGCCTTGTTTGATAAGCCTATTATTCTGGAACACCTGAATACCGACTGAACTGAGGGAATTTTTTTGAGCCAAGTTCTCCCAGCCGGCATTGGATACAGTTACCATGGGCGTTATAGAAACGCTGGGTTTCTGATCCTGATTAAAATTTTGACTGTAAAAAGCTTGGGGATAGAATAGATATAGATTAACTGAGGACAGCATAAAATAACCTGCTATTCCGCCGATTAAGCTGATTAAAAAATACTTATAGAACAGATCCTTGACCATATGCTAAGTGTATCTTCAGAGAAGAGTATAGAAAAATATTAAATAGCAGGCAATAGAGACTGCGTAGGAATTAGTATTGATTTACGGAATATTTGGAGAATAAACTTCGGGCAGTATCCCAGAATTCCGGATAACCTTTGAGCTTCATCCAGTACCACCACTCGGCACCCCAGAGATAGAAAGTATCAAAGCCGGTTTTTGAAGAAAAATCAATCATCTCGTTAAATTTATCCAGCCCCATCCTTTGAAGCTGAGTCTCTATTGGTGTTTCTAGGATTGGCTTTCTTAGCCATGGTTCCGATGAAAGTTCAATTACAAATGCCGGCTTATCACCCAAAATAAGCTTGGTTAAATTGTGCTTAATTCTAAAAAAAGCGGGGATTATAGGATATCTGAACGGCCCGATTGGCTCACGCCACCAGATATAAAGATAGAGGCTGGTGCCGAATATATCTCCGTGCCGGTAAGCCTGAAACCAAGTTCCGAATTCGCCGCTGTCAGTAACTAAAATCGGTCTTGAAGGATCAAGCTTTTTCACAAGAGCAATCTCTTCTTTTAAAAAATTCTCATCGAGCTCTCCGCAGATCGAACGACTGAAGAAAGTAAGATACGGCTCGTTCTCAACCTGCCAGTATATGATATTGTCATAATTTTTGTACCGATTAATGACTGTTTCGATATATTTCAGAGTTCTTTCGTTTTTAAATTTTGACTTTTCATTTTGATCTTTGATCTTTGATACTTGATTTTGCAACCACTCCGGTTCATGGCATTCCGGCCAGCCGGGGAGTCGGCGACCAACAGCTAATATTACTGATGCTCCAGATTTTTGAGCTTCTTTGATTTGATAATCAAGCTCACTAAAGTTATATTTTCCTTCCTCAGGTTCAGTCAGTGGCCAATGGGCAGAAAATCTGAAATTTCTAACCTCCAAGTCATTTAGTATCGCCAGATAAACCTCTTTCCAATCCAGCTTCAGCTCATCGGAATGAAAACGGCTGAACGAAACCCCATATTTAAAATCTTCTTTTGGCGTTGGCGAATAATCAACTGATAAAATCCATAAAAATATGAGAAGAGATACCAAGCAGATTAGTAAAGTTTTTATTTTACCCATTGTTATTTACAAATAAAATTATAAATCCGGCCAGAATAGATGTAATGCCGATAAGCTTAGCGGCTAGAGTTGTTCTATCTAATTTTTCCCTGATACCCGACACTTTATCCCGTAAAATCAATACCAGAACAAACGTAAATAAAAATTGAATCCCCAGCATGGCATTTACCAGAGAAACATTGCCTAAATTAATGGCAAAATACAAAATAATAAAGCCGATTCCAGCAAGAAACTTATTAAAAACAAACAGAAATTTGGACTTGTTTGGAGCATGCTGATAGACGGTTTTTACTTCGTTTCTGACATGACTTGAGATAAGAGAACAAAAAGCACTGCCCACGAAACCTATTCTGGTCCAGAACAGTCCGTTTACAAAACCAGCCTCGTTAAAAGATAGCTTTAAAAGCACATAGGAAACACCGAACATAACTCCGGCCAAAATCGCTGAAATAAAAATGTGTTTTTCTATTTTTCCGAGAAGTAATATGCCTAGGATCAAAAAAATAAAAGCGAAAGAGCTGACCGAGTGAAGCTGATCTTTAAGAATAATGGTTGAAAAAACGTAGGTAAAAATCGCACCCATAGTGCCAACCTGGGTTGCTGCGACCGAAACGTCGCTCTGTTTAATCGATTTATACAAAAACACTAAGCCGATAAAAAAGGCGGTGCCGGAAAAAATTGCTGTTAGGAAGTAGCTTAAACCCTGCCAAGAGACTCCAAGGGGCAGAAGAAGAAGAGAAGAGAGGCTCAATATGGCCACTCCGAAAGAATAAGCATGGTACTTCGGAATATGTCCGGCCAGAAGATACTTATCGATTATAAAAACGATCGAGTTGATAAAGTAGGCTGTAAGAGCTAAATAAAGCCAGAGCAACCTCAATTTTCAATTTTCAATTTTCAATTTTCATTGAATTTTCAATGAACTACTGAAAATTTAGAATTGATTTTAAATTAAAAATTTTAAACTCTAAATTAAATCTGCAAAGTGTTCTCCTTACAAATTCTAGCATATTCCAAGGCTGATGGGCGAATGCGACGTTCGAAGATTTTGAAATCAACTTCAACTAGGCCGAATCGGGGAATGAAGCCATAAGCCCACTCAAAATTATCCAACAATGACCAATACAGGTAACCCTGAACTTCAACACCATCTTGAATAGCCCGCCAAACCCATTTTAGATGCTCCTTTATGTACTGTTCTCTTACTAAATCCTTGGAGTCAGCCGTCCCATTCTCGGTTATATATATAGGTTTTTTGAATTTTTTAAGCTGACCTAAGACATGCCATATGCCTTTTGGATATATTTCCCAGCCCATATCCTCCATATACCAATCCTGTTTTGGAACAGATTTATAACTGCCGGGAACCTTGCGATCAAGATTATAGTAGTTCAGGCCGATAAAGTCGTAATAGGGGAAGGCCGCGGATAAGAAGAACAGGTTGCGATAATAGTTATATACTCTACCGATTATTCTCTCGTAAAAACTATTTCCTGAAGGGTTGAAGGAGTTACTTTCGGCAATTCCCACTTCTACATTATGCGACGTAGCCCTATCACGAGGTTGAACCTCTAAAAATCTCTGAGGTTCAACCTCAAAAGATTCTAAATTAGCGGGGGAGTGGTTGTAGATTTCTTTTATGGCTTTGTATGTTTGGATGTGAGCCCTGACTATGTTCTTGTTCACTCTCCTCCACTCAAGGATGTTCGTATGCTGTGGTGGCCAGAGACCTTTTAGATAAGAATGGCCCGAATATACTGTTGTAGCCTCGTTAAAAGTTATCCACAGCCCCACCTGATCTTTCAAGTTTTTAACAACAAATTTGACATAACGTGTGAAATATTTTGGGCTATCAATATTTAGGAACCCTCCTTTTTGAGCAAACCAGACCGGGTTTGTGAAGTGCCAAAGCGTAATCATCGGCTCAATTCCCCTGTTTTTTAAAGCCTTGACGACATTAATATAGTGTTGCATTTCTTTTTCATTAAATCTCCCCTCTTCCGGTTCAATCCGCGACCATTCAATAGAGAAGCGGTGAATATTCTGGTTTAGTTTTTCTGCGATGTCAAAATCTTCTTCATAACGATTATAGCTGTCGCAGGCTTTTCCAGAAATATAATTCTCCTCCTGCAACGGATTCGGATAATTACTCAGAATGTGGTCGGGCCATTTCTTCTCTTTTGCTTTCTGCGCTTTTAGATTTGCGTTTTTAGATTCCCACTCCGACCAGTCATTGTTATTATCCCCCTCTATCTGATGGGCCGATGTTGCGCTCCCCCATTTGAAATTATCAGGAAATTTATAGATGGTCATAGAGATATTATACTAATAATTTCTTAGAACTTACAGGTTTGAGTCAACTTAAAAGCCCCTAATCTTATGAGGTTTAATTATTAAAACGTACGGTCCTGTTATTTTTCCGGAGTTTGAACCGCTACGAGCTCTATATCGAAAAGAAGTGTTGCGTTGGGAGGAATTGCTCCGCCGGCTCCCCTTTCTCCGTACCCAAGATCGGAAGGAATAATAAGTTTTCTCTTACCGCCGACTTTCATGCCAGCAACACCGATATCCCAGCCCTTAATTACCATCCCGCCTCCTAGTATAAATGCAAAAGGCTCTTCTCTGTCATAAGAACTGTCAAACTTTTGGCCGTTTACAAGAGTGCCAGAATAGTGAGCCGCAACAATATCTCCAAGCTGAGCTTCCTTACCTGAACCCACGACAATATCCTGATACTCGAGACCATTATCAAGTTTAATCCAGTTCTCGCCATCTTTTACTGCCGCTACGGAAAGAATGGGAGTCGGGGAAGACTGGTCTGAACCCAAAGAACTGATATCTGCAACTTGTGATGCATTTCTAGCTTTATTAACAAAAAACCATACGGCAATACCTACTAAAATAAAAATAACAACATAAATAAAAGTGTTTTTTATCATAATTATAACGGCCGAGGAGTAATATTTTTATCGTTTATCGGCGGATAAAGGTCGGGATCAATAGTTCTTTCAAAACAAGTCATACCGACACCGTGAGACCA
>MGKQ01000001.1:105005-143635 GCA_001795735.1 Candidatus Yanofskybacteria bacterium RIFCSPLOWO2_02_FULL_41_13
ATTTCGAGCCGGTAACCCGATAACCATAATCAACTCTTGTCTCCGGATCTTTGGGGGATACGAATCCGCTTATACTGTCATTCAACTGCTGAGTATTCTGAGGCAGAACCTGTTTTCTCTGCCAATAGTTGAGCACCTGATACTGAATATTCGAAAGATCCGATACCCGGCGTTCATCAAATCTAATCGCCCTCTGCTGAGCCGGTGAACCGGCTATCCAGAATCCGGCCGCAACCCCGACTGCGACCAATATAATGAGGGCTTTATCAAAAATTCCCATCCATGAAAATGCTTTATCCTTAAGTTCCGAGAAATAATGAGCAAATATGGAACCGGCGATAAAGAAGACGACCAGAACTTTAAGCACGAATCTATTAGTCAATTCTCCATTTAAAAAATTAATAAGAAGAGCCACTAAATCACCAATAATAACTAACGAGGCGAGAAAAAGCGTTAGATACAAGAGCCAACGTCTTATTTTAAGTTCTCTTTTCTCGGGATTTTTCTTTAAATCTTTTCTCAAAAACCATGACACCCAGATAAAAACCGGGAAAACAACCATCAGCACAGCCATAGAATTACGGACTGAGTCAAAAGAGGCGGATTTAGACCAGTAATAACCCTCGGTCAAAAGATCGGGAAATTTAATATCAATATACTGATACAGCAAGATACCGAAAGCCACCGCAATAGTTACCAGTGTTATTATCGAAAGCAGATACATGAAAACATCCCGTGGAAAAGTTTTTTCCATAAAATTAAGCTATTATTTCTTAAGTTCTTCGTCAATAATAGCTTTAAAAGCCGAAAACGGCTGGGCACCGACTATTAGCCGGCCGTTTATAAATACACTTGGCGTTCCGGATACTCCGGCCGCCGAACCATCGCTAAAATCTTTGGCAACCTCATCTTTGTATTTTCCGGAGTCAAGGCACTCATTAAAACTGGGCCCATCAAGGCTGATCTCCGATGCCCAGCGCTTAACTTCTGCGACTGTATAAGTAACTGTCCCCTGCCCTTTCTTCTCCTGTTCTCCGAATATCTTGTCATGCATCTCCCAATACTTTCCCTGTTCATCGGCGCACTGACCCGCTTGAGCCGAAGGTTCGGCCATCGGATGAAAAGATAGCGGGTAGTCCCGATAAATAAATTTAACTTTACCGGTATCTATGTACTCTTTTTTGATCTGGGAAAAGCTTTCTTTCCAAAAAGACCGGCAAAAAGGACACTGATAATCACTGAACTCAATAATCGTAACTTTGGCATTTTTATTTCCCAAAATCGGATCGTCATCAGCTGAAACTTCCACTCTTTGCTGAGGCTGTCCGCTTCCGTCATTTATATTGGCCGTTCCGGCTTTCAGATTACCGTTTGAATACAGAACGGAAACGGACACCATGACGCCAGCGGCTAAAATTGAAACAGCCAAAAAGTTTTTTTCAAAAAAAGACCAGAAGCTTTTCTTCTGTTCGCTGGTCTTATCTTCAATTGCGGTATCCGAGTTTGAATTTACCTGTTCTTCGTTCATATTTTATGTGCCACAGCAACCTAAAGATTATATCTTTCCTATAAAAATAAATCAACCTTTACTCGTTGGTTTTTAATCGTCTTTCAAACTCTTTCTCGAGAAAATCAACTTTAGCCAGAGGAAGCCGGCCGATTTTGGATGATCTCATGACGTCTGAATGAGGGTCCTTTATTTTCCCGAGTATTTCTCTAACTTCCTGCTCATCAACTCCGGGATGCTTGTCATAAGGCGAAGCATCAAAATGATGACCAACCACGCTTTGAACAAATTCTCTTTCTCTCTCATTAAAATCGCCTATTGAATATAGGTCGTTAACAATTTTCTTAAATTCGTTTTTCGTTATTTTTGGTTTTTCGGTTGTAAACAATCCCATGGCTATTTCATTATATCCATTTATTCTTCCTAAGCCAAGAAAGGGCAATTAGCGTGCTGATTGCCATGGTTCCCATTATCCACCAGAATGCGTACCTGTTGTCTTCAAATGGAAGCGGGACATTCATACCGTAAACTGACGCAAACAGAGAAAGAGGCAGTAAAATCGCCGTAAAAATTGTCAGAATTTTTATTACATAATTTCTTTTATTATCCAAAAGCGAGCTCGATGTTACATGAAGCGAATCAGCTACCTCCCGGTGGGTTTCGGTGAAATGAAGAGTTCGGTTATAATCTGCAACCAGATCTAAAATATACGGTTTTATTCTATCGCCCCAGAACCCAATTGTTATTTCGGGCGCCGAGTCCCACACGGCTTTCTGGGGTTTTAGAGCCCTTATAAAATCCAGAATCTGTCTTTTGATATGGGCAATTTCTTCTATTATATCATCTCTGAAGTTCTTAAATATTTCGTATTCAATCTTATCTATTGATTCTTTGATCTTATCCAGCTCCGGAAACATTTTACTGAAAAGTTGTTTCGTTATGTGGTGGAGAAGATGGCCGGTAGTTTTATCTAAATTAAGTTCCGGGCTTTTTTGGATATCATCAAAGATATTCTCAAAATCAGGAAAATCGTGATAACGAACCGTTATCAGCGCGTCTTTGGTTATTAAAAAATCTATTTCCACCGATTGAATCTGGTTCGTCCGCCGATAGAAGTTGGGGAAATGAAGAATCAGAAAAAGATAGTCCTTATAAGACTCCAGTATCGGGTGATACGTCGGGGTTCTGATCTCCTCGAGAATTAAGTGGTGAAAATTAAAAGTTTCCAGGAATTTTATATCCCTATCTGCCGGTTTCAGAATATCTATCCACCTTACTCCGTTGTAGCTGACTTCTCTCATTGGAAGATCCTATTAAGATTTTCTTTTGGTTATTTTTATTATAAACATTATTTTTTCAATTACGAAGAAAACTGTTCACAATGTAGCTCAATTATTCGCACCCCGCTTAGCCCTCTTTCGTTAAATCCGCCGGTATGATATAAAATCAGCAAGAGTTCTTTTATACTTAAGGAGAATAAAATGGGAAGCAGCATAAAAGACCTTTCTCTGGCCAAGTCGGGCCTTGAAAAGATTGAATGGGCAGAAAAATTTATGCCGGTATTGGTTTACATAAGAAAAAGATTCACCGACAATAAACCTCTCTCCGGCACCAGGATATCGGCCTGTCTTCACGTAACCGCTGAAACGGCTAACCTAATGCGGACATTAAAAGACGGCGGAGCAGAAATTATTCTTTGCGGATCCAATCCTTTAAGCACCCAGGATGATATAGCTGCTTCTCTTGTTGCTGACTTCGGAATTTCAGTTTTCGCAATTAGGAGTGCTGACAATAAAACTTATTACGAACACATTATTTCCGCCCTTTCTCATCATCCAACAATCACTATGGACGATGGTGCCGACCTCGTTAGCATGCTTGCCGGGGAACAAAAGAAATTTGCCGACAGTATTCATGGGGGAACCGAAGAAACAACAACCGGCGTAATTCGCTTAAAAAACATGGCCAGAGCTAAAGTCCTGCCATTTCCGGTTATTGCTATTAATGATGCCAAGACAAAATATTTATTCGACAATCGTTATGGAACGGGTCAATCAACACTTGACGGCATTATAAGAGCTACGAATATTCTTGTGGCCGGTAAGACGGTTGTCGTTTGCGGTTATGGCTGGTGCGGAAGAGGTATTGCCATGCGAGCCAAGGGTCTGGGAGCTAAAGTTATAATTACTGAGGTTGATCAGATAAAAGCTCTAGAAGCGGCAATGGAGGGCTATGATGTCATGAGCTTATACAAAGCAACCCAATACGGAGATATTTATATAACCGCCACTTCAAATAAAAACATACTCCGTGAATACCACTTCGGTCAGATGAAAGACGGCGCTATTTTATGCAATGCCGGTCACTTTAATGTGGAAATAGACATTGAGGCTCTTGAAAATAAATCTATGTCAAAGATAAGAGTCCGAGAAAATATCGATGAATACACATTGCGGAATGGAAATCGCATTTATCTTTTAGGCGAAGGTCGGCTTATTAATCTAGCCTGTGCCGAAGGACACCCGCCCAGTGTTATGGACATGTCTTTCGCCAACCAAGCTTTATCGGTCGAATATCTGGTCAAAAATGCTAAGGAACTTGAAAAGGAAGTTTACTCCGTCCCTGAAAGTATTGATAAGTATATTGCTAAACTTAAGCTAGACTCTATGGGTATTACAATCGACTCTCCCACCCAAGAACAAATTGTCTATTCAAGAGCCTGGCAAGAAGGCACGTAAAAATAGTAATACTCCACGAAAATGTGGAGTATTTAATTAACGACAGTTTACTGATACAGCATATATAAACCTACATAAAGTTTATTATTTAAAATAACTTTTTTAATAAACTTTACTAATACTTAGAGTTTTAGCTCAAAGAAATAATTTAACACATTACCCCCAATAATAATCTTGAATTCCCTTCATCCAACCGGCTATTTGTCTAGCCAGCATAGAGCTGGATTTTACCCTTATTCTTAACAATCCCTGATCGGCTTTTTTTGTAATTTTCCTATGTTTACTTGGTTTGCTTTTTGCCCTACTATTCTTCTGAAAATAGATGTGGTTAAGAAAATTATCCTTTGCAAAACCAGTGACTTTAGACCAATATATGATTGCTTCTTTTACCGACTCAAGTGAAGATTTTTTTTCACTTTTTAAAAAAATATCGAACTTGATTTCACCATCCCCGATGCCTCCGACTCCGTTAAGCCATTTTAAAAATAATTTTATTAAGCCCGGATCTGAGCTGATGAACCTGACTCCGTTGCGAATATCATTTTCGCTTCCCGATATCAGACGCTCCTTCCAATACAAGATTATTCCCATCAGCCATAACTCCCTTTTGGTAATTTCTTTTATGTCCTTGGCTGAAGATTTTTTAATCTCTTCAATCATGGCTGAAGTTTTTAAAATTCTTTTTCTTGCGTTCTCTTTTGCCGTTTCAAGTTGCCTATTTTTTAATTTCTCGGCATAAAAATCATTGAGCTTAATCTTCTTTAACCATAAAGAAAGGGTGGATTTCGGAACTTTAAGCTTCTCTCCGATCTCGGAATACGAAAATCCCTTCTTTCGAAGTTCGATTGCCGTATTTTTCTTGAACTTTCCTAAAGATTGTACTACGTTCTTCATTACTTGTAACATACTATCACTATACGTTAGCATGTGCAAATAAACTTGTAAACACCTAGCTTATTTCATTTTTACTCTATTTTAAGCCCTTAATGCCCCATACTACGAATCCCTTCATAATTACTTGGTGAACTTATTGAAATATTGCTATCAATCAGCCGAATTAGGCTTTAGTCTCGCCTCAATTATTGAAAGAACAGTCTATTTGTTGTAAGATGAGTCGTATAATTTAGACATTGCGGGGTCGTCTAATGGTAGGACGATAGACTCTGAATCTATTAATCCTGGTTCGAGTCCAGGCCCCGCAGCAGTCCTGTGATAGGTTCTTGCGACCACGACGGGTCGCGCCATCACATGATACTTTTTCCGCCAAGTCACTGTGTCCGTCCGTAGCTTTACGCGAAGGAGGATACCGGCTGAGCGCCGTATTCAAGACATAAGACCGCCGAAAGGCGGTTTTATGATTGAATAACAAGCGGGAAAGAGGTAAGATAAAATCAACTTACTAGATAATTTTATGGCAAACAGCAATCTAAGCAGTGCAAAAAATGCAAAGAATGACGAGTTTTATACTCAGTACGGCGATATTCAAAAAGAAATTGAGGCTTATTTGGAATACAACTCAGATGTATTTCGCGGCAAGGTAGTGTATTGCAACTGCGACGATCCGTTCGAGAGCAATTTCTTTCGCTATATTCGTACTCAAGTTCAACAAGCTTGGATTGAAACAGCTCATCACCACCAGCTACAAACCCTCGCCCGTTGCCAACACGCAACTTGGATTATTTGGCGATGATAAGACTCTCACGAAATCAAAGGGACGTCCTAAGATAAATGCCAATAAATTTATTATCAACAAAGTGCATGATATAGACAACGATGGCGAGTTTAACTTGAAGGACGTTGCCAAGCAGTTAAAGGCCAACAAACACAATGAATGGATGCCGCTAGAAGGCGACGGCGACTTTCGTAGTGACGAATGTAAAAATCTACTTAAACAATCAGACATCATAGTAACAAATCCGCCGTTCAGTTTGTTTCGCGAATACGTTAAACAACTTTTTGATTACAAAAAAAAGCTTGTGATTATCGGCAATATGAATGCGATTACATATAAGGAAATTTTTCCGCTGATAAAAGCAAATAGGCTGTGGCTCGGAGCGACTGGAAACGGAAGTGATATGGTTTTTGCCGTACCAAATGGGATGGAGATTGCAGAGAGTGACAGACAAAAGGCAGCTCGACTCGGCTATATTGGTGACTATACAAGACTCGGGAACTCTTGCTGGTTTACAAATCTTGATCATGGTAGACGTCATAAACCATTACCCCTAATGACGGGGGCAGATATTATAAAGTTCAGTTCAAAAAAGCCGTTTAAAAAATATGATAATTATAATGCAATAGAGGTTTCTTTAGTTAAAAATATCCCCAGTGATTATAACGGCGTAATGGGTGTGCCGATTAGTTTTTTGGATAAATATAATCCTGAACAGTTTGAAATTTTAGGAGCTACTCAAAGAGGTTGCCACGACGATGTTCCTGACACAAAAAAATATGATGAGTACTGGGAAGTAAGACAGAATGGTAAGAAAACAGGATCGTCTGGTGGAAAAACAAATGAAAATGCCAATTTGGTTGGGAATGACGGGAAAAAGAATTACTTTATAAATAATGAAGGCCGAATAATTCAATCCGCTTATCAAAGAATTTTTATAAGGCATAAGAAAAAATAATATGAAAACAACATTAAAAACTAACATTACGGTCAAAGAAATCTGCGAGGGCTTTGTCTATAATGAACTTGAAGGAAAGGGGCTATTTGGTTTGTCTGGCGAGCTGACCATCCAGCCAGAGTATCAGCGTAACTATATTTACGCGGAAGAAGGAAAAGAAGCGGCGGTTATCAATTCAATTCTAAGAGAGTATCCGCTTGGATTGATTTATTTCCATAAAGCTGGCGCAGATAAATTTGAAGTTTTAGATGGACAGCAACGTATTACCAGTATCGGGCGTTTTGTGAATGATAAATTTGCTATCAAAGACGAGAATGGGATGGAACAATATTTCGGCGGAATGGCGAAAGACAAGAAAGACAGAATCTGGGAAACTAAACTACTTATATACGAATGTGAAGGTGAGGAAAGCGAAATAAAAGATTGGTTTAGAACGATTAATATTGCCGGAATTCCACTTAGGAATCAGGAATTACTTAATGCTGTGTACTCTGGATCGTTCGTAACATTGGCAAGAGAGGAATTTAGCAATCGGCAAAACGCGAACATCCAGAAATGGAGTGCGTATATATCAGGCAGTGTGAACCGCCAGGATTTTTTGGAGTGTGCGCTTGATTGGGTAAGCAATGGCAAGATCGAAGATTATATGAGTAAGCATCGCAAAGATAAGGATATTACAGAATTGAAGAAATATTTTAACAGCATAATTGATTGGATATCCAGTGTATTTACCGACGTAGAAAGCGAAATGCGCGGACTTGAGTGGGGACGACTTTACGAGGAGTATCACAAAAAATCATATAACCCAGCCAAAGTATCAGCCGAGGTACACAAGCTCTATGGCGACTTTTTTATCAAAGATAAAAAGGGTATTTTCGAGTATATCTTGGGAGGTAATAACGACACAAAATTGCTTAATATTCGTATTTTTGACGAACCAACCAAAAGAGCTGTTTATGAAAAACAGACTCGCGAAGCTGAAACTAAAAAGAAATCAAATTGTTCACTTTGTGCAGTTGGACACGACGCTAATAAGGAAAAGATTTGGGGTTTTGGTGAAATGGAAGCAGACCATGTATCAGCGTGGAGTAAGGGTGGTGCTACTTCAGCGAAGAATTGTGAGATGTTGTGCAAGACCCACAATCGGGCAAAAGGTAACCGTTAAAGAATCACAAAATCAGGAGTTATAAATATAACAATTTATCTTTAAGCTTGAGTTTACTCTTAAGACATGACAGCAATTCTCGTTTTTCAAAATTAGTGCCTTCCCTTAAAACATATTTGGCATAATTCCTTATTTCAATATCAGCAACTTTGATCTTATCTTTTACGCCCGACACTCCTGATTGGAATTTCTTGTATCTTTCCACTTCATACCGAGATTTCTTAAGTGAAAATTTGAAATAATCGGCGATAAGTGAGATATTAGATTAAAGAATTATGTCAAACGATTTTATCGACAAACTAAAAAAATCCATAAAAGGAAAGATATGTGTTTTTATAGACGCGGCTAATCTTGAGCAATCGGTTCGGGGTATGTGGGTTAATCCCAAAGACATACCCGATGAATTAAAGAAATATACTCCTGATCAGCTGGTCTGGCGAATTGACTATGAAAAGCTTAAGAAATTTTTTGAAGGCGTTGGGAATTTGGGGGGCATTCGTTTCTACTCGGCTTATTTTGCTTCAGATTCTCATGGCCGTTTCCTGGCTTTTCTTAAAAAAGTCCTCGCATTTGTATTAAAAACCAAACCCTTAAAAGAATACGGCGATCATACCCAAGAACGTCCCCACCGAAAAGCCAATTTTGACGTTGAAATAGCCGTTGATGCAACCTTTTCTTTAAAAGATTATGACACCTTAATTTTATTTTCAGGAGATTGTGATTCTGAATATCTGCTCAAGTTTTTAAGGGGACGAGGCAAGATTGTCATAGTTTTTTCAAGATCAGGTCATATTGCCAAGGAGCTTCTTCCGGCCAGTAGTTACTACTTTGATATTGCTGATTTTAGAACCGAGATACTCAGAATAGAGGTCAAAAAAGCAAAGAACCCCGCATAAATGCGGGGCCCTGCAGTTGATCTCAAATGGCACTGCTGCCACCTGTACTGGCAATATACCACACTAGGAGATGAAAAGTCAATGATTATCCACAGGAGCAAAACCCTGTTTTTATTTTATATATCTCAACACATAAACATAGCGTGTAAATATTGACTGAAGACGGTCGGGGAATATAATATGCGGCATTATGAAAAAGGTATATTTTATCTCTGTTCTCATTCTTTTAGGAGTGGTTGGGAGTTTAGGTTTAAGCGCCAACGCCGAAATTACCCAAGAAGTTCTCTTTGAAGTCCACGGATCCTTCTCAGATTACTGGCTACCGACATATTGGCAAACAAGAGTCTGGGGATGGGGTTCCTTTACCGTGCCTGATAGAGTAGCGGTTGAATATACCCCAGTATCCTCTCAAACAGTCTGTACCGCCAAAACATATATTTCTCGTAGCTCAGGAACATCTTATGACCTAATCCTATCCGTTTATGAAGGCGGCTTAAAACCTGAATCGGGATCACTAATCGGTCGTAAAACAATTCCCAGTACTGCTGTCCCGACTCAATTCGGCATATATACTGCTTTTAATTTTGATAACTGCCTTAACCTCAAAAAGGATACGACCTACTGGTTTACCTGGACCAGATCTCAGCTGCAACTGTGGAATGGTTACTATACCGAATATCGGGGCGACGAATATCCCAATACCAAAGGCTGGTTTTATGAAATGTCGGGTCCTTATGGCTGGACGGCTTATTCAAGAGAAATATCCCTTCGATTGGAAGGTTATTCCACAAAAGAACCGGTTTTGATAATTCCCGGTATTGCCGGAAGCGAATTATATAATGGAGACGATTTGATTTGGGCTGATTTGGGAGAGATGTTCATTAATCCAAATGACCCTCTAGATTTTAGTGATCACTTTTTGACCAATAATTTAATGCTTGATGAGAACGGAAATTCGATAAATTCTATTGATGCCAAGAATGTTATTGAGGTTATCTTTAATCTGCCCTTACTCAATATTAATATTTTCAAAGATTTACACGACGATTTAGGGGATTCTGAATATGTAACCGATCAAAACTTATTCCTGTTCCCATATGATTGGAGGCTTAATCTGGATAGCACAAAAGATATGCTTAACACAAAAATCGAAGAAATTAAGACTCAGACGGGTGCTGATAAAGTAAATATCATAGCTCATAGCATGGGTGGACTTTTGGCTAAGGATTACATAAATAGCTATGGCAAAGATAGTATAGATAAATTAATTTTTGTTGGCACACCTCACCTCGGCGCGCCTAAGGCTGGCAAGGTCATTTTAGCTGGAGAAAATTTTAGTATTCCTTGGCTCGAAGAAGAGCGCCTTAAAGAATTAGCCAAGAATTCACCCGCTCTTCACCAGCTTCTTCCCAATCAAAAATACTTCGATTCATTTTTGGGTTACATTCAGAAATCTGATGTCAGCGACCCTCTTAATTATCAGGATACCAAAGACTTTCTTATCAGCCAGAACTCGAGTTCATTGATAATGGGTTTGGCTGAAAGTTTCTGGGCAAAGAATCTGGAAAATACTGATTTTTCAGGAGTTGATGTATATAACTTTGCTGGATGTAACTCGAATACCCAAGCCGGCTATCAGTTAAAATCTGATAATACCTCGATAAGTAATGTCGGTTATACTTCAGGAGATACAACCGTTCCATTAGTCAGCTCAGATTATATTAATATTCCAGACGAAAAGAAGTTTTATTTAAAGAAAGCTCATCATGCTGAAATGCCCAGTCAAGAGGACGTCAAAAAAGCAATTCTCGAAATTTTATCCGATAAGCCGATAGAACTATCTGGGAATTTAAAAACTGATTCTACTGAATGCGACTTCAGCGGAAAAACTCTTACTTGGCATAGTCCCGTCGGAGTCCATATTTACGATTCCCACGGTCGTCATACTGGCCCAATCGATAATGCTGGTATTGAATATGGTGTTCCAAGTGTAGATTATGAAATAATAGGTCACGATAAGTTCGTTTTTCTTCCGACTGATATAGGAGAAACTTACAATATTGTAGCTGATGGCCTGGCCACTGGTTCATTCGATCTTCTAATATCTCGGAATAATAACGGAATTGTAGAAAATACAACCGTATTTAACGATGTGCCGATTGGAGAGTCCGGCGACGTTCATTTCAGTGTCTCAAATTCAAGTTCTGATTCCAGCATAAACGTCGATTATTATGGTAATGATACTATTCAAAGTGTTTCGGCTGTTTCAGTTTTATCTGGTGATGACGTTCTTGATGTTATTTCTCCAGAGACCCAAGCAACTATCACCGGTCAAGCCGGCTCAAGCGGTTGGTATCTCGGGAATGTAACGATTGGGCTTTCGGCGACTGATGATAATTCCGGAGTTTTAGAAACTAAATATTCTCTCGATGGTCAGCCGTTAACTTCCTATACAGGGCCGATAAATATATCTGACGAAGGAATGCATGTTGTCTTGTATTATTCCGTGGATAGAGCAGGTAATAACGAAGAAGTAAAAACATTGTCTTTTGGAATAGATATGACCGGAATCGAAATATCGGTCGGCATTGATATCGATGCTGGCTTATTCAAGTTCTTGCCAGTAAGCGATGATTTAAATGAGGTTGATTTCTCATGCGATTTAGTTTCATGTACGGCCATTGATAGAGCCGGAAATACTATGAAACTTGAGTTTAACCTTATCCGAGAAGGTATCCAGCAAATACTGAACTTTAGCTCCGTGAGCTATAACGGTACCGAGCATTCAGTTTCTGGCAATCAACTTGTTTTCAAATTATGGCCCGAGGGCAATACTTCAAAGGATTTTAGCCAGACTTTCTTGGTTGGAGATAATAAGCAAGTTCGGCTTGATTATAACGAGAAACAAGATGAGTCGGTCGTCATATATAAGCCGATCGTAGGAAAACCGATCCGGGAAAACATTAGTGGAAAACGCTTTTTGCAGATATCTACGGATAAGGGTAAAATAGAGTATATAATTCAATGAACGCTAAGGTCAAAAGAGTATTTATTATTTTTGTTATAACCCCCATATTATTGGCCATGTTAAATTGGCTTTTTTCTGGACGTTATTTTCTCTCATGGGCATATTATCGTACCAATGAAATTAGCATGATTGCTCTGGCTATATCCTTTTTTGGTTCATTGCTCGTCGTTTATTTTAACTACAGGTTAGAAAAACGTAGGATATGGTATGTTATTTCAATTATTTCTGCGCTGGTTTCAGCCATATATTTTTATATTGTTCGCTCTCTTTCTAATTTTGGCTTCTAAAAATAGATACCATGAATACCATCAAAGACTGTTTTGATATAATTTTGAGCAGCAATGAGAATGACAGTCGTTTAGCTGCCCGCAGGGTAAGAAAACTTCTTTATAGCGCAACGGCTTCACCCGATAGAAGTAAGCACAATGAGATTAATAATGTTATTAATAATGCCTTGGATACTTACTCCAAGATTCAGGAGGAGTGGCGGCAAGAAAATTTTGTAATGGCTGCCTCAGTTATTTATTGGTGTCACGATAAAGAAAGCCAGCCAGATTTCCTTTTCCCCTGGTTTTTTCAATTACTCCAGCATTCAAATGGCTATATTCGTCATGCAGCCGTAAGAATGTTCTCTCATGAAATCTGGCCACTTACTGTTCATATCCGTATCCCTGGCTATAAATTAAGCCATTTTGATAAGCTGACCCCGGAACAAGCCAATAAAATTTTACATTCCCTATCTGCAGATTTAAATAAACTACTGGCTACTTTGTGGCAACCGAAGTATAAAAGATATAAATATATTGATTCTCTGCCGGTAAGCCCGTATAAGTCGGTACAGATGGTTCTGTCTGAACTGGAAGAATCATGTGAACAGGAACACTCTGATCGTTTTACTGGACGATTTTCCAATGATAATATCGGAATCGCATAAATGAACTTAATCAAATACAATCTATGGCCGTTAATAAAAGTAAAAACTATGTATTGGTGGTGGATAGTTAAATACGGTGGAAAGAAGAAAATTCCGCATGATCTAGTTTTTAAGAAAATCGAGGAAACAATGCAAAGCTTTAAAGATGACCTCATGCAAGCTGTCCGATATAGTCCCGAAGATATGACCGAAGAAGAAAGAAAAGAATTCATAAAAATCCTAGAAAAAACCGGAGAATTGAGCAGAGGAATTAAGAGTATCAAATGAGACACTCGCTGATCTGTACCCCGAAAAGCCTTATAATACCCCTAGTTATGAGGTCCTAGACCAGGCATGCCAGCAGAATTGAACACTCTCAAACCTTTGAAATTATTTTACCAAATCTGATACACAAATCCAAGAAGCAAAATCTGCGGCGGGATTCGCTCGGACGGCTCGGCATTCCTCCCCCCAACCCCCTCCTGCCGAGCCGTCCTCGCTCAAAAACGCTGAATTATAGACGAATTTGAAAGACTTGCAATAATCTTATTGCATGTTATAATATAGGAAGGAAGATTCTGCTCTTTAATATAAACCTACAACCTACGGGAGGTATCGCTTGTCCACAAGAAAACAGTTCGTTCAGCAGGCATGGGCCATTTTCGGCCCGTTCAAATGGAGGATCTTGTTGGTCCTCGCCATGATCTCGGCGGGTCAGGCCTTGATGCTGATCAGTCCGTACATTCAAGGCATGATCATCGACAACATCACTCAAGGTGTGACGATGCATCAGACCTACTGGCTGATCGCCTTGGCTGGGTTCATCATGACCTTCAGCCACTGGGCGATTCAGTACACCAGAGAGCGATACGAGACCGACAAGCTTGAGTTCAACATCGACGAAATGGCGAGCGATCACACGATGTCTCGAATGCTGACGCTTTCAGTAGGCCAGCACAACACACTTCACTCCGGTTTGAAGTACAGCATTATCAACCGGGGCCAGCACTCGCTCACCTCGCTGGTGTTCATGCTTGTCTACGAGATCGTACCGACGGCAAGTCGAGCACTCTTGATGACAGCAGCGATCTGTTGGCTGAGTCTGACGATGGGCGTCATCGTCCTTTCTGCCGTCGTGATCTTCACGGGTCTGACGCTTTGGCAGAATCATCTCTTCGGCAAGGACTTGAAAAAGCTGGAGAGGATGTGGAACAAGGAATCCAAGTTCCGGAACGAAATCATTCAACACATCAGTCATGTACTGGTGAACGCTCAAGAGAAGAAGGCTCGGGCTGAAGCCGACGCAAAGTACGAGGAAACGGTCGGCTTCGCAAAACCAGTCTGGCTCCGCTTCATCATATACGCCTATCTTCGCTCGATGGTCATCATCGTCGCGCGAATAGCCGTGATAGTGATCGGCGCCTACTACGTCTACAACGGCCGGTTCAGCGTCGGCACGATTGTCGTCTTCTGGGCCTGGTCAAGCAACGCCTTCGATGGCTTGTGGATCATCGGACATCTTCACCGCCAAATCATCAGGATGTGGACTTCCATCAGGAGGTACTGCGAATTCCTGGCGATGGAAAGCGACGTGAAGGTGGTCTCAAATCCGGTTCTCTTGAATCCGATTCAAGGCCGGATCGAAGTGAGAGACGTGTCGTTCACCTACGACAGCCGTATGCCGATCTCGATGCACGATGACGATGATGAGTTCGAGACAGTTCAAGCCAAGGAGAAGTCAACGAAGCCTGCGCTTCAAGGCATTTCTCTGGTCATTGAACCAGGCGAGACCATCGCTTTCGTCGGCGAGACCGGCTGCGGAAAGACTACTCTGGCCAATCTCTTGGTTCGCTCAAGCGATCCAACGACGGGTCAGATTCTGATCGACGGCCAGGATCTTCGGGTGATCGATCTCGAAAAGTTCCGACAGAAGGTCGGTATCGTAGAACAATACGTGCCGCTCTTCGACCGGAGCATTCGTGACAATATCCTCTATGGTCTCAATGGGAAAGCTAAGGATGTGACCCCAGAGGAGCTGGAGCGGATTTCCAAGATCGCTCAGATCAGTCGGTTCTCGCACAAGCTTGAAAAAGGGTTCGACACCCTGATCGGTGAGCGCGGGATCAAGCTGTCCGGTGGTGAACGCCAGCGCATCGGGATTGCCCGAGCGCTGATCAAAGACCCCGCGATTCTTATCTTCGACGAGGCAACCAGTTCGCTGGATGCCGGAGTCGAAGCCGAGATCCGAGATGCGATCAACCAAGCATCCAAGGGACGGACGACGATCATCATCGCTCATCGCTTCTCGACGATCCGATACGCAAATCGGATCATCGTGATGGACGACGGGCGAATCATAGGCCAGGGCAAACACGACGAGCTGTATCAGTCGTGCCAGTCCTACCAGCGCTTGGCAGATCACCAGGTGGCGGGATTCATTAACTAAATCGGTCGTAAAAGAAAGCAAAGGAGCCTGACCAGCTCCTTTTTGTTTTGCTTAAATTTTATTCGTCTATAATTCAGCGTTTTTGAATACATAGATATATACCCTGAAGTGATTCCAAGCTATTGAACCTATTCGTCGTTCGTTCGGTTTAGGGAGATAACAAAATCAGACTAAAAACTAATCTGGGTAAACAACCAACTAGGCTATATAGAGGCGAGAAGCTAGTAAATATAAGGCGTAGGTGTGGGTAGAATAAGACAATCAATCGCCAAGCCCCCTTTTTATACTGTCATATTTGTCCTATTTACCTCGACCAAGAAGCATCATTTAATCTCTGGCAAAAGACCCCCGAAAACCCTTATAATACCCCTAGTTATGAGGTCCTAGATCGGGGGCATGAACTAAAATTCCAACTTCGTCCGGTAATCTGCTATAATATCTCTAATGAACAACGGCTTAATTAGGGATATGGCAATAGTTATCCTAAGTATCCTCATTGCCATTATACTCGCCGAAACAGGAGCTCTTGAAAGTTTAATTACCTCAACCCAAGAAGTAAGGTTTATCGGCAGTTTTATTGCCGGTATCTTATTCGTATCTGTCTTTACTGCCGCTCCGGCTACTATTGCTCTCGGAGAAATAGCTCAATCAAATTCCGTTATCACCGTTGCTCTTATTGGAGGACTGGGTGCCTTAATAGGAGATCTTCTCATCTTCCGTTTTGTGAAAGATAAATTATCAGAAGATCTGCTGAATCTAATAAAAACATCAAAATCAGAAAGATTAACTTCTATGACCAAGATAAAGGGTTTGAAGTGGGTGGTACCTTTAATCGGAGCTTTAATAATAGCTTCGCCGCTACCAGATGAGATAGGAATAGCAATGCTCGGTTTATCAAAAATGAAAAACTCACTATTCATTCCGCTATCATTTGCTTTAAATTCAGCCGGGATCTTAGTAATCGGGCTTATTTCAAAAGCAGTATAGTTGTGAAATAGCAATCCCAACTTCGTCTTTTAGTCCTCCGAAGCCTTGGTGAAGGAGACCCATATGGTCAGTACTTCAACTTGTTTACTTCAACAAAGTTCAGGACGAGTCGCTCGCTCAGTGAAAACTATTCTTGTACTTGGTGAGAAGACCTTTAATAATAAGATCTGACATAAAAAGAACAGCCTCTAGAAGAGGCTGTATGTTCAATTAAAAAGCTGAAATGCCGGTAAGGTGCTGGCCGATTATAAGCGTATGGATATTGTGAGTGCCTTCGTATGTGACGACTGTCTCTAAATTCGCCATATGGCGTCCGAACGGATAATCATCAGTCAGACCGTTAGCACCCATAAGATCCCGGCTCCTTCTGGCCACATCAAGAGCCATGCGGGCATTGTTATCTTTCAACATTGATATCTGACTGAATTTAACTTTGCCCAGATCTTTTAAGCGTCCGACATGAAGAGCCAGTGTCTGGGCCTTGGCTATCTCTGTTGCCATAGCAGAAAGTTCAGCCTGTACCAGCTGATGTGATGCCAGAGGCTTATTACCAAACTGCTTGCGCTGACGCACATATTCTAAGGCCGTATCAAAACAAGTAGCCGCACTGCCTATACACCCCCAGCCTATTCCATAGCGGGCCTGTGTAAGACATTGCAGAAAAGACGAGTGTCCTATCGCCTGAGGCAGTAAATTAGCCGAAGGAATTCGGCAATCAGACAATGTCAGGCTTGAAGTAATTGAAGCGCGGAGAGACCATTTGTCGTGAATATTTGATGTTGAGAAACCGGGCGTCCCCTTCTCTACAAGAAAACCTTTTACCTGCTGATTGGCAGTGTCTTTCGCCCAGACAATGGCAATATCGGCAATGCTTCCGTTGGTAATCCATGTTTTTTCGCCATTCAATACCCAGCTGTCGCCATCACGCACTGCGCAAGAAAGCATACCGCCCGGATTTGAACCGAACTGAGGTTCGGTAAGTCCGAAACAGCCGATGGCTTTTCCACTCGCTAGAAGCGGTAGCCAGTGCAACTTCTGTTCGTCATTGCCAAATGTATATATCGGCCACATCACTAAAGCGCTCTGAACTGAGGCAAAGCTTCTGAGACCGCTGTCACATGCCTCCAGCTCCTGCATGATAAGCCCGTAGGCGACGTTGCTTATTCCGGCACAGCCGTAACCTTCCAGTGTAGCACCGAAAAATCCTAACTCAGCCATGCTTGGAATCGCATACATCGGGAAGGTTCCCTCGGTAAAGTATTTGCCGATATCTTTTTGAATTTCTCCCCGGACAAACTCCCGGGCCATATTTCTTATACTGAGTTCCTCGTCATTAAGCATTGAATCGATACCGATAAAATCAAGAGCAGACACAGATGGCTTCATGTCTTCTTTGCCCATATCTATCCCCCCTATTGTTTAAATTTAAATTGCTAGTTACAATACTAGCACAAAAACATTTTATTAAAAGCCCCGCGTCAGCGGGGCTTTTAATTGAGGATAACAATCAAGGCCTGCGTGTTTGAGCGATGAAGTACGCAGGTCTTGAATTAAACTTTGAGAAATCTTCTGATGGCGATGGTACTTGAAGCAACACCGAGGAGAATACCGGCTGAAAAAACAAGAATAATATACTGAAAAGCATTCGAACCAAAATACCCCATCAGGCTGGCATTGGGCATTAGCATCTCCATTTTAGGCGAGACGAGATAAACAACTGGATAAAAAATAACCAGAGTTACAACTGCCGCGAACATTCCGTACAATCCTCCCTCAACCAGAAAAGGAGCTTTGATGTGCCAGCTGGAACCGCCGACCAATTTCATTATCTCTATCTCCTGTCTCTGATTGAAAATTGTCAGTCTGATTGTATTAAAAGTAACCAGTACCGCTACCAACGCCAAAGCCATGGTTAAAATAAAGCCCCAATTCTGAAGACCGGTGGAGATACTCTCGACTCTGCTTATAACCTGCTCATTCTCGTAGAAATTTATTTTATCGATAAGGCTTCTGAATTTATTGGCCTCAAGATACGTGACGATAGCAGAGTATTGGGAAGTTTCGGTGGCCTTTATATTCAAAGATGCTTGAAGAGGATTAGAGCCTAGTTCAGCCAAAGATTCTTGTATCAATACGTCTCCGGCGTGATTTGCTTTAAACCCTTCCAGGGCCTGCTCGCGTGAAATATATTCAACGCGAACAACTTCTTCCAGTTCATCAATATCTTCTTTTATTTTCATTATTTCTTCTTCGGTTGCGTCAGGCTTAAAGTATGCCGTAATATCGACTTTTTCCTGCAAAGAAGTGACAACTTTCAGTGAAAGAAAGTTTATTGCTATTAAAGCCGAGAATAAAAGCAAAACTAAAACCATCACTCCGGTCGTGCCCAAACTTAAATAACTGTTTCTCTTAAAATTCGTCCATCCCGTTGACCAAATTCTTTTTAAACTCTCCTTCATCCCGTACGAAGTAGCCCCGCCGAGGTCCTTTGGACTCGCGACTTTGTCGCGAGCGAGACTTCGTACGGGATTCATAAATTTTGCGTTTTGATTTTTAAACTTTGAATTTATAGTATATACTTCCCCTCTTCTACCTGATCTCTGACAATCCGGCCGCTGTCCATCGAAATTACCCTTCGGCCGATAGAATTCACGATTTTATCATTATGGGTAGCCAGGATCACTGTCGTCCCAAGCTCGTTGATCTTTAATAACAATTTTACCACATCATAGCTGTTAACCATATCGAGGTTTCCAGTCGGCTCGTCGGCCAGTATTATCTTCGGCCTGTGAATCAACGCTCTGGCGATAGCCAAGCGCTGTTTTTCTCCGCCTGACATTTGGTGGGGAAAGCTTTTTACTTTTGTGTTTAAACCGACAATACCCAGAACTTTCGGCACATCGGCCTCGATATCCTCCACTGGCGCTCCGCACACTTCCAACGCAAACGCCACGTTTTCAAAGGCGTTTTTATTCGACAGTAACTTGAAATCCTGAAAAATCATCCCTATTTTTCTGCGAAGAAGCGGTATATCCCCGCCCGAAAGGTCAGCCAGATTAACCCCGTCAACTAAAACCTGCCCTTCATCAGGAATAAGCTCTCTGGTTAAAAGTCTCAACAGGGTTGATTTGCCTGCTCCGGAAGGTCCGACAAGAGAAACAAATTCGCCCTCTTTAACATGGAGGTCTATTTTATCCAAAGCCCTAAAACTGTCTTCGTAAGTTGTGGAAACACCTTTGTATTCGATCACAATTAATTTCTATTAACTTCAACTTATTTCTAAAAACTTCTCCAGATTTCCATCCAATACCTTATCCGGCTGGGATGACTTAACTCCCGTCCGATGGTCTTTAACCATCTGGTAAGGATTCAGCACGTACGATCTTATTTGACTCCCCCACTCTATTGAACCTGATCTAAGCTCAGGCTTCATCTCGGACAACTCCTTTATTTTAGCCTCTTCCATCTTTTTTGCCAACCTTGAATATAAGATTTGGACAGCTTTTTCCTTATTTTGAGCCTGCGATCTTTCAGATTGAACAGCAACCGATATTCCTGTAGGACCATGGGTAACTCTTACCGCCGTTTCTAGCTTATTTACATTCTGGCCTCCCGGGCCGGATGATCTGAATGTATCGAATCTGAGATCGTTAGGATTTATTTTTAGTTCTTTCGATATTATATGCGGTAATATCTCAACCAAAGCAAAAGACGTGTGCCTTAGACTCTTAGCTGAAAACGGCGATATTCTTACAAGACGATGTACGCCCGATTCCCCCTTCAATGTATCATAACAGTTGTCTCCAGTTATTTCGGCTATCGCATTTTTAATGCCGTTCTGCTCTCCGAAAGATTGATGCAAAATTTTAAAATCCCAACCTTGTTTCTGGGAATAACGCTGGTACATCTTTAAAAGCATTGATGCCCAATCCTGGGCATCAACTCCTCCCGCCCCGGAGTAAACATACAGGAGAGCTTTATTTTTAGCGTAATCAAACACTTTTCAATTATACTCCAAATTTCCAAAATTTCAAATTGGGATTTACATCCTCAATCAAATATGTTTTAATCCAAGCAATCAGAGAACCTTTACAAAACATAAAGACTTATGCCGGAAAACGTCCCGAAACCGCCTCCTTCAAGTTTTCGCACGATGCTTTTACTTTTACTGCTTTTACTTCTTACGTATTCAATTTATACCTCAAGCATACACTCATACTTGAATATCTCCTACGGCCAGCTGACCGAAGAGATCGCAAAAGACAACCTAGAGTCCATCAACATATCCGATTATGGACAAATAACCGGACGACTCAAGACTAACGCAACCGGTACTAACCTAAACTTTGAGTCCTATATCGTACCCGGGTTGATTGAAAAATTAAATGAAGCCCTCGAAGAAAAAAATGTAAAGCCCAACTATATAAAACAGGGCTCAGGCTTTGGTCAAGTAATTCTGGCGTGGGCTCCGATCCTGTTAATCGTCGGCTTCTTCTGGTTTTTTATTCGCCAGATGAATTCAGGAGGCAACAAGGCCCTTTCATTCGGAAAATCAAAAGCAAAATTAGTTCGAGATAAAGAGAAGAAAACATTTGAAGACGTTGCCGGAATCGATGAGGCTAAAGAAGAACTCATGGAGATAGTGGAATTTCTTAAAGAACCCCAGAAATTCCAAAGGTTGGGCGGCAAAATACCTGAAGGTGTTTTGTTATTAGGCCCTCCGGGAACCGGCAAAACTTTGCTGGCTCAAGCCGTAGCTGGCGAAGCTAACGTTCCTTTCTTCTCAATCAGCGGTTCTGAGTTTGTTGAGATGTTCGTTGGTGTCGGAGCGGCAAGAGTCAGAGATCTTTTTGAGCAGGGAGAGAAAAATGCCCCCTGCATAATTTTTATCGATGAAATAGACGCAGTAGGTAGGCACCGTGGCGCCGGTTTGGGTGGAGGCCATGATGAGAGAGAGCAGACTCTAAACCAACTTCTTGTTGAAATGGACGGTTTCGATGGCAATAGAGGCGTTATTATTATAGCCGCAACGAACAGGCCCGATGTATTGGATTCAGCTCTGCTTAGACCAGGAAGGTTTGATAGACGGGTAGTGGTAAATAGGCCTGACTTAAAGGGAAGGCTTGGTATATTGCAAGTTCATGTGAAGAAAGTACCACTGGATAGTGACGTTGACCTTAGTGTAATCGCCAGAGGGACTTCGGGATTTGTCGGTGCCGACCTCGCCAATCTTATAAACGAGGCGGCCCTAAACGCTGCCCGCTTTAATCAGAAAGCTGTCCGCATGCTCGACTTCGAATTTGCAAAAGACAAAGTTTTAATGGGCACGGAACGCCGTTCAATGGCAGTAAGTAATGAAGAAAAAAGAATTACCTCTATTCATGAGGCGGGACACGCTCTGCTATCTGTTAAATTGCCAAATGCCGAACCCCTTCATAAAGTTACAGTGATGCCCCGCGGTATGGCTATGGGATTAACCCTACAGTTACCAATAGACGATAAGCATAATTATTCCGAACCATATCTTAAAGATCAGCTTGCGATTCTCTACGGCGGACGTATAGCTGAAGAACTGCTCAATAAAGGCGTTAAGACAACCGGCGCTAGTAACGACTTCGAGCGGGCAACGGAACTTGCTCGCAGAATGATATGCGAGTGGGGCATGGGCAGTAGTGATCTTGGTCCGCTGACCTTCGGTAAACCCGAAGAACATACATTTTTGGGCCGAGATATAGGCCGAAAGCAAGATTACAGCGAAGAAACCGCTCAAAGAGTAGATATTGAAGTAAAGAGGCTGACGAACAATGAATATAACCGCGCCAAAGACCTTCTCACGGAGAATAAAGTCCTTCTCGAAAAAATATCCAACGAACTTTTTGAGAGAGAAACTCTGACCGGAGAAGAAGTTAAGAAACTGCTAGAGATTCCCACATCAAGTTAAAGAGCCCTGCGGCTCTTTTTAATTGAAGTAAACGATTTTTTTTGATAAATTACAACTATTGCCACCTTAGCTCAGTTGGTAGAGCAGACCCTTCGTAAGGGTAAGGTCCCCAGTTCAAATCTGGGAGGTGGCTCCAGAATTTAAAAAAGCCTAGTCCCCTAAATTGCCATAATCTCTCCTGCGCGTTATCAGATAAAACTGTCCGAATTGAGGTAAGACAACGAAGGCATAGACACTCCTATGCCGAGGAGGAGAAACGAAAAGTTGGACAGTTTTATCAATAACCCTTCGGGATGCTGTTATTTTTGTTTTATACTTCAGGATTACTCTTCGGAGTAGAATAACTACGCCTTCATCATAATTCTTTGTCTAAAACAAAACTCCCTAGCATCGCGCTAGGGAGTTATGACAAATTAGGGGACTTTTAAGGCTTTTTATTTACAAGTTCAACTATTTCTTCCCCGGAAACTGCTTCCTTCTCAAGAAGTAACTTCGCAATCACATGCAATTTATCTACATTGTCAGTCAAAATTTTCTCAGCCTTAGCGTAAGATTCTTTTAGAAGTTTGATTATTTCATTTTGAGCCTGCTCCTGGAATATTAAATTGCCCATTCCGGAAGAACTCCGGCTGGCACTTATTGAGATCGGACCAAGTTCACTACTCATCCCGTAATCACAGACCATCGCCGTAGCAATCGCCGTTGCCCTTTCGATATCATTTGAAGCGCCTGCTGTTTCAGTCTGGCAGGCTATTTTTTCAGCCGCTCTCCCGCCGAATAACATTACCATCTGATCACAAAGAAAATCCTTCGATACATTATAACGGTCTTTCCCGGGAGTTAAGGCCGTAATACCAAGGGCTCTGTCTCTGGGAATAATCGTTACTTTATCTAAAAGGTCGACATTCTTCAGCAGAACAGCTAACAAGGCGTGGCCTGATTCATGATAGGCAACAATTTTTTTGTCTTCCGCATCAATCACCAGAGATTTTCTTTCCTTGCCTAAAACTATCCTCTCTTTTGCCGCAAGGATGTCTTCCTGGCTTATGTCCTTCTTGCCCTTTTTACCGGCATTGATCGCCCCTTCGTTAAGTATATTAGCCAGATCAGCTCCCGTAAAACCAGGTGTTAATTTTGCTATATACTTTAAATCTACATCCTCCGCCATAGTTTTGTTTTTAGCATGAACTTTTAGAATTGCCTCCCTCCCCTTTACGTCGGGCCGATCAATATAGATAGTCCTATCAAAACGTCCCGGTCTTAAAATGGCTTCATCAATTTTATCTATTCTATTGGTAGCGGCCAAGACCATAACATTGCCCTTACTGGAGAAACCGTCCATCTCAACAAGAAATTGATTTATTGTCTGGTCATATTCACGATCACCGCCCGAATCTCCTTCTCCGCGCTTGCCAAGACTATCAAACTCATCGATAAATAATATACAAGGGGCCTTGCTCTTGGCTCGAGCAAATAACTCTCTGATCTTGCTGGCACCAATACCGACATATTTTTCAACGAAAGAAGATGCGGCAACTTCAATCATAGTTACGCCCGCTTCTCCGGCAATGGCTTTGGCGCATAATGTTTTGCCGACACCAGGAGGTCCGACCAGCATCACTCCGCTCGGAAGTTTTGCTCCAACGGCGGTATATCTGTCTTTGTTTCTCAAGAAATCAACTATCTGATTGAGATCTTCTATCGCCTCATCTATTCCAGCTACATCATCAAAAGTTACCTTGGGAGTTGATTCTGATATTTCCGGCCCCTTCCCCTCATCACCAGCTCCAGTAGCAATTAATCTTAATTTTTCCCACGGCCACATCCCCGTCGATGAACGGTATGCATAAATTGAGGCAATAATAACAGCGGTCATAACCGATAATCCGATAAAATAAAATTTACCCAAAATAACTAAAACGTAGGCAAATAATATTAATACCGCGATGGTCACTTTCCTCATCCGGTATCTCCTTTTCAAAGTGCGATGAGTAGATTAAAGCACTTTTATATTAATAAGAAAAGCCTCTGGAGCGGGATACCAGAATCGAACTGGCGCCTTAACCTTGGGAAGGTCACGTACTACCACTATACGAATCCCGCATGCTTCCAATTTTAGAAGTTAGGTTAATTAGAAATTAGAAATTTATTATTTAATGTCCCAACAAGTAATACCCCCACTTAACATAGTTCGGCATCTGGGCCAGCTGTTTTTTAAAATCAACCAAATCAGAGGCAACAGTATCAGCCTCATCAGGATACACAAATACTACGGTCTCACCCGAAGCCCTGTAATTTAATTTCAACCGGGCCTCTTTTTCCAGAAACAAGGGATTTTTGACGTACTCAATAAACTTCTCCAAAACTCCATTTTCTTTTTCCAAGTCCTGGATTTTTTTCTCAATATCGGCTACCTCCTTATTGACTATATCGCTGTGTAGTTTAATCTTAATGGAAGACAGGCTGAGCCAGCCGACACCGACAATAATAATAATAAGTAGCCATTTTGATTTAAGTATCATATGTTATTCGGAAGTAAAAAATTACTAAGGATTTTTACTATCGTAATTGCTATCTTGGTTTCCATCAGTATGGTCGCCTTTTTGCTCCTTCCTCTATTATACTAAATTAGCAATTTAGATTTTAGTAATTAGGTTACTAGGTAAATTCGAAATAAATTGCCAAACTAATTACCTAGACACCTAGCAACCTAAAACCTAATCAGCTATCTCTTGAGCATCTTCAGAAATACCTCCTGGGATAAATTAACTTTCCCCGTCTCTTCCATCTTCTCCTTGCCCCTTTTTTGTTTTTCAAGTAGCTTCTTTTTTCTTGTCACGTCACCGCCGTATAAATAGCCGGTAACATCTTTTCTGCGGGCTTTTATAGTTTCTCTGGCAATTATTTTCCCACCGATCGCCGCCTGTATCGCCACCTGAAACCACTGAGGCGGAATAATCTCCTTTAGCTTTACAACCATTTCTCGGCCTACGCCGTAAGCACTTTCTCTCGGAATAATCCTTGAGAACGGCTCAATCATGTCACCGGCCAGAAAAATATCCAGTTTCACTAGATCAGCTTGCTCCAGCCCGGCTAAATCATAGCTCATCGATGCATAACCGGATGAAACGCTTTTCAATTTATCGTAAAACTCAGTCACTATTTCGGCCAAAGGCACTCTATATTTTAAAATTACCGTGTCCTTGCCTAAATAATCAGTTGAAATATACATATTTCTAAAGTGAGAGACTAAATCCATAATATTCCCCAGATAGCCGGCCGGACTTATTATCTCCAGATTAACTAACGGTTCGGATATGTTTTCTATTCTTGACGGATCAGGCAATAATGATGCTGACCTTATTTTAATCGTCTCTCCATTTTTCAATTTAACAGAGTATTCGACTGACGGCGTTGATACTATTAAATTTAGCCCGAACTCTCTTTTTAATCTTTCGGATATTATTTCGACGTGAAGCATGCCCAAAAAACCTAATCTAAATCCCCGACCTAACCCCGCAGAAGATTCGGGCTCGTAAGAAAGAGAGGCGTCGGTGAGTTTTAGTTTCCCTAAGGCATCTCTCAGTAAATCATAATCATCCGCGTTTTCTGGAAAAAAACTGGCAAATACCATCGGCTTCGGTTCTTTGTAGCCTTCTAATGGCTTAAATTTAACATCTTCAGCTTCTGTTTCTGAAATTTTTAATTTTTCACTTCTAATTTTTAATTTCGTTATGGTATCTCCCACCCTGATCTGCCCCGGATCTTTCAACCCCGTCGCTACATAGCCTATTTCTCCGGCCGAGAGAGAATCTCCGACTTTTAGAGCCGGCGTAAAGTAACCGACCTCAATCACATCAGCATTGGCTTTTGTCGCAAAAGTTATTATCTTTTCGCTTCTCTTCAGAGAACCACTGAAAACCCTGACATAAGCTATCACTCCCTTATAAGCATCGAATGTTGAGTCAAAAATCAAAGCCTTCAGCGTATCGTCATCTTCAATCTTGGGAGGAGGAACTTCTTTCACCACTCTTTCCAGAACTTTATCTACATTCGTTCCGTTTTTTCCTGAAATTTCTAAAATTTCTTCCTGCTCAACCGCTAGAAGATTAGATAATTCTTCTTTAACCTGCGCCGTTCTGGCGTTGGGAAGATCAATTTTATTTATAACCGGAATTATTTTGAGTCCTTGCTCCTCGGCAAGATACAAATTCGCCAGAGTCTGAGCCTGGATTCCTTTTGATGCGTCCACCAATAAAATCGCCCCCTCAACCGCCGCCAGAGACCGAGAAACTTCATATGAAAAATCAACATGGCCGGGAGTATCAATTAAATTTAAAATGTAAAAATCAAAAGGTAAAATATCCAAATTATTATTTTGCTCTTTGCTCTTTGCTCTTTGCTCTTTGTAAGTCATTCGAACCGGCTGTAGTTTGATCGTAATCCCCCTCTCCCTCTCCAACTCCATTGAGTCCAAATATTGCTCCTGCATTTTTCTTTTTTCCACCGTTCCGGTCAATTCTAAAAACCGATCCGCAAGGGTCGATTTTCCGTGATCAATATGGGCCACTATAACAAAGTTCCTAATATTTTTTATACCAGATTGTTCCATTTTTATTATTCAACAAAATATGCGATCGCTTAAAACGTTGAAATATTAAATAGCTTACGTAATCGCATCTCTTCATCAATCGCATCTGCCACTAGAACACTGACATTTGGCTCTACTTCAAAAACTTTTCTTAGAAAAAATATCTCATCAAGACACTCCCACGGATGAATAAACACGCTTTTCTGTAGCTTATAAAATCCCATATTCTCCAACTTTCTACGCAATGCCTCCCGAGCGCTTTTCTTCTTATCCGGAATATCGAAAATAACCACCCGCCATTTACTATCCCACTTCTCCATTGGTTCTATCTTTAGGTTATCCAAATCAAATTTCTTTATCCGGTCAATTCCTTTCCCAATAATTTTAATAGTAATCCCCGATTCATCCTCTTTAACCACCTTAATATATTTTTTCTTCCTTAAATACCATAGATATTTACTAAATTGAGAACGGGCCAGTTTAAGTCTTCTTTTTTCTATATGCTTGCCTATTCCTTTTATTAGAACCTCTGCCCCTCTTGGCGAGGAGCTAAGTGCAACAAATGCCATTCCCGTCAGTCCAATTATTCTAAGAATATCCAGAGCTAAATTTTTAGTTTTATTTCCATTGATTCCCATATAATTTGGTCTTCTCTATAGTTCCACGGTCATTAATGTCCCCTGTTTTATTAAACTATCCTAGCATCCTAGCACACAAATCCTATTCAACAAAATATGCGATCGCATATTTTGTTGAATATAAAGTATAAAGATAACTTTAACAATCTTAGATGTGGCTCTTGGATCGAGCTTTTAACCAGACTAGAGGCCAAGGAGGTAAAGACGTTTTATTTCGTCGGTGGAAAGGACGCGGTCGTAGATACGGACTTCGTCGACCTTCCCATCAAAAGTATTTGAATTGGCACCAAAAACTCCAATACCAAGTAGCATATTAACCGTATTATCGTCGTCCTGAACGCCGCCAGCACTCTGAGTTTTCTGGTACCCAACTTCAACACCATCAATATATATATGAACGCCGGAAGCAGAAGTTGAACCATCCCAAGTAACCACAGCATGCTGCCATTTATTCAAAGTAACCGTATTATCATTAGCAACCACATGTAAATCAGTACCGGAAGAAGGTACAAACAATGTAAGAGCATTGGTGCGATCTGTGCCGTCATCACCCGTAGAGCCGAATCTGAAACCAAGACCATCGATACCAGGGCCATTCCCATCACCTTTCACCAATATCCCACTCCTAGCATTCTCTCCTTCGCTCCTAGGATAGATCCATGCAGAAATAGTGACCGGGCCAAGATTATCAAGTAATGTACCCGACCCGACATCAACATAGTCATTGCTAGCATCAAAATCCAGCGCCGTACCAAGGCGGGGTTTACTCATTACCCAGTCGGTAGCGGGATCCATACTGGTCAACCGGCCGTCACTATTGTTGCCCGACTGGTCAAAAGCTATCGCTCCGCCTTTACCGAAATTAAAATCCCAATAGCCGACAAGGCCGTTGGAGATGGGAACTGTGGCGATTTTCGGCTGAGTCAGGTTATATAAACGTTTTATCTCGTCGGCCGACAGCGCGCGGTTGTAGATGCGGACTTCATCTAGTCGACCAGAGAAATAGTACCAAGAATTGTTAGTAGAAGGCCACTGATTTGTATAAGCCGCCCCCAGAAGATACACATAGCCATTATTTCCATACGGATCCTGACTAATAGTTTGAGAATCTACTTCGACTCCGTCGATATAAAGCCTCTCTACCCCCGAAGTATACATAGCCGTAGCATGGTGCCACTTGTTATCTCTATAATCTGTCCCCGATGTGGTATTTTGATTATAGTCACCATGCCAGAAAAAGCTGGCTCTAATATTGCCACCAGAATCTACATATAAGGCAGGTACATATTCGTTTGGAGCAGATGGTGGAGATGCACTTTCTGTTTGACCTAATATACCGCCAGAAGAAGAAGTCCTGAACCATATACTAAATGTCAAATTGTAATTATTTGTAATACAAGACCCAATACTACATTCAGGGTAGTTAAATGGTTGCGTGGGAATCTGCACATAATCATTACTCCCGTCGAAATCTAGAGCGGTACCGAGGCCGGATTTGCCCACTACCCAGTCCGTTGCCGGATCCATACTCGTCAATCGGCCGTTGTTACCATTCCCCGATAAATCCCAAGCGATATCAGTGCCTTTGCCTGAGTTGAAGTTCCAATAACCGACGAGGCCGTTGGAGAGCGGAACAGTGGCGATTTTCGGCGCGGTCAGATTGTAGAGACGTTTGATTTCTGTCGCCAAGAGCGCGCGGTTGTAGATGCGGACTTCGTCGATGAGACCGTTGAAAAACGTATTGACATTTGCATTAGCTCCAACCTTAAGGGTATTAGCTCCATTTCTAATTTGAGATGGGACAGTTCCACCCAAAGCACCATTATTAAGCACTCCGTCTAAATAAAGGTTGAGGGTGCCTGCCGTTCCATTGAAAACAACCACAACATGATACCAGACGCCAATGCTGACAGCACTAGAGGACGATCTATTGGCATCGCTTGAGCCAGCTGTATTTGTTACTTCCACTTTTAGGATCTTTGTAGAATTAACTATCGTTAGTCTGTATTGCCTGTCTGCACTAATAAATTTAGATATGATGGCTAAGTCTTCAACACCAAAACTGCTTAGTCTAAACCACGCACTGAATGTGGCCGCTGTTGTAGGCTCAACAGTATCACCCATATCAACATAATCATTACTCCCGTCGAAATCTAGAGCGGTGCCGAGGCCGGATTTGCCCACTACCCAGTCGGTGGCGGGATCCATGCTAGTCAACTTGCCGTTATTCCCGTTACCCGATAAATCCCAAGCGATGTCAGTGCCCTTTCCTGAGTTGAAGTTCCAATAACCGACGAGGCCTAAATTATTCATAGGGAGAGAGATGGTGGCGGCGGCATTTACTCCGATAGGAGCAGAAAGCACCAAAAAACAAATTCCAAATAACAAATAAGCTCCAAACTTTAATAATTCAAATCTCAAACTTTTGGAATTTTGATTATTGAAATTTATTTGGGATTTGGAATTTGTCATTTGGAACTTATTTGAAAGCCCAGCTTTCAAATATCAATTCCCCAGCAGATAGAGACGTTTTATTTCCTCGGCCGACAGTGCGCGGTTGTAGATACGCACTTCGTCGATTTGACCGTTAAAGTAACATCCGCTGCACAGAGCCCCTATATAGGGACTGTAACCAGAATCTGAAGTTCTGGAGCCACTTCCAGCTATGTTAGCTAAAGTTTTATTAACGCCATTAACATACCATTTAGCATTTGTCCCAGTTACATTGCCATCCCAAGTAAAAACAACATGATGCCACTTATTTGCAGTGAGCAAATCACCATTAGGAATATAGAGGGGATGTCCACTTGTAGTATCGACATCAAAGTCCAGTGTTGCACCACTACGACGCAATACCCATCCATTATCTACGGGGTAAACAGCCTCACCTTTTCCAATAATAACCCCGACACCACTTAAATTGCTCGGTTTAATCCAGGCGGATATGGATAATGGGCTAACATTAACAAGCGTACTTGTGGGTAGTTTCACATAGTCATTACTCCCGTCAAAATCCAAGGCAGTGCCGAGGCCGGATTTACTGTCTACCCAATCGGTCGCAGGATCCATACTCGTCAGGGTGCCGTTGTTGCCGTTAGAGGTCTTATCAAAAGCTATCTTACCACCTTTTCCAAAATTAAAGTCCCAATACCCGACAAGACCGTTGGAGAGCGGAACTGTGGCGATTTTGGGCTGGGTGAGGTTATACAAACGTTTGATTTCTGTTGCTGAAAGGACGCGGTTGTAGATGCGGACTTCGTCGATGAGGCCATTCCAAAATTGTGTTGGAGCTCCAGATGACATCACTGCTCCTACGGCAACTTTTTCAGCTGTAGCCGTGGGGCCAGTTGATACATTGGAATTGTCCAGAACACCATTCCAATAAATGCGCCACGTCGTTGCATCTCGCGTTCCCACAATATGTGTCCACGTATTTGCGGATAATGTACTAATAGACTGAACACCAAAACTACTAGGATTAACAAATGTCTGAAGACTCACATTCCCGCCAGCAGTAGTTGTTTTCATTTCCCATTGGGTATTTAGTGCATCGTATCCTTTTGAAATGATTTGGTTGGCATTAGCTACAGTAGAAATTCTAACCCAGGCACTCAGTGAAAAATTCGATGTAAGATTGAGCGTTGATGGTGTTCCCATATCCACATAATCATTACTCCCGTCGAAATCTAGTGCCGTGCCGAGACCGGTTTTAGAGTCTACCCAGTCAGTAGCTGGATCCATGCTGGTCAACCGGCCGTTATTCCCGTTGCCTGATAAATCCCAAGCGATGTCTTTTCCTTTTCCTGAATTAAAATCCCAATAACCGACGAGGCCGTTTGAAATCGGAACCGTGGCGATTTTTGGTTGAGTGAGATTGTAGAGACGTTTGATTTCTGTCGCCGAAAGCGCGCGGTTGTAGATACGGAATTCATCCAACGTAGCACCAACCGGACTACTTGGCCTGGTACCGTTAAAATTACTTGACATTAAAGTTAACCCTACCGAAGAAGCCCCAGTTAATAAACTAGCTGAGTTGGTTTGTGTATTGGTCGAGTCTAAAACACCGTTAATATATATCCTTCTCTGACCAGTGCCGAAGATAAGCACAACGTGATACCAGGTTCCCGCTGTCCATGTTGTCCAATTTGAAGTACTATTATAATCACTTCCTCCTGTTTTAACATCAAGAAAAAGCTGACCGCCAGTAAATCGTACAAAAACATATTCAGTTATCGCGACAGGATTTGCGTTAATCCAAAAGATGTATCGGTCTTCTAATGACGCCACGCCGGGTTTAAACCAGAAAGAAATCGTGTTATTTGTCCATAAAGATGCATCTAATGATTCCACGGCAATGTAATCATTACTCCCGTCAAAATCCAGGGCAGTGCCGAGGCCGGATTTTGAATCAACCCAGTCAGTAGCGGGATCCATAGTAGTAAGTTTTCCGTTATTGCCATTCCCCGATAAATCCCAAGCGATGGCAGTACCTTTTCCTGAGTTGAAGTTCCAATAACCGACGAGGCCGAGGTTGTTGACGGGACGAGAGATTGTTGTGGCGGCCTGCACCTCGTTAGAGGTGCTTAAAATAACCAATAAACAAGAAACAAACACCAAACAAATTCCAATATTCAATTTCCAAAACCTAAATAGATGACCCCGGCCGAATCTTTTGGTTATTTTATTTTGTATTTTGGTCATTCCCATGGAGCCTACTTTTGAAATTTATTTATTATAGATGACAGAATATTTTTAAGTTCTTCGGTTTCCTTTTTTATACTTGTAATTTTATCAGTAAATTCTGGATTAGCTACTTCGATTAATTCTAGCCAATGAATCGTCTCTTTTGCCTCCTTACGAGAAATCTTGATCCTATGAATAAAGTCTTTTTTACCTAAAGCGTCATTTGCTTCTCGATAATTTGCCCCTATCGAACCGGCGGAACCAACAATTTGGCCTATCAAACGGTTATTCATGGAATTTTTTGGCAATTCTTTACATAATCTAATAACTTGTTTGGCAAACTCCGTCGTCCTTTTTTCTAAATCAAATTCATGCATATTTTGTACTGTTTTTGGTTATTGTTATTCTTTTTTGGTTATTGTCTCTTGTATCTTGGTTATTGAAATTTTAGAAACGCCAGGTTTCTAAAATTTTGACCATCGTTTCATCAAATTCAGTATAGGTTGTGATCTGGTAAAGATACCCCCGATAGACCCACCAGACTTCGCGGGTTTGGCCCAGGGACTCACTTTCGCTCAGAAAAGCTAAAGCTATAGCCTCTCCAACCTTAATCTGTATCGGCTCGTTGATAACAATATCCGGGACATCCTCCTCAATCCTTTCTTCAGTCAATGTTACATCCTCCTCAAAAGGAGTAATTTTAAGCTGAAACCCGACGCTATCCTTCTGAACTAACAACTGCTGTTCCCCATCAAGCCCATCGCTAAATTCACCTATGTTGTATCCTTCCGGATAATCAAAAGAGAATCCGATTTCTGCGTGGGTATAGGTTTGTTTCTTGCCCGATTGCAAATCAGAAAGCGATGATTTGCTTTCTTCCACTCTGGAAACTAGATCGTTAGACGTATCCTCGTTAGAAAATCCCGATTTAATGTCGTTAAAAACTGTACCGTTATCCAAACCTTTTTTAAAAACAAAAAATCCGGCTATGATAACGACCACAGCCATTGCTATTAATATAATTTTAAATTTTGATTTCTTCCTCATTCAATTAAGCTCTTCATAATTTTACTTTATCAACAAGGCTGCTATTGACTTTATATGCGGTTTTGCTATACTTAATAATGTCAACCACGGGTTCGATCTAACCCTGAAAATCCGAGATAACCTCTCGGTTTTTCTTTTAGATCAATTTTTGATAACATAACGGCACGTGGAGCATTAAGGGGCCACCTCAAGGTGAGGAACCCGTGGTTGACGCTCGGGTAGAGGGGTCCGATTCCCCTTGGCTCCACGCTCAAGAAGCTTCGATTTAGTATCGGGGCTTTTTGATTTTTTGCTTTCTTGCTCCTGGTCATATTACTCTTCTTTTAATAACTGCTGTTCAGGTTCTTTATACTCCTCTCTTACCGCCTCAATAGCCTCCTTGCAGGGCTTGCACCATAAATGTTTCTCGCCTTTTGCCATAACTTCTGGCCTTAATTTATCCGGAAACCTTGCCATTGTACTGATGAAATTTTTGCTTAAATGATGTGTTTCCCTATCAAAAATCTGGCTCAAGTCAGGAAATCCATCATCGGTTTCAAAGCTATAAACATATTTTGGCGGTTTTTCAAATTTTGGCATAATTATTTTAATTTAATATTTATTTCAAAATCCTTTTTCAATTCCGTCTCAAGTACATACAAATCCCCGATTTTATTTAAAGACGGAATAGGATCGGCTAGCCTAAAGTCGTCTGAGCTTTTAACCGTAAATTTAAACTTCTTCCAATCCATGCCCGGCTGTTTTTGAAAGTAAAAACTGTAACTACTTCCGTCAAAGGGCACGGAATACTCAAACTCAATCCTCTTAGTCTCCCCGGGTTCAGTTATCATCCAGAAGCCGACACCTTGTTTACCTGCCTCTTCAAATTTATCGACACCGAAGGTTTTGTCAATCCCGTTCGAAGTAGCCTCGCCGAGGTCCGAAGGACTCGTGCCTTCGGCACGAGCGAGACTTCGAACGGGATCAAAGTAAAAAGTGGATTCAAGACTTCTGATGTCCTGATCATTTAAAAAGTCCAGCTGGCCATAATTAACTAGGGGTTTGAAATTCGGTAAATCATTTCCTGACATTTCCAGAAGCCTTGCTTCTGGAGGAAGGAGGATGCGGACGTAGGCCGGGTTTTGGCGGTTATAAAATCCATGTTCTTCATCTCCGCCGTTATGCTTTCGAGTAATTGTAACCCTGTGCTTAATAACTGGCCGTGAGTCGTTGGTCGTAAGTTGTGAGTTTATCTCAATATAATTATCCGTCACTATATCAGTTTTGGAACCTTTAATATTTGAGAAGTTCACGGTCAGATAATCATCGCCGCCCGGCACATTTTTTACTTCACCACCCAGACCGTTACTAACGGCAAATTTTTCCAAATCTTTGTCGTTAAAATAAAACATCATATCTTTTTCCTCTAATCCGGCCATCAAACCGCTAAAAATCTTCATCCAATCATCAGAACCGGCTGAGTATAACTTTTCAAGCAATCTCGGGGCAAAATCAACGACGATTGATTTTGGCTGTGTCCGATTTTCGCCGTATTCAACTTCTTCCTGAATATTCGCCAGAAAATTATCAGCCGTAAGAGTCCGTCCGTATTCCGGCATGGCTATAGGACCAACGACTTTTAAGATTCCGGCAACGATGTCGGGATTGAGAGCGATTACTCCGTCAACTTTATAGCCGGCTTCCTGCGAAAAAAACCACATTGCCTTTCTGGCTGAGGTTGGAAAGTCAATAAACCAAGCTGAGTCTCTCATGCCCCATGTCGGCGTGATATGCTGAAGCTGTTTCGGCGGAATGATATTTTTTTTTAACTGGCCGTCCAGATTATATACATCATCAACAAAAAAATCCGACAATCCCCCGCTTGAAAAAGAAACCACTCCATAAGTGCCCGGAAATCCACCGGTCGGCCTAAGCTCCGAATAATTCTGGAGAAGAACTAAATATTTTTTAGGTTCATCTACGCCTATAATTCCTTCGAGAAAGTCCGTATAGCTTTCGGCATCGGCCAAGATTTTTTCAATCAATGGAATTTTTTCCTTAAAATCAATAAGGCTGGCTCTTTTATCTTCAGGCACAGCAGATTCGTCAATATCGGAAATCAGGGCCTTAGCTTTTTCAAAATTGCGGGTCGAGAGAAAGAGAGCGTCCTTAATCTGCCTGACTATAGTGAGGGGTTTTGTTTTGTGACTGTCGTGAGGATTTAATATGGAGCCCGTTTGGGAAAGCGCGTTTAATGCCTCCGACATGGCCTGTCCGGAGCTGGCTAGAAGTTTTCCGGCTTCAACCATATTTTTGGCCGAACTTATTTTACTGACACCAGGCAAATCACCAAATATTCCGGCAATTCCGGCACCCATTAAATTAAGACTCTTGCCGGCTTCGGCAAAATCATCATAAGACTTCTGAAAACTAGCCGCCGCTTCGACAAAGTTAAAATCCTTTAGATTTTGCTGGGCTTGCTCAAGGTTCTGAATGGCCATTGAGCTGTCACTGACCAGCTCATTTTTTAATGTCAGGCCATAGCTAAAAAGACCGCCTGCCGCCAATGTTAAAAAAAGTAGCTTGAAAAATCTTTTTTTCTTCGGCGGAGCGAAGTTAAAAGACTTTTTAGAACTTACGATGGGCACCATCGCATCTGCGATGGTGCCCATCGTAACAGCAGATCCAGACGGCGGGTTTTGATAAAAATCGACTATCTTTTCCTCGACGATAAAACCGGCAATTGAGGCTTTGGGTTTAACAGGTAGAGATTTGAATGAAGACAAATTGGCAACACTTGAGACAACTGGCGCATGTATGTGAGAAATTATCTTCTTATAAAAATCGTCACTAACTTTTGAATTTTGATCATCGGCTTCTGAAATTCCAGATTCTAGATTCGATATTCCAGATTCCATTGCCTTTGGCAATATTGCCCCCGCTTTTGCCAACTCCACTACTGGGTCTTGCTCTGTATTCAAAAGCGCCTCAAGTTCTTCCTGATAGCTCATCGGCTCAGCCACCAAGTTACCGATTATATCGCTAACCGAAAAGCTATCGGCTTTTTGGTCGGTCTTTTTGTTATCACCCGCTGAGTACCCCCTTGGTGGAATTATATCAATAACTCTTCTTCTAAGTTTAATCATATTCTAAATAACCCCATAATTTACCCTCCTTTTATTATATCTTTTTATTGTAGTGCTATCCACTTTACTTTGGTAAAGTTTATTTTTATAACTCTGGCGTAGGCTCATCTGAAGGCTGGGGAGTTAATTCAGGCGTCGGATTAGGAGTCGTGGTCAGAGATGGCGAAGCCAAAGGATCCCTTACTATCAACAGCGAAGGAGGCGGCGATGGAGCCGGAGATCCTGAGACAGCAGGCGAAGGAGACGGGCTTGTCGACGGAGTCGGAGATGATGAAACTAAAGGATCCGGTGTCGACGACGGTGAAGGAGACGGGCTTACTGATGGATCGGCCTGCGGTGAGCTTGTCGAATCCGGTGTTGCCGAAGGAGACGGTAGGGACGTCGCCTGCTGAGGAACTCCGGTTGCATCTAATAACGCTTTCAACTGATCTCGGGTAACGCAGACATCTTCAAGACATAACTCTTTAGCCGTAAGCTTGTCGCTGATAAGGTTAGCCACTCTTATAATCCCCCGCTCAAATACTATTTCAAACATACTGGCGAATTTGGTAATAATTGCGCCGAATAAATCACTCACCGACATTCCTTCATATATAGCTTCGACACTGGTTGAAGCACTCTGCATAATCTCAGCATCGGCAAGATCGGGTATCCAGTAACCGGGACTGACAAAAGTCATTACCATACCGTAAGAACCGGAAGAAATTAATCCTTCTGACGAATCAATAGCAATACCAACAACTATACCTGCCCTTGTTGCCTTCATAGCTACACCCGGAATACTTGAAGCCGTTAATCTATCTCCAACTTTAACTGAACCGTTCTCAAGAGATACTTTTACCTTAACCCTACCTGACAATGCGACTGGCTGCTGTAGCTCTCCATCTTTAAAGTTTCTTCCTATGGTATTGAAATCGCTCGATTGACTGGCAAGCGAAACAACTCCAACCAGATAACTATCATACGCTTGTTGAGTTTTGGTTATCTTTGCTATCCTGTCGCCTTTTTTAGTAAAGGTAAACTTAGATTCATCAAAAACCACAAGGTCTCCCGGCTCGAGATAATCACTCGTTGGGTATATCTCCATATAGTCTCCGGCTGTTGGATCGCAATCAACTAGCTCCTGACCGGTTGTCTGGCCGGCAGTTGGATGACAAACGGCATTAGTCGAAACTGTTCCTAGCAAACTAACAAATATTTTTGAGGCACTTGCGATGTTGGCGGAAATACTGCCGACGACATACAAGTCAGAAGAGATTAATAAGTCAGAAGCATTAGTAATCCAATTAGATTCGGGAAGGGAGACTGTTGAGGTGCCGAATCTTGAGTAAGAGACGGTGGCCACAGTAGAACCGAGGCCGACGTTAATCGCGTTTGTGAATGTGGCATAGGATATGGAAGCAGTGCCGGATACTTCAAGTTCTACCGACGGAGAAGCAGTGAATATTCCCACTCCTTGACTGACAAGACCGCCAGAACCATTTGATTGAGCATAGACGCTAATAAACGGTTCGCCATTAAGCTGGGCGATATATCGATGAACTCTGTCGATTGGTGAGGATGCACTTACGATTGCATCTACCCAAACAACGGTTCCTGGGTTATCGTCAAAGGTTAATTGACCAAGCCTTAAGCTATCGATTGAGGTTTGGCCAGTAGCCCAATCATGATTTATGGCTCCACCTTGAACTCTAAATCCTCCGGCAAAAGATGATGTGGCATTGATACCTCTGGTTTCGACTGAAGTGGAAGCTAGGAAGGTACCGATGACGGCTAGTTTATAGAATGGAGAAGAAGAACCTATCCCCACTCTTTGATTCCCTCCATCGACAAAGAATGTATTTGAGATACTGGCTGTTATTCCTGATGCGGACGCTATCTCAAAATACGCTTCAGGCGTAGTATCACCTAATCCGAATCTTCCCAGTGAGGTGGAGGAGAAGATGGCAAACATGGAGTTATTAGATCGGTCATAGAATTCTACGTCATTGGAGAAGGAGGCTCCGGATTGGAATTCCCAGAAACCGGATACTGATTCATTCTCAGAGAGAGAAGCCGGGCCGCCTGATCCCCAGTCTAGTCTGACAAAGGCGGTAGAAGCTGAGTCAGTGAAAGTTACCGTAAAGTGGGAGGCGTCATAGGAGATGGAGCCATATCTTAGAGCGGGGGTAGCGCCTGAGTTGAAGATCTCTATGCCGGAGAAGGAGGAGGCGGATGAATCATCGGCAGTACAAGAGAAGACTCCTAGATCCCAGCCAAGGACATCGTTTTCATCGTTACAGTCTCCGACGGTTG
>MGKQ01000002.1 GCA_001795735.1 Candidatus Yanofskybacteria bacterium RIFCSPLOWO2_02_FULL_41_13
CGGTTAATATTCCGGCCCCACTTATATATTCGAAGAAATGACGGGTGATATAAGACCGAGCGCATTATTGGATTTGACGTTTTCCATTTGTAGAGTTGTCTGCCAGGAAAATCCGGCAGATGTCGCAAGGCAAACTCAAAAATAGAAGAAACCATCGTAAGATGGGATTCGGTTGAAGAGTGCTCCAAGAAAAGTTTCTACGATTAATATATGAGTGCACGTACCGCAAAACCGACACAGGTAGGCTGGTATAAATGTACCAAGGCGAACGGGTGATTATTGGCTAAGGAACTCGGCAAAAAAGTGGTCGTACCTTCGGTATAAGACCTTCCAGCCGTAGATTTAATTTTCGATTTATGATTTCGTGTAGATATGTTTTGTGTTTATGTTATACAACATAGTGAAACTAGAGAAATTTACATAGGTAAAACTAGTAATCTAAAAAGAAGATTGACGGAGCATAATTCTGGTCAGCAAACAGCCACAAAAAGAAAAAGTGGCGAATGGATTTTAGTGTACGCTGAAGCTTACAGAAACAAGAAAGATGCTGATGATAAAGAGCTTAAACTTAAACAACACGGAAGTAATAAACGTTGGTTAATAAATCGAATAAAAAATAGTTTGATCGAAAATTAAATCTACGGCTGGATGCAACAAAAGAGCCCCTGGCGACTGTTTATCAAAAACACAACTCCGTGCTAAGCCGAAAGGCGCTGTATACGGGGTGACGCTTGTCCGGTGCCGGAACGTTAACGGTTGAAGTCGTGGCTCACTATTGTTCGCCACTCAAATTATCATTTTACATTTATCAATTTCCATTAAATTATCCATTGTTTCATTTATCATTTTCTGAAATGGCTAAATGAGAAAATGGTAAATCATTAGCAAATGATAAATTTTAAATGGTAAATGAGTGATGAGCGGTAGCGAGTCACGGCGGAAGCCCGAAGCGCCGGTGAACGACGGCAGTAACTATAACTGTCTAAAAGTAGGATATTCAGCTGCTTTTATAAAATCTTCCTCCTTCGCTCTTAAGAAAGAGCTTCGGAGGACCCTTCGAAACTTTAGTGGAGAAGGGGACTATTTGCTGGAAACTCCGATTGAATCCGACACTACCAGAAATGGTGAAAATGTGATCGGTGCGACTGCCTACGCATAAAGCTACGGCGAGTCAACGGACAATCAGCAGGCAACCCGCTCAAAAATTAGTGACATCCTTGAAGGAAAAATCCTTCACAAGAAAGGAGAAAACTGTGACAGATCTTAAACATGCGACTTGGTTAGCTAACATGAGAAGAGAATCTAAAGAAGCTAGAAAAGAAATCGCAAAGATTAAAGATCAAAATCGACAGAAAAAACTTCTGAATACTTTAGAAATGTTTGAAGAATTTGCAGACGAATTCGAGAAACTCTTGGAGTCAAATAAATAGTATTAGGCAAGTCAAATTACTTGCCTCTTTCAAGGATGTCATTAAAATAAATTTTGAGCGGAAGTCCTCAGAGACTATACGTCAGATCCTAACGTTGAACGAACGCGATGGAAAGATATAGTCCGATCTGCATGGCGACATGCAGGGTCATGAAGACCGTCAATGAAAATTGATAACTAATCAGAGCAAAATACCTTGTGGGGTAAGTTCCCACGCGCATGAATAGCGTAACGACTGGGGGACTGTCTCAGCCAATAGCCCGGTGAAAATGCAATGGGTGCGACTGCCTACGCATAAAGCTACGGCGAGTCAACGGACAATCAGCAGGCAACCCGCTCAAAAATTAGTGACATCCTTGAAGGAAAAATCCTTCACAAGAAAGGAGAAAACTGTGACAGATCTTAAACATGCGACTTGGTTAGCTAACATGAGAAGAGAATCTAAAGAAGCTAGAAAAGAAATCGCAAAGATTAAAGATCAAAATCGACAGAAAAAACTTCTGAATACTTTAGAAATGTTTGAAGAATTTGCAGACGAATTCGAGAAACTCTTGGAGTCAAATAAATAGTATTAGGCAAGTCAAATTACTTGCCTCTTTCAAGGATGTCATTAAAATAAATTTTGAGCGGAAGTCCTCAGAGACTATACGTCAGATCCTAACGTTGAACGAACGCGATGGAAAGATATAGTCCGATCTGCATGGCGACATGCAGGGTCATGAAGACCGTCAATGAAAATTGATAACTAATCAGAGCAAAATACCTTGTGGGGTAAGTTCCCACGCGCATGAATAGCGTAACGACTGGGGGACTGTCTCAGCCAATAGCCCGGTGAAAATGCAATGTCAGTAAAGATGCTGACTACCCGCACCAAGACGGAAAGACCCCGGAAGCTTCACTGTAGCTTGGTATTGGTCTACGAGTTGTTATACGTAGCGTAGTGAGTAGGATTTGAAGTCACGTTTTCGGATGTGATGGATCCGCTAATGAAACACTCATTTTAACGATTTGTAGCTCTAACCGGCCCTGCCCTCTAAGCTTATGGCATGAGGGACTGTAAAGTTTCCAAGTAATATTGGAGTTTTATCGTTCCACAAATTTGCCACAGGCCTAGAGGGCTGGGTCGAGACAGTGCCTGGCGGGCAGTTTAAGTGGGGCACTTGCCTTAAGGCGGTTTATTACTTAACCGCGTGGGGCGGTCTAATAGCAATATTAGACGCAAATTCAGCTGTATGCTGGAACAACTGTTTCTTAAATGAATGCAGGGTTTGAAGTACCTTTCGTCGAAAGGTGAAAATCTTTAAACGCAGTCAACCAGCAGGGAAGTCTTCCGTTCAAATTTTTGGAAAATAAAAGGACTATTAGATAAATCTATCCAATAGCCCAACCATTTAGTAAATTCATATCTTGCAATGTGTAAAGAGAGTTAACGTTGAAGGAAACAGCATCAATAGTTGGATCTAATACACCTTCAAAGTTGATATGAAATGCTTTGCCATTTTCTATTGTTTTAACAGAGAAGATGGTGCCAGTTTTTGCTAGGTGATCAACTACTTTGCCAATAGCATATCTTTCTACGCGTGCTTGAATCATAGTAATTTCCCTCACAAAAGAACTAACTTAATGTATAAATCAAAATAACTTTTTTTTGTCAACAAGTTGACTCCAAAAATTTGAACGGAATGACCCCTCAACGACTATACGCTGAAACTCCCTATAAAAGGAGGATGATATAGTCTGAACTTATAGGCGACTATAAGGATTCACAAGAATCACCTAATAAAATGAGATCAAATATAATCGAGAGTTATAAAAAAACCCTTAAACTTAGTGATCTTCAGAAAGAGGTTCTTATCGGACTTCTTATGGGTGATGGACATTTGGAATCAAGAGATGGAAGAATATATAGGTTAAAAATAGAACACTCATATCTTCAAAAAGAATATGTAGACTGGCTCTACGATATTTTTAAAGAATGGGTGTTAACTCCACCACAAGAAAAGATTCAAACATTTGGCGGTGTGCAGTATAAAAAATTCTGGTTTTCAACTGTGAGCCATGGAGCCTTTAGATTCTATGGTCAACAATTTTATCAGAATAAGAAAAAAATTCTTCCCAAATTGATCCATAAATGGCTTTCACCATTAGCAATGGCAGTATGGTTTATGGATGACGGTTCGATTAAATCAAATCGTCATCGAGCATTGATTCTCAATACTCAGAGTTTCTCAGTTTCAGAACTTCAAAGATTAATAAAATTTTTGAAAGAAAGATACGGAATAGAAATGAAACTAAGAAAACAAAGTAGAAAGAGTATTGAAATTTATCAACTTATTACAACAAGTGAAACAGTAGAAAAACTCGTTGTAATTATTAAGCCATATGTTTTACCATCAATGAGATATAAGCTAGGAAAGTTAAGATAAATTAGGAAACAAAATTGCCTAAAAAGTAATGGAGGCGTACATCAAGGTCGGCTAGCTGCGGATGGAAATCGCAGCGATAGTGCAAACGCATAAGCCGGCTTAACTGCAAGACGGATGTGTCGCGCAGATACGAAAGTATGTGTTAGTGAACCGACTCTTGCTCGTAGGAGCGGAGAAGATCACCAGATAAAAGCTACTCCGGGGATAACAGGCTAGTACTACCCGAGCGTCCATAGCGACGGTAGTGTTCGGCACCTCGATGTCGGCTCGCCCTATCCTGGGACTGAAGAAGGCCCCAAGGGTTTGGCTGTTCGCCAATTAAAAGGGTACGCGAGCTGGGTAAGTGTAAAAGCTTCATGAGCCCAGTAAAAACTGACTCATAACGGTAGAGTCCGAATGCTTAAATTTTGCATTGAAAAATGATATAATTTGAGTAATGGATAATATCGTGGGAAGACTACAATCAATTTTTCCGTATGATCAACTTCAGTTGATCCTTGGTTCATTGTTGGGCGATGCTCGTTTGGAGTGCCGCTCAAAAAGTATAAGAGCAAAACATACTGCTCGTTTAAGAATCCATCAATCCGATAAACAAAAAGATTATGTATTTTGGAAATACAATAAATTGAAGAACTTTGTTGTTAGAGGCCCCAGATTTACCAAAGTCTGGCATGACTCAAAACGCAACAAAGATCATTATTCTTGGTATTTTCATACTCAAAGCAACGAAGCTTTGGGATTAGTACATAAAATGTTTTATCAAAATAATGTCAAAGTCGTGCCAAGAGATTTGATAGAAATATTAGATCCTCTCGGTCTAGTGATTTGGTATATGGACGATGGTTCAAATAATGGCAGTAATATAACTCTTAATACTCATTGTTTTTCAAACGAAGAACAAGAGATAATACGGGATTTGTTTCGTGATAAGTTCGCGATTAAAACAACATTAGTAAAAGATCGGAGTAAATTCAAAATAGCCATTGGCTATTACGAAATGCCGAAATTTATGAATATTGTTCAACCCCATATTATTCCATCAATGAACTATAAGATTGTCAGTCCCCGTAACGACTTTATCTCAAATAGAGATAGGGTAATGACTCTTTAGTCATTACGAAACGTCAGTCCGGTTTTATCGGAAAATCGGAAAGGTATAGTCTATACTGCTAGTAATAGCAGAGTTGTTCACAATTTTGTGAATATATGTCAAACCGTCAATAAATTGAACACGAGGTCCCGATTAGAACTAACGGTCGTTTAAGAACGACCTACTTCTAACGGGATGTAAAATAATTCGATAAGATTTTGATATGAATCTTATTGGAAAACGGCGGCTTTTCCCGATTCCAGAAGGGATCGAGGACCCTCGATTTTCATAAATGAAAATCGGGGCTAGAGAAATCTAGATTGAAAAAATCGACTCATATCGGAGAAATCCTAATCCCGATGATTCGGGGTCGTGGCTCACTATTGTTCGCCACTCAAGTTATCATTTTACATTTATCAATTTCCATTAAGTTATCATTGTTTTATTTGTCATTTTTATGAAATGATTAAATGAGCAAATGGTAAATCATTGGCAAATGGTAAATGATAATTGGTAAATGAGTGATGAGCGGTAGCGAGTCATGATAAATTCATACCTGTATTATTAGGACAATTCCGAGGGAAGTCTTCCGTTCAAATTTTTGGAAAAAAAATGGATTAACTTCCAAGTTAATCCCACAATATATTACTAATTTGCTTAAATTTTCTATTTCCGCTTGTTAGCCCATGAATAACAAGCAGAATCGGTAAAAGCAGCGGAAAACATAGAAATGTCAGCAAATAAGTCATCGAAGCCTCTCTATCTAGGATAATAGAGGTATCTTAACATGTTGTAAAATAATGTCAACATTGATTGGACTCCAAAAATTTGAACGGAATGACCCCGTAGAGACTTCCTGCGTCGCGTAAAGCTATGCAGGAGAAGTTATGATATATCATAACTTAACACGTCGATCGACCATTGTTTTTATTGGAAATTGATAATTGAAAATTGTTAATTCCAATGCGAAGCATTGGCCGGTGGTATAGTCCAAGCTCTTAGTAATAAGAGATATAGTTAGTAATTAGCTTCTAGATTTTTAGCTTCTTAAGGATTTCCTAAAAGCTAATAGCTAAAACCTAATAAACTAAAGAAGCGTGAGACAGGTTGGTCCATATCTGGTGCGGGCGTTGATACTTGAGGAGGGTTGGTCTCAGTACGAGAGGACCGGACTGAACGAACCTCTGGTGTACGAGCTGTTCTGCCAAGAGCAGTGCTCGGTAGCTATGTTCGGTTCTGATAAGCGCTGAAAGCATATAAGCGCGAAGCAGGCTCCAAGATTAAGTATCAGGACGCAAGTCCAATGATTCCTCGCAGATTACGAGGTTGATAGGGCTCAGGTGTAAGCGTAGTAATACGTTCAGCCGAGAGCTACTAATAAATCATAAAAAATTATTGAGTAATGTTCACACAATTTCTTATTTTGCGAAGCAAATTAAGCCCTTCGTAGCTCCGATAGGAGCGAAGTAGGGCCGTTTGTTAAGAATGATTATTTTAAAACTTATACCGCAAAATCAAAAAAGCATTTCTTGTTGTTACTATAAGGCGACTATGCCGAGAGTGCTCCACCTGATCCCATTCCGAACTCAGAAGTGAAATCTCTCATGGCCCATGATAGTCAAACTTATTTGGCGAAAGTAGGTAGTCGCCCTACAGTGATCGTAAGAAATACTTTTTAATTTTTGTGCTCCACTTGCAATGAGGCGCCTCGCTCGAGCCCTAGTTGACAATTGTTTATTAAGTGTTATTCTAAGTACAGTTTAGGATTGCGAGGAGAGATAGCAATGATGAAATTTAAAATTCAGTTCAAGCCCAATACCCAATACAAGTGGGCTCAGGGGTTTATTATTGACCTCAAGCCTGTAATCGGGGCTAAAGATGTCTTTATCTTTTCTCACTGTGGAGACGTCAGCGCTGAATTGTATATTCCAAGGAACGCGGAACGTAAATTTATGGTTGGACACCTTCAGATGCTATCTTCTCGAATCAGTAGAGTTTCAAGGGGCTAGATTTCCTAATTTACCATAAATCCCTAAGTGCGATGCTGGGGATTTTTATTTTTTTACAATACTAGATACAAAATACCAGATACCCCGATTTCTTAATTATGCTTTGCATAAAAGAAATCGGGACGATATACTAGAGTTATGGCTTTGGCTCCTCGTTTACTGCGTCGGATTATAATAGCTGTTGTTTTTCTGGCTGTTTTCTTTTTGTTTGGTTATGGAACCAGGCAGTTGACTCAGCCGACACCAACCTGTACTGATGGGGCCAAGAATGGAGAAGAGGAGGGAATTGACTGCGGATTATTTGCCTGTCAGAATTATTGCGAGCCTGACCTCGACCCGCCCAAAGTCGTCTCAACCGAGCTCATAGAAGCGGGGGATAATGACTACGATTTTGTTGCCGAGATCGTTAATCCGCATAAAGATTTTGGTGCTTCTGAGGTTACTTATGAGCTAACTCTATCTAACGGAGGCGGTACAACGCTTACTAAGAGGGAGGGGATATTTTATATTCTCCCCAGTCAGACAAAATATCTTATCATCACCTTCATTACTACTGAAAAAAATATTTTGAGAACAGAATTTAAGATAAAAAGCGCTAAATGGCAGAAGATAGAGTCGCTCGAGGGTATGAATTTAATCGTAAGAAACCAGCAATATAAAACTTCTTCCGATGGCCGGTTGAATACGCTCGATGCTACTATCTTTAACGATTCTGATTTTGAGTTTGAATCAGTTGATGTAGGTGTAGTTCTTCGAAATTCAAAAAAAGATATTATTGCCGTTAATAAGTCAGAGATAAGGACATTTTTGGCAAGGAGTGAAAGACACTTTAGAGTTACATGGCCTTTTTCAATAGGGGGTGAAGTCGTTTCAATAGAAATAAAACCGGTAACTAATCTTTTTGAAAATTCAAATTTTATAAAAAGATACGGTTCAGAAGTGGAAAAATTTCAGAAATATTAATTGTTTAGCTATATTATGCACGGCCTTTTAAATTGGCATTAATGTCCCGATTTTATTTATAAAATCGCGGATCCTCGATTTGCTTTGATGGTCTTCAAATCGGGACCATTTTTTGGTATATAAAGAACTATCGTGAATAGAACTAAAGTCTTAAGAAAAATTAAGTTATATTTAAGCGAGGTTGACGTTACTTTACTGTCTTCTGTTTTAATTATTTGCACAATAAGCATTATTAATATGTATGGGGTTGTCGGTGCTCACAACGCTTTGTTTAGCAAGCAGATTGTATTTATAGCCATAGGCTTAGCTGTAATGATATTCTTCTCATTTTTTAATTATCGGTACCTAAGAAATTATTCGGTAATTGTTATTTTTTTGTACTTATGCTCGTTAGTTTTGCTCGGCCTCACCTTCTTCTCGGGATCAATAAGAGGAACTAATTCTTGGATAATTTTCGGCAATTTTACCTTTGAACCCGCTGAGCTGATAAAGTTATGCCTGATTATTCTAATGGCCAAATATTTTTCACAAAAACACATTCATATTTATCAGTTCAAGCATATTGTAGCGTCTGGATTTTATTTTATTATTCCAGTAGTGCTGATAATTAATCAACCGGATCTTGGATCCGCAATTATATTAAGTTTGATCTGGGGCAGTCTTCTCATCGCTGCCGGCATAAACCGGAAACACTTATTGATACTGTTATTAATTACCGCTATTATTTCCTCCGGAGCGTGGTTTATGGTTCTAAAGCCATATCAAAAAGCAAGGGTTCTTTCATTCCTAGATCAGGGTGAAGATCCTCTTGGCAGCGGTTATAATTTAAATCAGTCTAAAATCGCAATCGGCTCCGGTTTTTGGCTTGGAAACGGTCTCGGTAAGGGTTCACAGACTAATTTGGGGTTTTTGCCAGAATCTCATAACGATTTTATATTTGCTGCCTTTACGGAACAGTTTGGGTTTATCGGTGCCATAGTTGTTCTGGGCTTAATTCTGTTGCTAGTTTACAGGATATTAATGATTGGGCTAATGGCAGTTACAAATTTTGGGAAATTATTTTCTGTTGGTATGGCTGTCTTTATATTTTTCCACACGTTTGTCAGTGCGGGGGTAAATATAGGGTTAATGCCGGTTACCGGACTGCCGTTTCCATTCTTAAGTTCTGGCGGCAGTAATCTGATATCTATTATGGCTGGTCTTGGAATACTGCAAGGGATTAAGCGTTACGGGTAATGAGTAAATGTAAAGCTTAAAAAGCAAAGCGCAAAGTAGTAACAACTCAAAATTTAAAATACTTCTAATTTTACGCTGTTGTTTTGATTTTTCCTCTTTGCTTTCTGAATTTTAAAGAATGAAACTTATTTTAACCGTTAAAAACCAAAAAGAAGCTACTCTTAAGCTAAAAGAGGGGAATTTAGTTATCGATGAAGAAACATTGACTATTGGTCAAGGATTTGATACACTGTTAATAACTGCTATTGACAATATTTTGGCAGAGAGTAAAATTAATAAACTGTGCTTAAGAAGGTTCGAAATATCAGGTAAAATCCTACCCGGGACGGTATTGGGCATGCTTATAAAGACCGTTAAATCAGCACTAGAAGTTTGAGCTATCAGGCGCTTTTTAAGGAGTTTTAAAAAGTACCTGATAATTTAAATCCAATTTTGGCTGGATTTTTTAATTAAATTTAGTAAATCATTGATCCGTAAAACTCTAATCGGAAGAGTTTTAGTTTCGCATGCGCAAAATATTATCAAAATATTCAAACGATATTTTTGAAGCTCCAAGCCTCGTCCAGGTTCAGTTAGATTCATATAAGTGGTTTTGGGATGTCGGTCTGAAAGAACTTCTGCGCGATGTTTCTCCCATCGAAGACTGGACTGGAAAAGAACTCGAGCTGAACTTTTTGGATTATAAGCTTGAAGAGCCGAAATATAATGAGCGAACCTCGGTTGAAAAAAATGTAACCTATGAAGCACCTCTGAAGCTTAAGGTCGGTTTAAAAAATAAAAAAACGGGCAGACAGGAAGAACAGGAATTATTTCTTGCCGACTTTCCATTAATGACTCCCCGAGGGACTTTTATTATCAATGGCGTTGAGAGGGTGGTAATCTCTCAGCTGATAAGAAGTCCCGGAGTATTTTTCTCTCTTTCGAGGCTGGGTCGGTATAAGAAATTATTTGGCGCGAAATTGATACCTTCTCGCGGTGCTTGGTTGGAATTTGAAACTGAGCATAATGGAATTATCTCGGTTAGGATTGACCGTAAAAGAAAAATAGCGGCTACGGCCCTTCTTAGAGCTTTCGGTATTTCTAAGGACGATGAGATTAAAAAGCTTTTTCAGGATGTAGATACCGATCCAAATACAAAATATATATTAGCCACGATTTTACAGGATCCATCATCTAATGAAGAGGAAGGGTTAATAGAGCTTTACAAAAGAATCAGACCGGGAGATCCCGCAACCTTTGATAATGCCAAGCAGATGATTCACAACATGTTCTTTAATTTTTCTCGTTATGATTTATCTAGGGTCGGGCGCTTCAGGATGAATAAACGGTTTAGTCAAAATTTTGATATTGAAAATGAGAAGAATAGAGTTCTTCGGCCGGAAGATATAGTTCTGGTTTTGAAAGAAATAATTAAACTGAACAATGACCCTAGCTCAGTGGCCGACAATATAGATCATCTGGGGAACAGAAGAGTAAAAACTCTTGGCGAACTTCTTCAGGATCGTTTAAGAATAGCTTTTTCTCGCATGGAAAGAAATATTAAGGATAGAATGAGCACCTCCGACATTGTTACGGTTCTGCCTTCTCAGCTGATCAACCCTCGGCCATTCGTAGCGGCGATTAAAGAATTCTTTTCTTCCGGACAGTTGTCTCAATTCATGGATCAGCATAATCCGCTTTCCGAGCTGGAGCATAAAAGGCGCTTGTCTGCTTTAGGTCCCGGCGGACTTACTCGTGAGCGGGCAAGCTTTGAAGTTCGCGATGTCCACCCGTCTCATTATGGAAGAATATGTCCGATTGAAACACCCGAAGGACCGAATATCGGTTTAGTCGGTCATTTAGCTTTGTATGCGAAAATTTCTCCTTTAGGATTTATACTTACCCCGTATAGAAAAGTTTCTAACGGCATATTGACCGAAAATTTTGTTTATATGGATGCCGTAGAAGAAGAAAAGTATATTATAGCACACGCCAGTACTCAGGTGGATAAAAATAATAAATTAGTTGATCCAAAGATTATGGCTCGTATTAAGGGTGAACCGGGTATGGCCGAAACAACCAGTATTGATTATATTGATGTCTCGCCGCGTCAGCAATTTTCTGTCGCTACTTCCCTGATACCGTTTCTTGAGCACGATGATGCAAATCGTGCTTTGATGGGATCCAACATGCAAAGACAGGCTGTACCTCTTATCAAGCCGGAGTCTCCGTATGTTGGAACCGGCCTTGAATCTAAGGTAGCTATTGACTCAGGTCTGGTAGTCGTTGCCTCTGAATCGGGTTCTATAAAAGAAGTTGATAGCGGCCACATCGTCTTAAAAACCGATAAGGGTAAAGAAATAAAAACAAATCTTCTTAAGTTTGTTCGTTCAAATGCTTTCACTTCTGTAAACCAAAGACCGCTTGTGTTAAAAGGAGACAGTGTGAAAAAGGGCCAGGTTTTAGCCGATGGCCCGTCTACTGATAAGGGCGAGCTGGCTCTCGGAAAAAATATCGTAGTTGCTTTCATGTCATTTGAAGGCTCTAATTTCGAGGACGCCATTGTGATTTCGGAAAGAATGGTGAAAGAAGATGTTTTCTCATCAATCCACATTGAGGATTATTCTACAGATATAAGAGAAACTAAACTTGGTCCGGAAGTGACAACGTATGATATTCCAAATGTTGCGATGGAACGATTAAATGATCTGGATCCGGAAGGCATTGTAAGAATAGGAGCTGAAGTAAGATCTCAGGATATTTTAGTTGGTAAAATTTCGCCCAAGGGAGAAAGCGATCTTACGGCAGAAGAAAGATTATTGAGGGCTATTTTTGGAGAAAAGTCCCGTGATGTAAAAGATACATCACTGCGCTTGGATTATGGTAAGCAAGGCAGGGTGGTTGGGGTTAAAATCTTTTCTCGTGAAGAAGGTGACAAGCTTGATGCCGGAGTCATCAAAAGAATACAGGTATCTATCGCTGAGTTAAGAAAAGTTCAGGTTGGTGATAAGCTTGCCGGACGGCATGGCAATAAAGGTGTTATATCGGTAATTCTTCCGGAAGAGAACATGCCTTTCTTAGCCGATGGTACTCCGGTTGATATCGTTTTGAGTCCTTTGGGCATTATCTCCCGTATGAATATAGGCCAAGTATTGGAATCTCACTTGGGAATTGCGGTTAAGAAGCTAGGTTATAAAGTAGCCGCTCCTTCTATGGCCAGTCCAACCGAAGCTACCATTAAAGAAGAGTTGAAAAAGGCAGGTTTTCCTGAAGATGGCAAGATACAATTATATGACGGCAAAACAGGTTTACCCTTTGATCAAAAATGCACGGTCGGCCTGACTTACTTCATGAAATTGATTCATATGGTAGAGGACAAGATTCATATGCGTTCAGTTGGTCCTTATTCTTTAATCACTCAACAGCCTCTTGGCGGTAAAGCTCAATTTGGAGGTCAAAGATTCGGAGAAATGGAAGTATGGGCCTTGGAAGGATATGGTGCGGCTCATACGCTTCAAGAGATGCTGACAATTAAGTCTGATGATGTTCTTGGAAGGGCTAAAACTTACGAATCAATCGTTAACGGCGAGGAGATCAGGGCGCCTCATTTGCCGGAGTCTTTTAAGGTATTAATTTCAGAAATTAAAGGGTTGGGCCTTAACGTTGAATTAATAGAACGTTAGTTTTTGTCCAAGAGTGAAATTATTGGTAACAAAAAGTTACCCCGCCCTCTATGCTTGTGATCTGAGTTTGAACTCAAGGATGACGGGCTTAGAGGGCGGGGTGGCAAGTTTATAACAACTCAACGTCACAATCAGAATTGCTTGTTTCGTTGATAAACATCCCATGGATCTATCCAGTATAAAACTAAAAATTGCTTCCGCTGAGGATATTTTGTCGTGGTCATACGGAGAGGTAACCAAGCCTGAAACCATCAATTACCGTACCCAGAAGCCGGAGAAGGAAGGATTATTTTCAGAAGCTATCTTCGGCCCCATTAGAGACTGGGAGTGTTATTGCGGCAAATATAAAAGAATAAGATATAAAGGTATTATTTGTGATCGTTGCGGAGTCGAGATTACTCGCTCAATCGTCCGTCGTGAGAGAATGGGCCATATTAAGCTGGCGACTCCGGTCGCCCATATATGGTTTCTTAGGGGAGTGCCGTCAAAGATTGCTACGGTTCTGGGAGTTTCCTTAACTGAACTGGAGAAAGTTATATATTTTGCCAGCTATGTTGTGATGAAGGTTAATGAGGACTTGAAGGCCGAAGCAATGAAAAGAATAGAGTCGGAATTTAAATCGAAGATGAAAAATTCCAAGAGCGATAAAGAGCAGGAGTCGCTTAAGGAACTGAAAGAGCGGGAAAAAAATAATCTCAAGAGCTTAAGAAAATATCAGATTCTTTCTGAACTGGACTACCGGGATCTTTCAGTTAAATACGGCGAGGTATTTGAAGCTGGCATAGGTGCTGAGTCTGTAAGAAAACTTCTTGAAGGTGTAAATCTTGAAGAGATGGTGATTTATCTTGAGGGTACTCTTAAAAACGAGGTTAATCCTCTTGAACGTCGAAAAATATCACGGCGTTTAAAATTTCTAAAAAGCATGTCCCGTTCCGGTATTAGGCCGGAGTGGATGATCATAACTGCATTACCGGTTATTCCGCCGGCGTTAAGGCCTATGGTTCCATTGGACGGCGGCCGTTATGCGACATCCGACCTCAATGATCTTTATAGAAGAGTTATTAATAGAAATAACAGATTAAAACATCTTTTGGAGCTGAAAGCCCCGGAAGTAATCACCAAGAATGAAAAAAGAATGCTTCAGGAAGCCGTAGATGCCTTGATTGATAACTCAATGAGGAGAGGACAGATTACCACCGCGGCTTCGACCGGGCAAAAGCGAGCTTTGAAATCATTGGCTGACATGTTGAAGGGTAAGCAGGGAAGATTCAGGCAGAATTTACTCGGTAAAAGAGTTGACTACTCAGGCCGAAGCGTCATTGTTATCGGTCCTCATCTTGGTATTGCCGAGTGTGGCTTGCCCAAGCATATGGCATTGGAACTTTTTAAGCCTTTTGTCATCGGCATTCTTATCCGTAAAGAGCTTGCTCACAATATTAAATCCGCCAATAGGCTAATCGATCAGGAGACTCCCGATGTATGGTCGGCTTTAGAAGAGGCTATCAAGGATAAACTTGTTTTACTTAATCGTGCGCCGACTCTTCACCGTCTTTCCGTCCAGGCTTTTAAACCAACACTTATTGAAGGTAAAGCGATTAAAATTCCAGCCATGCCGGTATTTGCTTTTAATGCTGATTTTGACGGCGATCAAATGGCTGTTCATCTTCCGCTTACAGATGAAGCTCAAAAAGAGGCAAGAGAATTAATGCTGGCATCTCACGGAATTCTTAAACCGGCTACCGGCGATCCTGTTGCGATACCCAGCCATGATATATCTTTCGGCTGTTATTACTTGACAACCATATTGGACGGCGCTAGGGGAGAGGGCAAGATTTTCTCTTCTCGTTATGAGGTCCTTTTGGCATACGAGAATGACGTGGTCAATTTAAGAGCAAAAATAAAAGTTCCTAATCCTGACGCAGAAAGCGGTTCTAGGCGGGAGCTTATAGAGACAAGCGCCGGCAGAATTATTTTCAATAAAGCTCTTCCGGAAGGTTATAAATTTATTAACCGCTCTCTTACTAAGCCAGACCTTAAGAAACTGGAAGCAGATATATGGGATGAGTGCGGCGAGGAAACAACAATAGAATTTCTTGATAAAATTAAAGATGTTGGATTTTATTATGCAACCGTTTCCGGAGTTTCTTGGGGTATGGATGATTTACGATTGCCGGCCGATAAGCATAAAATAATTGATGAGGCTGATATAATGATAGAAGAGAATAAGCGTCTCTATGAAGATGGGCTTCTTACGGAATACGAAAGAAAATCAAAAGCAATTGAAATATGGAATCAGGCCAAGACTAAACTTTCGAGCTTGGTTAGAAAACAATTTGGTCCTAATGATCCGGTTTTTATGATTGTTGATTCTAAATCAAGAGGTAGCTGGTCAGCGCCTGAACAGATGATGGGCATGCGGGGTATATTTGCTAATCCGTCAGGAGAGCTTATCGAACTGCCGGTCAAGGATTCATTTAAAGAAGGCCTTGCTCCGCTTGAGTATTTTATTTCCACCCATGGAGCGAGAAAGGGATTAGTTGATACTGCCCTAAGAACTGCTACTGCAGGTTATCTTACACGCCGTCTTGTTGATGTTGCTCAGGACGTCGTTGTGACCGAAGAGGATTGTAAAGACAAAGAAGGGTACACGCTTTATGCTGAAGATGGTAAGTTCAGCGGTGAGACCTTGGGCCGAAGAACCAGAGGAAGAATAGTGGTTGAAGATTTAAAAGATGATGAAGGAAATATGGTTGTTAAAAAAGGAAAAGTCATCGAGAAGGAAGCCTCACACAGAATCGATGAACTTAAGATTGAATCGATTAAAATTCGTTCCCTTATTAAATGTAAAACTCTTCGAGGCGTTTGCCGTTTATGCTATGGTAACGATCTTTCCAAAAATAAACTAGTTGAACTGGGAGAGGCAGTTGGTATTGTGACTGCTCAAGCAATTGGGGAGCCGGGAACACAGCTGACAATGAGAACTTTCCATACCGGAGGCGTTGCCGGAGGCGCTGATATTACTATGGGATTGCCCCGGGTGGAAGAAATATTTGAGACCCGGCCGCCTCAATTTAAAGCTCTAATCGCCGATATGGATGGCAAGGTAAAATTAGTTGAAGAAAAAAGCAAGAATAAAATTATTACCATAATTTCTTCTGAGACGGGAGAAGAGAGGGAATATCTGATATCCCCGAATCTTGTTGTTTCTGTTTCGGCTGGAGACATGGTTACCAGAGGACAACAGTTAAGCGAAGGCCATGTTGACTTAAAAGAATTATTCCAGACGACTAATAATATTGATGTCGTTGCCCGCTATATTATCAGGGAAGTTCAGAGTATCTATTTCCCGACCGGAGATTCAATTAATGACAAGCATGTTGAGCTTATTACCCGCCAGATGTTCTCCCGTGTTAAAGTTGTAGATTCCGGTGATACTGATTTACTTATCGGCGACATAATAGAGAAACGAAGATTGATTGAAGAAAACGAAAAAGCTAAAAATAACAAAAAGATAGAGGCACAAGCCGAACAGCTTATTATGGGCATAAGTAAAGTTGCTCTTTCGACCGACAGCTTCTTGTCTGCTGCTTCATTCCAGGAAACAGCCAAGATATTGATAGAAAGTGCTACTATAGGCAAAGAGGACAATATGGTAGGCCTCAAGGAGAATGTTATTATTGGTAGACTTATACCCGCTGGAACGGGGTTTAATCGGGGCATAGAGGAATAACTCATGGGGCTTATCTCAATTTCTCTCCAGTCCTCGTCCGCGTCAATATCCTCAAACTAAATAAGAATTTACATATCAATAATCACAGGTAACCCTCGCTTGCCTCCTCCCTAGCACTATTTTTAAGAAAAAATGGTGCTGGGTCGGCGCTCGACCTATGATTATTGAGTAAATCCTTTTTAGTTATCAGATTTCTCCTAGACTGCGGAAGGAGAATAAATTGAGATAAGCCCCTATTCGTCTTGGTTGCTAAAAACTGCCTTTCGGCGGTTTTTAGTTAAACAGGAAACCCCGCACAGAAACGCCGTCGGGGTTTTATTGTAGGCGTTTCTGTGCGGGG
>MGKQ01000003.1:0-4481 GCA_001795735.1 Candidatus Yanofskybacteria bacterium RIFCSPLOWO2_02_FULL_41_13
TATCGTCAAAACAAAAGGAGTATGAGCATATTACAAAGCAGATTCACAATATGGTCTTGACCTATACCTCACCAGACAATGCTGATGAAGAGATGATGACCAAACAGCAGTTAATTGAGCTTAAAAGCGATTTAATGAAGCAGAGAGCACGCCTGGAAGAAGATATTAAATCTTTTGGCAAGGATACCGAAAAATGGGTAGAGCTATCAGAGAGAACCTTCAACTTCGCCCGTTATGCCAGGATATGGTTTGCTAAAGGAGATTTGGACACAAAGAGAGCCATCTTCGCCTGTTTAGGTTCGGACCTCATCTTAAAAGACCAAAAAGTGGCTATAAACCTACGAAAACCGTTTAGATTTATATTTGAGGGACTGCCTAAAGCAATGTCTGAATTAGAGAGGTTAGAACCTCTCACTAATCCAGTAGATACAAGGAGAATTGAACATTTCACTCATCAATTTCCACTCTTGAGCGGGTGATGGGAATCGGACCCACGTACCAGCGTTGGCAACGCCGTTCACTACCATTGTGATACACCCGCGATTGCTCCACCTTATCATGTTTTTTTTGTTTTTAAAAGCTTAAGCCATCTATCCAACCCATTACTTTATGATAAAGATTTGTATCAGAAACTTTTATTTGGATTGTACCATAGGGGAGAGTGTTGAAGGGCTTTTTTCTTTGGCTGGAGATACTTACGGCTTTGTATATTTTACCAAACCTACTACTATCTATCTGTGTTGTTCTTTGCCAAAAATCCGTTAGATAGTTTTCATTTTGATGATCAAAGATTCTCAAACCAGCTCGTATCTTATTTTCTGGGACATTGCACGTTTCTCTCAAAAATTTTAGAAATGACACTATCAGCCTAGGGTCAGAATTTGTTAAACTTACAGGGTGGCATGTTCTAATTTTGCCGTTTAATAATCTTGGTCTTTTATAGCCCTCTGCCCAGTATAAAGCAACACCCAGTATGAATAAGTCTCTTTTGTTAATTCGACCTAGCTCTGTTTTTGAGGTCTGCCTAATTTGTCTCGCGCGCTTTTCGGCCAAGTGGGTTTGAAATTTATTCCTTTTTATCAGAGCTTTAATCGACTTTTCATAAACACGTTTTTTAAGCCTATCCTGTGCTTCTTGGGGGAGTATTAGGCTAGTAAACCAACCCGAAAGAGTGCTTTTTGGGGTACCTAAAATTTTAGATATTTCGTTATAACTTTTACCGCCCACTCTTAATTTATAGGCTCTAAACTTATCGTTTCTCATAACTATACCTATAAGTATAGCACGAGAGTTCGGTTCTTAATATGTTTTGTTGATATCAGAGTGTGTATAACTATGTAGTCGCACAATATGTCAATTATTTTAATCTTTACAGATAAGCCAATGTAATATTTTCCGAGCTCAGCTCTAATATGTTGAAAATATTCGTAATTCTGGTATAGTAAGCATAGGTTACTGCCGCGGTAGCTCAGTGGTAGAGCGCAGCCCTGAATCTTTGGGGCTTTCCATCGTAAGGTGGACTGAAAAACTAGGTGAATTCGGGGAACATCTTTGGCGATCGCTGAAGACAATCCCGAGCCAAGATCGTCTATGGCGATAAGGTGTAGAGACTATCCTTTCGGGGAGTAGGACAGAAATGTCCGAAGCGCCTAGCCTCCATCAATAACTTGCAATAACTTGGCGGAGGATAATATAGTCCAAATCAGCTTCGGAAGAGGCTGGCGTCGTCGGTTCAATTCCGACCCGCGGCACCAGAAGTTTCTAGGCGCTGTGTGCTTCGAAGCTTTAGTGAAGAAGCGCGCGTAGCTCAATTGGCTAGAGCACTTTCTTGACGTGAAAGGGGTTCCCTGTTCGAGTCAGGGCGCGCGCACCAAATGGAAAAATCTAAAATCCAAAGGATAGAGAGTCAGAAACCCGATGAACTTTGGGGTAAATTAACTGACCCAGGTTCTGAAGAAAATGTTGCAAGAGTTTTTGAATCTGTTTTTGAAAAAATCACCGTAAACCCCAATTTATACTATGTCGAAGGCGGTCCAGATAACACCTTTGCCACAGTCAGAAGACGTGGCGATAATAATCTGATTTATGAGACCAGTAATGAAATAGAAATAGAAGCGCTGCTAAAATACGGAGCAGAAAAATAAATACACACTAAATCAATAAATCCCCGCTAGGGGATTTATTGATTTAGTGTGCGGACGAGAGGAGTCGAACCTCCACGCCCTTGCGGGCACTACCACCTCAAGGTAGCGTGTATAGCCATTTTCACCACGTCCGCATTAGGTTTAAGCAGCTGATTCCTGTTTCATTTTTTTCTTTATTTCTCGAGATGATTTATCGCGGAGATAGTATAATTTTGATCTTCGCACTCCGGATTTTTTGAGAACCTGAACTTTTTCTATAGATGGCAGATAAACAGGAAACGTTTTTTCGATGCCAATGCCATCAGAAACTTTTCTGATTGTAATCGTACCGCCGGTTTCATTACCGTGCTTCCTGGCAATAACCGTGCCCTCAAAAGCTTGAGTTCTGGTTTTATCACCCTCTTTTATCTTCTGATGGACTTTAACCGTCCAGCCGACCTGAAGTTTTTCCAGTTTGCTTTCAGGAGAATGCTTTGAATTGAATAAAGATAATTTGTCCATTTTATACTTAACGACAAGCGACAAATAACAAACGACCCTTAAGGTTATTGGTTGAGAGTCGCGAGTCGTTAATTATTCTAGCATATTCAGTACTTTTTGCAATTCCTCGGGTAGATCAGTCTCGAGGGTCAGGGCTTTGCCATTCGGAGCTATAAATTCGAGCTTATATGCATGCAAGAAAAGGCGGTTTAGTTTCGGTGGCGGGGTTAGTTTTTTAAAACCGTAAACCGGATCGCCGGCAACAGGATGGCCGATGGAATTCAAATGAACTCGGAGTTGGTGAGTCCGTCCTGTCAGGGGTTTTAGTTCTAACAAGGTAAAGCCGGAAAAATTTCTGACTGTTCTATATTCTGTTTCTGCCTCTTTCTTGTCTATCAATCTTTTACCGGTTATTTTAGTTGTTCGTTTCATACCGATTCGGCCAAGAGGGGAGATTATGATGCCCTTCAGTTCCTTAGGTCGTCCGTGGATCAAAGCCAGATAATATTTTTTTATTTTTCTGGTTTGGAAAAGATTTTTAAAATAAAAAAAAGCCTCATTGTTCTTGGCTATAATCATCAATCCCGAAGTGTCTTTATCGAGCCGATGAACAATTCCGACGCGAGCTGTTTCCTTTCCCGAGGCAATAAAAGGTTCTCCTGTACCTTTAAGCTCTGGGTAATTTTCTACAACCCAATCAACAACACTTGGCTGTTTGTCGTTGATATTTTTCTGATGAGTTATCAGACCGGAGGGTTTGTTGATGACTAAAAAACCATTGTCTTCATAAACGATTTGGGGTGACATGGTGGGCGGTGCAGGACTTGAACCTGCGACATCGTCTGTGTAAGAGACGCGCTCTACCAACTGAGCTAACCGCCCTTGGTGCGCGTGGATGGATTCGAACCATCGACTCCGTCATTATAAGTGACGTGCTCTAACCAACTGAGCTACACGCGCGTAAAATATGGTTTATTTTACCGCCGAATCGGCTATCGGTCAAACAAAAGTAAGTAAAATAATCTCGCGCAGTGGCCGAGAGCTAGATTATTTTACTAACGCAAAATATTCTTTTTGCTCGAGAACTTCTTTCTCGATGAGAGCCTTGGCTACCTTAGTAACGGTGGCAATTTTTTTAGTGATGACATCTCTGGCCGTTTTGAGGGCATCGGAAATTAACTTTTTCATTTCTTGGTCTATCTCGAATGCGGTAGTTTCGGAGTAGGTTTTTTCTCCGGCCATTTCTTTTCCAAGAAAAACCAATTCCTCTCCTTGTTTGTAAACCATTGGTCCCATTTTATCGGACATGCCATATTGAGTGACCATCTTTCTAGCCAGATCCGAAGCAACTTTTAAATCATTTGAAGCCCCAGTGGTCAGCTCTTTAAAGATTAATTTTTCTGCGGCGTAACCGCCCATCAGAACAGCCAGTTCTGATTCAAATTCTGAACGAGATCTCAGATGTTTATCTTCAGTTGGAAGCTTCAGCGTATATCCTCCGGCCCGGCCCCGGGAAATTATGGAGACTTTATGAACCGGATCAGTGTGGGGAAGAAAGGTGGCGACAATGGCGTGACCGGCTTCGTGATAAGCAGTAATTTCTTTTTCTTTTTTAGAAAAAACATGAGAACGTCTTTCCGGTCCGAGCATTACTTTTTCTATGGCCTGAAGGAGGTTTTCCTGGGAGATTTCTTTTTGGTTTGTTCTAGCCGCTAGAATAGCCGCTTCGTTTATGAGATTGGCCAGATCGGCGCCGGAGAATCCAGGAGTTCTTTCGGCGACAACTTTTATATCTACACTTTTGGCGAGCGGCTTGTCGAGACTATGTATTTTTAAAATTTCTACCCGGTCTTTCAT
>MGKQ01000003.1:4497-34969 GCA_001795735.1 Candidatus Yanofskybacteria bacterium RIFCSPLOWO2_02_FULL_41_13
CCGGATCAAGAATATCGGGACGATTAGTTGCGGCCATAACGATGCAAGCGTCGTTAGTATCAAAGCCGTCCATCTCAACAAGGATCTGATTCAGGGTCTGTTCTCTTTCATCGTGGCCTCCGCCAAGCCCGGCACCTCTGTGACGTCCGACGGCATCTATCTCATCAACGAAGATAATTGAAGGGGCAGTTTTTTTTGCCGTTTCAAAAGTATCTCTGACTCGGTTAGCGCCGACTCCGACGAACATTTCAACGAATTCAGAGCCAGAGACGAAATAAAAGGGAACATTAGCTTCATTGGCGACTGCTTTAGCAAGCATGGTCTTGCCGGTACCGGGAGTGCCGATAAGAAGTATTCCTCTCGGGATGCGGGCGCCGAGTTTCTGGAATTTTTTAGGTTCGCGAAGAAATTCAACTACTTCGGATATCTCTTCTTTAGCCTCGATTAATCCCGCCACGTCCTTAAACATTATTTTCTTACCGCTGGTTAAGCCGGCCAGTCTGGCTTTTGATTTACCGAAACTGAAAGCCTGCATTGAGCCTTTCTGGGCCTGGCGGAACATAAACCAAAAAATAAAAATTATAAGAGCAAACGGCAGTATGGCCGGCAACAGATTTGACAGTACGACAACCATTCCCGAGGGTTCCTTTATTTCTATTTTTGTTTGAGCAAGTTTTTCCTTATCGGCCCCGAGGTTCAGCAGGGTTTCAAAAACTGAAATCCCGGGTTCTTTTTTAGACATAAACGATTGATCATTGTTAGCCCTTATCTCCAAAGACTCCCCCTTAACATCTATTTGCGTCACTTCACCGGCGTTAATTTTAAAAACCAATTCAGAGAGGGGGATAACCGATGAGTCTTTTTTTGAGGCTTCAAAAAAAGCAACTAAAGAAGCCACCGTAAGGAGGATAAGAAAGACGATAAGAACGTATTTAGCAAAGATTTTCATCCCGAACGAAGTAATCGAGCTGTCTTCAATGGTTTAGCGAGCATACTCGATGACCTCAATTTAAAGCATAACATGACCCCGCGCCCAGTAGGGCTACTTCGTACGGGATCCACAGCCCCAAAAGGTTAGCATAAAAATCAGCCTTTGGCAACCACGGTTTGACAGTATAATAAATAAAGAGTATAATACTACGAAAAGGGATAGCCGTCTATAATCAGTAAAACAGCACCTGATTACAGACGGTTGTTCCCTAAAAACTAGGACAACGTAGAAAAAGGAGACAGTCATGGAACGTGAACGTATACCGCGAGTAGATGATTTTTTACGCAGGATAAAGGCCCCCGGCGTTATTGTGCCTGATTCGGCCAAAGATTTCGGAATGTATGAAAGAATGGATCAAGCTTTTGAGGGTCTTCATGACCGGCTTGAGGAACTGCGCCGCAATTATGGGCGACTTGGGTATTCTGCCCAGAATTTGATGAGTGATTTGAGTAAGGCCTTCATTGAGGCGACTCAAAACGGTGATGAAGAAGATATGGCGTTTTTTGACCATGACATGGATGTTCTCACCGAAGGTTTTGAAGAAGTAACGGCCGAAGGCGAAATAGCCGAAGTCGGAAACAGATTCAGCCGGACAATTTGGCAGGAAAGGCATGAAGCCGAATTGTTCAACAGAATTTGGTCGGTCATCATCGGTGTAACAGATCAGATCCCAAATCTAACCCCCTGGCAAACCTTTGGAAGCAAAGGAGGAAATGTCCAGGCATTCCTGTATGGGTATTTGGACGTTGTCAGTGAGTTGGCGAAGGCCGTTACTGATGAACAGTCGAAGATCTCTACCGTCGAGGAAGAATTCAGACTCTTTGAGCGCTACTTGGCAGTGGCCTCGTCAATAGCGTTGAAGCTCTCAGAGTACCGGCATGTACCGGGGTATGTTATTAATAATGCCTACGGCCGTTGGGCGGCGTATACCACCAAACTGCGTACAGTTTATGGCACAATTGCTCACGTGCGTCGGGAGTATAATCTCCGCCGAAGCATTCAGCGGATGATAAAGGCGACGATTACCCGACTGGAAGATGACGGAAGATAAAAAGCCATAAAATTGGCACCGAGCCCCGCACTTCATGATTGAGGCGGGGCTCTTGACTTTTATGTCAAAATTTGCTAGAATACTACCATAATTGACTTTAGGACCTTAAAATAAGGATAAATGGGAGAAAGCGATATCGGCGTCCCTTAACGAGCTCAGGGATTCCAATATCGCTTTCTCCCAAAGTTGGAGGGGCTGATTGGGTAGTGTGCCCGATTATACTGTAGGAGAGTAACATGTTTCAAAAACAAAGACGTCCGACCCGATTTCCGACGAATATGTCCTTCCATCGCGGAGGGATGAATTTCGACTTCACTGTCCTCGACGAAGCGGCATACGAGGGCTTTCTTCGGAACATCCGTAACGTCGATGGCGCGGCCTTGAAGGGTCTCCTGACCCTGAAGGGGTCGTTCTACATCGTTACGGAGACCGACCTTCAGTCGGTGCTCGTCGACGGTGCTGAGTGGCAGGCGAAGAGAGTTTTCGCCAATGACGGTCCCGAGCGGAACTGCTCGGCCTGCCAGAAGGCTTTTCAGCCAGTCAAAATTCCCTGGAAGAACAGGGAGACTGGTCAGGAAGGCGTTGGGGGGAATTTCTTCGTCAGAAAAACGATCGAGGTTGAGAAATACCTCGAGACGTTTTCGGACGTGGGATTCAAAGAAACGTATCATGCCGAGCATGATACGTTAACTACTGAGGCGCTTGGAAGCAAGGAGCTTCCCAGCACTGTCAGGGCAGCGACGGCCTGCCAGAACTGCCGCGAGCGTCTGATGAGGGCATCTCGCGTTCGGTTCGTGGCTTTCGACGGGCTTGCCGGAGAGCTTCGGTCCGCCGAAGAGGGCATCACGAGAGCGATGGCAGTAACTGCCTTCGTTGAGTCTTCGACTCGGCGTCGTCAGCCGCAGGACAATCGTGGTCAGCAGCGTCGGGATGACCGTCGTCAGGGGGGCGGTGGCCGTGGCGGCTATGATCAGGGCGGTGGCCACCGGAAGGCCGATCGGGCTGTGTGGAATGGGGTTCCGCTCTTCACGAGCACGGTCGAGACGCTCAAGCGTCTCGTTGCCGAGGGGAAACTCTCGGACTCTCGTGAGAGTGTTCTGATGCGTAGCGCGTCAGAACTCGAGTCTCTCGGAGTCGAGAGAGCAGGAATGGTCATCGCGAAAGTCCAGCAAGTGGACGATCGTGAGCGTGAGAACGCCAGCCGTTCCACCGCGGCTGGACGCGGAGCCGTCTCTCTCGGAGAGAGGGCTCACGGAGACGTTGAGGCGTTCCGCAGCAGCGGACGCCAGAGCCGTCGTCGGTAATACGACGGTTACACACCGGGCCTGGGGTGATGCGCAAGCATTGCCTCAGGTCTTTTTTTGTAAATTAAAACCCCGCCCTTAGAAGGGCGGGGCAAGCTGTTTTATACAGCCGGCTTTACGCCGAAGAATTGTGTACCTCTTGATCCGGAACTTTCGCCGGATATTGTGACTTCTTGGCCAGCTTCCAAGTAAGGGAATCTATCATCAGTCTCAATCTGAGACCAGTATACTGATCCAGCTTGGCCGTTTCTTCTCTTTATCATACCCAAGCCCGTTACCGGGTTGAAGAAGATTACTCGGCCATCGCCATCACCTTTTATGTCAGTATCCGGAATTTTCTTTTCTGGGTTTTCGACAGCTTTAGGCAAAGCGTCCCAGTCAGTCATTTTACCGACCAGATCTTGAAGGGCAGGCCACTTGGCATATCCGGGATAGGCCGTGTTATTAGCCAGAACTTTGCCGGGCTCGTCTCCCTGATAAAGAGGGGACTCGTAAAGTTTTTGGATTGCCAAAAAATGATAAGAGGTCTTGGAGTGGATTCTGCTTGCGACTCCAACCTCAAACATTTGAAACAACCCATTTCTGACCGATACAACACGGATGCTGTTGTCGTGGATTTTTGTCGAGATCCCGTCTGTTACCTGATATAGCGGAACCACCTTAAGAGTTTCGTAGACTTCAGGGTTATCCGAGAAAATAGTCATCGGCTGTATGTCGCCGTTGCTTAAGGCTGAAACTACAGCCATATCAGAAGACTTTAGAAACTCAACGGTTATGAGGAAAGAATTCGGGCACTCACTAGAAAAAAGAAACCCATCGGATTCCGGTTTGAGAGGCTCTATATTATTTGTCTTGAGCCAGTCGAATGTTTGATGCTTTGAATATTTTTTACTTGAATATGAAGCCCAAACCTTTACTTTAATTCCAAGCTGATCAAGGGCATCTTGTTCCTTGGCAAGGTTATACATGGACTTCCTCCTGAACCGGCTGTTCAACGTTCATGTACTTTAAGAAAGCGCGGGCGTGGTTAAATCTCACTCCACCGTCCTTAATAAAGTCAAGCAGTGCTTCTTTATCTTTCAGCTTCAAATCCTCGATTTCGTCACCCATTTTGGCTTTTCCGCTGGTGATTGTCACCCGATAGAATCTTACCGTGTGTATTCCTTTGGTAAGCTCATAGATTATATCATTCTCAGACGGTTGATTAATGTCGAACCCTGTTTCTTCTTTAAACTCCCGTACCATTCCTCGAGACGGAGTTTCGTTATCTTTAACTCCGCCACCGGGAAACGAGTATTTTTCTGCTCGTCCCGATTTTTCAGGATCAGGTTTGTTTCGGACTATGATCACTCCACTGAAGTCATCAACGGAGTATTCAGCGATGCCGGCGACATACGTGCTCGGCTCTTCCTGAATACTTTCAGTCGGAAAATTATTTCTTTGCCAATCTATGTAGCCAGGAGGTTCTTTCTCAACATCCGGTTTTTTGGTCATGTCCGGGGGCCATGTATCTCCTGTCCACCACGGCTTTTTTGGTTCTTCGTCCGGCTCGAACTGACGCATTTTTGCAATACGCCGACGTTCTCTTTTCCGGGCGACTTTGGACTTCTGACGCCTTTTCTGACTTTTTGTCAGGTAGAAAGAATGCCTCTTGGCATCAGAAAGAGCTCCGCCAAGGATGACAGCTTTTTTGAACCTCCTGATAGCACTTTCAATGTCTTCTCCCTCTAACAGCTTTATTTCGGCCATAGGACACCTCCTTGAGGTTTGGTTTCCTGGAACTTAGCCGAGTTTTCAAGGTCCAGTGTCTAGATTATACACTAAAAAATCAGCCTAGTCAACAAGCTCGGGTAATGTAAGAGAGAGGACGTTATTACCCCGTTTTTCGAGAGTCAAGAGCAATTTATGCTCTTTTGGATCAATAGAGACAACGGCCATGTTATATTCTTTTCCCGCTTCAATAATTTCCGAAATGTTTTTATCACCCAGCCCAGAGGCGGGAAGAAAACCTATTATGTCGCCCGGAAGTTCAATAAATGCTCCGTTCTGGCGGACTTTAATTACTTTGCCCTTGAGCTTTTGTCCGGCCGGATATTTTTCCTCGGCTTTTAACCAGGGATCTTCTTTAAGAGCTTTCAGCGACAGAAAAACTCTGCCGGTATTTTGATCAAGATTAATAATTTTAGTTTTTACTTTTTCTCCAGCATGAAGAATATCCTTTGGATTTTCGATAAATTTCCAGTCTATTTCCGAAGAATGAATAAGGGCATCAAGAGAGTCACTTAATCTTACAAATGCTCCGAAATCCGTAACCTCGGTTATCTCACCCTCTATTTCGTCTCCGACTTTCAGCTTCGCAAGCTCTTCTTTAGCGGCACCTTCTTTTATAGCCCGTTCGGAAACTATTAATTTATTTTCAGCTTCATTGAAGTCCAGTATCTTTACAGTGAATTGCTGGCCTTTGAACTTTTGAAGCGCCTGAACGATTTTGGTAGTATCTCCTCCCTCAACCTTAGGATAATGTTCAGATGACAGTTGAGATAGGGGAAGAAATCCTTGAATGCCGCTGACTTCGACGATAAGTCCGCCCTTGTTTATATTGGCTATAGTGGTGGTAACCAGCTCTCCACCCTCCATTTTTAGTCTGATATCTTCCCAAGCGGTAGTAAGCTGGGCGGCTTTCAATGAGAGCTCTCTGTAGCCATCTTCGTTTTCTAGCTCAACAAGCATGGCCGAGATCCGGTCACCTTTTTTAAGGCTTTTCATCCGGTCAGGATTATCGTAAAACTGTCCCGGATAAACAATCCCGATGCCGATTGAGCCAAGATCTATAATAGCGCTTGATTTGGAAATGTTTATTACTTCTCCCTGGATTATTTGTCCTGCTTTAGGCAAATCAAAACCTTCCCTGGAGAGAAGGTCTTTCATGGATTTAATAGAGTTAGCTGGTATGGTTGCTAAGTTCATGGTGAATAAAAATATACAGGATAATCGGTTGAATTGCAAGTACTTGATGGAACTGTAACAGTTGATATAGGCAATTAAATTTGCTAGTATATAAGGGATGACTATTACCTGGTTTGGACATTCTTGTTTTAGAATCGAAAGCAAAGAAGGATCTGTTCTTATTGATCCGTTTGTAAAGGAAATAGGCCTTAGACCCCCCAAGATAAAAGACAACTTAGTATTGGTTACCCATAATCATTCTGACCACAATAACATCAGTGAAGCTAATTCGGAGGCATTTATAATTGACGGTCCGGGAGAATATGAAAAACAGGGGATATCGGTCAGAGGCGTTACCTCCTTCCATGATAAATCCGGCGGAAAAGAAAGGGGGCTCAATACTATGTATGCCATAAAGGCGGAGGGCATGGTACTTTGTCATATGGGTGATTTTGGCCAAGACAAACTGGATGACAAACAAGTTGAAGATATAGGCAGTGTTGATATCCTAATGATTCCCGTCGGCGGGAATTACACGATTGATTATAAAGAAGCAGTAAATATTATTGGTCAGATTGAGCCCAAAATTGTTATTCCGATGCATTACAAAATAAAAGGACTTGAGATTGATATTTCCGGACCCGAAAAATTTCTTAAAGAGATCGGATTAACGCCAGAAAAGGTTGATAAGTTTAAAATAGCCGGCAAGAATTTACCCATAGAGGAAATGAAGCTGGTAATGTTTCAGGGCTAACCAACGACCAACAACAAATGACCGACAACTAGGTAAGTTGTAAGTTGTAAGTTGTAAGTTGTAAGTTGTAAGTTAAGTTGTCTTTTCTCGACGAGATACAAAAACAGCCGAAGCATATAAGGGAAGTAATGTTTGGCTTGTCTGTTATTACTACCATTTCTCTGGTGGGCTTAGTTTGGTTCAGGTCGTTTGAAGAGGATTTGTTCGTTATGTTAAATCCGGAGCAAGACAGACAGGAGCAGTTTTATGCTGAAAGAGAAAAGAGAACTCCGACGGTTTACGCTAATATTACCAAAGCAATGGGAGACTTAAGAGCAAGTATCTACGATGCCATGGGTTTTTTTAACGATTACTACTCCAGCGAAATAAAAGTTGAGGAAGAGTACGAGGGAGAAGCAAGAAAACTGCCGCTGTCGGGGGAAAGATAATTTTCAATTTTCGATTTTCAATCTTCATTAGATATCTCAATTCTTCAATTTTCAAACGTTGAAGCGTTGAAAATTTATTGTAAATTGTAAATTGGTAATTGAAAGTTTTTATTTTATGGCTGGCGATTCTGAAAAAAACAATATTCAAAAACGGGAGATAACTCAGGAGATGCAGAAATCTTATCTGGAATATGCAATGAGCGTTATCGTTGCCCGTGCCCTCCCTGATGTCAGGGACGGCCTGAAGCCGGTCCATCGAAGAATTCTGTATTGTATGAACGAGATGGGCCTTCGTCCAGGAGCAAAATACCAGAAGTCCGCAAAAGTTGTCGGTCAGGTTTTAGGTAATTATCATCCTCATGGAGACGCCGCCGCCTATGAATCAATGGTTCGCATGGCTCAGGATTTTTCGCTTAGATATCCACTGGTTGATGGACAGGGAAATTTCGGGAGCGTAGACGGAGATCCGGCCGCCGCATATCGGTATACCGAAGCCCGCCTCTCTTCAATAGCGGAACCACTCTTGGCGGATATAGAAAAAGATACCGTTAATTTTAGGGACAACTTTGATGGTTCAAAGCAGGAGCCGGAAGTTCTGCCGACCCGCATCCCGAACCTGCTGATCAACGGATCTATGGGCATTGCTGTTGGTATGGCGACCAATATCCCGCCCCATAACTTAACTGAAGTGCTGGATGCTTCGATGTATCTTATTGATAACAAGGACGCAGACATCAGCGATTTGATGAATTTTGTTAAGGGACCCGATTTTCCAACCGGCGGTGTAATTTATAACGAGCAGGATGTTATAAATGCCTATGCAACCGGCCGAGGACCGGTAGTAATGAGAGGCGTGGCTGATATTGTTGAGAGCAAAAAGGGATTTCAAGTAATAATCAGTGAAATTCCTTATCAGGTGAACAAGGCCGAGTTAATAATACACATTGCCGATCTGGTTAAAGATAAAAAGCTTGATGGCATTAGGGATATACGCGACGAGTCGGATAAGGAAGGCTTAAGAATCGCTATTGACCTTAAGCAGGATGCTTTTCCGCGCAAGGTTTTGAACCAGTTGTACAAATATACCGAGCTTCAAAAAGCTTTCCACTTCAATATGCTTGGATTGGTTGACGGTATACAGCCTCAAATCTTGGGATTGAAATCATTGCTTGAGAAATTTATCGAGCACCGAAGAGAGGTGATAGTCCGAAGATCAAAGTTTGAGTTGAAGAAAGCTCAGGATAGAGCCCACATTCTGGAAGGCTTAAAGAAGGCACTAGATTACATAGACGAGATAATAAAAATTATCCGCGCTTCAGACTCGAAAGAGGACGCCTTTAATAACCTAATCAAAAAGTTTAAATTTTCAGACAAACAAGCTACCGCGATTCTTGAAATGAAGCTTCAGGCTCTTGCCGGCCTTGAGAGAAAGAAGATTAACGATGAGCTGAAAGAAAAAAGAGAACTGATTGCCTATCTGGAGGATCTTTTAGCCAGCCCCAAAAAAGTTATGGGAGTGATTAAAAATGAACTCAAGGAAGTAAAAGAAAAATACGGCGATGAAAGAAGAACAAAAGTTATTAAGTCTCCTCTCAGAGAAATAGGAGAAGAAGAGCTTGTTCCCGAGGAAGATTCGTTGTTTATGCTAACCAAGGGGGGCTATATTAAGAGAATGGCGCCGGATGATATAAGGTCTCAGAAAAGAGGCGGCAAGGGCCTTATCGGTATTGCGACAAAAGAGGAAGATGTTGTTTCCCAGTTCTTTATGGCCAACACTCATGACAGCCTTCTTTTCTTTACTAATTCGGGCAAAGTTTTTCAGACAAAAGGCTATGAAGTTCCGGAGTCATCCCGGCAAGCCAAGGGCAAAGCTATAGTTAATTTCCTCCAGGTTGCTCCCAACGACGTCATTACGGCAGTAGTTCCGATAGCTAAGAACAGTAATGGGGATTTTCTTTTCATGGTTACGGCCAACGGAGTGGTTAAAAAGGTTGATATGGATGCTTTTTCTCAGGTAAGAAAAAGCGGAATCGTAGCGATTAAATTAAAAGGAGACGATGAGCTAAAGTGGGTTTTAGCTACTTCCGGAAATGATCAGGTTATGCTTGTTACTTCCGGAGGGAACGCCATCAGATTTAAAGAGAAAGATGTCCGGCCGATGGGCAGAGGAGCAGCCGGTGTTATCGGTATCAGGCTGGAGAAATCTCAGGGTGAGGGTTCGCATCGGGGAACTTCAAAGGGAGCCGGTTCTGAAAAAATTGTCGGCGCCGATGTGATACCGGCAGGAGTTGAAAAAGGTCTTAAGATTCTGGTTGTGATGGAAAACGGATACGGCAAAAGAACAGACCTCAAATTTTATAAGGTTCAAAATCGCGGCGGTAGAGGAATTATGACCGCCAGAATAACGCCAAAAACAGGGAAGATAGTTTCTGCCCACGTTACATCAGAAGATAATAAAGAAGTTGTAGCGGTTTCTCGCAAGGGCCAGGTAATCAGAACTTCCATCGATGGAATATCCGTGCTTGGTCGGGCCACTCAAGGAGTCAGGGTAATGAGACTCGAGACAGGAGACGGACTGGCTTCGGTGGCGATGGTCTAATTGTGGATTCTTATTATTTCTCCGTATGTTAAAATTATAAGGTGAATCCGTTTGCTTACTTAGCTTCTTCTCAAATCCAAGAACCTATTGGAACCGGTGGTTTTTTGGATCCCGAGAGTATCGTCAATTTATTTGGGGTAAGAGAGGGAATGAATATTGCTGATTTTGGCTGTGGAGCCGGGTACTTTACTGTTTCTTTAGCTGAAAAAACAGGACCTACCGGTAAGGTATACGCATTTGATATCCAGGAAAATGCCCTGGATAATGTAAGGGCCAAAGCCTCAGCTCATTATTTGAACAATATTGAAACCGTTCGGACTAATTTGGAAGTAGCCGGCAGTTCAGGATTGCCCGATGATTCTCAAAGTATTGTACTCTTAGCGAATATTCTTTTCCAGTCAAGTAAAAAGCAAGAAATTATCAGGGAAGCCAGAAGAATTGCAGTTAAGAATGGAGAGGTGATTATTATTGATTGGAAGAACGGCACCGGCGGTTTCGGGCCGCCCAACGATTTAAGAAAAGATTCAGAAGAAATAAAAAAAATGACCGAAAGAGAGGGCCTGACATTTGAACGGACTATTAATGCCGGGCAGTTCCACTTCGGATTAATTTTTAAGAAGCCCTAGAATAAGCAGATGAGTATTACCAATCTTTTAGGCACAAACAAGCTTTTTTACATTCTTGCCGGCGCGGTTATTTTTATAGTTTTTATAAGCGTTATCTTGATTTTAGGCAATATCGGCGGAGGCGGCATAGAAAGTGCAACCTTAGAATTCTGGGGGGTATATGATACAAGGCAGGACTTTGCCAAGGTTATTGGCTCTTTCCAGCAGGCAGTGCCCGGGATTAAAGTTAACTACCGTCAGTTCTCATACGAAGATTATGAAAAAGCCTTGATTGATGCTCTGGCGGCGGGAACCGGTCCCGATGTGGTGATGATTCACCATACTTGGCTGGCCAAGCATCGTGACAAATTATCCCCGATGCCGGAGGTTTCCAATGTTAAAGATTTTCAATTTATGACTCCGGTTGAATTTCAGAGCCAGTTCGTCGATGTAGCCTATAAAGATTTAGTTTTTGAAAATAAAATTTATGCAGTACCTCTTTATGTAGATACTCTCGCCCTCTTCTATAACAAAGATATGTTTAATACAGCCGGTATTACCGGACCGCCTAAAAGTTGGGAAGAATTTAACCGGGACACCGAGTTTCTTACCAAGCTTAATAAGAGCGGGAATATTATTCAAGCCGGTGCGGCCATGGGAACAGCCAGAAATATAAACAGGTCAACAGATATTCTTGCGGCATTGATGATTCAGAATGGAACGGTGATGACCAGTTCGTCAAATACGACAGCCACGTTTACCAAGACTGTCAGCAGTCAACGGGTCGGAGAAAACGCCTTGGAATACTATACGGACTTTGCTAATCCGTTAAAAACCGTATACGCCTGGAACAATCAGCAGCATTATTCCGTAGATGCATTTGTTGAAGGCGGAGCGGCGATGATGTTTAACTACTCTCATCAAATTCCGGTTGTAAGAAGCAGGTTCGATCGTCTTAATTTTGGAATAGCTCCCTTTCCCCAGTTTTCCGAGCTAGATGCCAAAAATTACGCTAACTATTGGGCGGTCTCAGTTACCTCTCAATCAAAAAATAAAAATGCCGCCTGGAGGTTCCTGTCTCATCTTGCCTCCAGAGAAGGAGCCACCGTATATCTGCAGGAGACTTCACGGCCCTCAGCCAGAAGGGATATCATTGATATACAGAGAAATGATCCGGCCTTAGGCGTCTTTGCGGTCCAGGCTTTATCGGCCAGATCATGGTACCAGGTAGACAACGGCGCCGTGGATCAGATATTCGCCGATATGATTGATGACGTGAACTTAAAAAGAGCGACGGTGCGGTCGGCTTTAAGAGCGGCTGAATCGAAAGTTACGACATTAATGACCAAGAGACCATAACTATGAAAAAGCAAAAAGCAAAAAACAAAAAGCAAAAATATCCATTCGACAAGCTCAGGATTCTGAGTCTACTGAAGGATAATTCAAAACCCAAAATTTTTGGATTCGTATTTTTACTTTTTACTTTTTATTTTTTGCTTTTTACTTCGGTCTCTGCCCATACCAGTGGTGTTTTCTGGAAAATAGGGGAGCCGATAGTGTCATGCGGCTACGATCCAAACAGCACCAATCCCGATGTGAAAGCCTTACCTACCGAGTATAAGACCCCCTGCACTCAATGTGAAATTCTTCATACTGCCCGCCATGTCATAGATTTTATCATGATAGCGGCCGCGCCCATTTTAGCCACTTTCTTTTTTGTCTGGGCCGGAGTTTTATTAATGCTCGGCGGAGCTAATCCGGGCATGCTTTCTCAGGGCAAAAGCATATTTAAAAATACTTTTATCGGCATTTCTATAGTTATGCTGTCTTGGCTGATAACAAATACTTTAATCAGGACTTTAATAAATCCGGCGGCGACTCAGGGCACTAACTGGTGGGAAATCAGTTGCGATAAAATAGGCCTAAAGGGCGGAAGCGGTGGGCAATGTGTTGATTATGGTGGGGGAAACTTTGAATGTGTTGGTGGATCCAACGGTGGCAACTCTTGCTTCAGTAATGCCGATTGCCTGTAAGTTTATGGATACCGAGCATTAGATGTTATAATAGTAAGTATTAAAAATTAATTAAATCCCGTTAGAGACATGGCAAGCCCTCATTAAATAAAAGCGGTGGCCACGTTTCTAGGCGGGAGTAAAAAATAAATTTAACTAGGCACGGTTGCGACTATGTCGCAACCTGTCTCTAACGGGATGTACAAAAATACAAAAACTATTTTAGTCAGTTTATTCGTTTTTTATTTTGCCATCGGTGTCTCGGCCGTAACAAAGCCGTCTTCCGATGCCGATATGAGTTCATTCAGCTATGTTTTTTATCTTTATTACGACAAGGGCCAGCTTTTTGCCGATAGAGACTATCAAGTAAAATACGACATTATCAGCGAAAAGTTTGTTCAGGGACCGCCCACCCCCAATGCATATAAGATTGATATAAGTAATTTTAAATCAGAGGTTGTTAAAAGCATTGTATTTGATCCGACCCAAGGAAGAGCCGGTTTCTCGGCGGGTAAAATTCAGGTTAAAACTCCATACATTCCTGATGGCCAAAAAGCGGTGTTCTATAATAGTCAGGGCCAGCAGTTGGTTACTATATTTGTAATGGATGGAGCATTGTGCAACGACGATGGAGTCTGCAACTCGGCTAGCGGAGAAAACCAGAAAACCTGCCCTAATGACTGCAAAACGCCAAGAACTCCGACGGCGACGGTGGTGCCGACGGTTCCTCTGGATGAAGGATTCGATATGATGACGATAATTATCTACGGTGTCGGAGGCCTCGGTGTAGCTATTCTGGCTTGGTTCGGTTGGAAATGGTGGAAGAAAAGAAAGGAAGAGAACTTCCTTCCGCCTCCGTCAGCACCGCCATCTCCGATAGATACGTCATCTCTACTTCCGCCGCTACAATAATGGGTTAGGTCTGTAAATATGATCGCACGCTTTTATGGAAAATTATTCCTTGTAACGATAGTAACAATATCGGCGGTTTTGTTTTGGGGATATAACGGTGAAGACGCGTGGGCGGTCGGTATAAATATAGATGATTTTAATGTACAGCAGAGTTCTATCCCTCCAACAGCATCTTCGGTTGATTTTACGTTTCTTATTAGTCAGCAGGATATGAGCCTAAATTGCCCGGGAGGAATGGATTGGGCAGTTTTTTATGCTCCGGCTCTGAACGGTTATCCGACTTGGGTTAGGAGTCACATTACAGATGGCCGTAATACTAACCTTCCTTTATCGCCAAATCCGTTCAGCTTAGATTTCAGAGAACCAAATTTTATACCGGACCCAAATTTAACTAGCTCCGGAACTGCTTATTTCAGAGCGGCTGTCGGCTGTAGTTTACCTAGGGGCAACGCAATTTATACCAGTAACTGGGCTCTGTCTACTCCCATATGCGTTGAGATCATGGGAGGGAGCGGAAATTGTAGTGTTCCTAGCGGGCAGGGGATTAATATAACTAACTTTGATTTAAATCCTAAAACCTGCAAAATTCCTAACCAGACTAACCCGTCAGTGAGTCTTTCTATGACTTTTAAAATTACAGTTGATCCATCTCAATTACAAGGGGTATGCGGGAGTGGTACAAATTTTTTAACTTGGGGTATTAAAGAAGATGACCATAGTGCTTTAACGGTTGATCAGGTTGTGTTTGGGGGGGTTAACTATGTAATAAATCTAAACTCGGTTCTCTATACCGATGATTTATCAGGGCCAATCGTGCTCCAAACAAATTTATTTGATTTAAATAACGGCAATGACTACTATGCAATATTCTATTGTCCCGCCACGATTGCAGGCTATGCTTATAAACAAATTACCGCATCGAATCCGATTAATATAAAATATACATCAGGAGGTAATTATTGTGTTACTAGCGGAGCGCAACCCGTTCAGGGCGGTACGACTAAAACATACAACTGGAGCGTAATAAATCCCCTCGCATCTCTTCCGGGCGGTTCGCAACCTAAAAATGTTTTTGACGCTATACTCCTTGTTTCCAATTGGATTCTTAATATTGCCGGAGCGCTGATTATACTGCTGATTATTTATTCCGGCGTGCAGTTTATGATATCGCGTGGCAATCCGGGGGAAATTAATAAGGCAAAAAGCATTATCTGGTGGGCCTTAGTTGGTTTCGCCGTTATACTGATCGGAAAGGGATTCCTGTTTGTGATTGAGGCGGTTCTTAATAATCAGATTCCCACTATATTTCCATAAGATAACTTCTCGGGCTATAATTAGATAAGGATGAATTTAATAGGTTTAAGGCCAAAGATACTCGTTTTGTCCGTTTTGGTTATAACGGCCGGTTTTTTTATTGTAATTAGTGACGTTAACGCTGAGCAGTGCGGCAACAGGCTTTTATTGGGCTATGCCGATGTTTTTTGGGGTAACCCTCCGCCGACAGATTACTACCAGCCGACTCCGAGGCCGTATTCTAACATTAACGTCGGACCTGGCGATACAGTCAGGTTGTCTCTTGAGGGTGAATTTCCTGAAAATCCGGTTGGGCCTCCTGATTGTTACGGACAAGCGGTTGAATTTGATATTTACCGCGACGGTTCATCCACTCCGATCAGAAGAGTCGCCGGAGCTTTGACGGTAGGTTCTTCAATTATTCCAGGAAATCTAGGTTCTTATCAATGGTATGTAAGCTGGGCACATGATCTTTCCAACGGAGATTACAGGTTTAGACTGGTAAAGCTTGGCGGAGATCCTCTTAACTCAGCGTTATCAACCAACCTTCTGGTTGTGACAGGAGCCGGAGCTCCTCCTATAAACTTAGGCAACTGGTGGTGTGAGAACGAGGGAAGTGGCTGGGCCGGCATTTGGATCAGGCGAAGCAGTACTAATATTTTTGATGCGTTTTGGGTGAGATCCGGCCAGTCGGATGTTACGGCCACATTAACAATGACAGTAAATGGAAGCAATGTATTTATTGAGAGAAGGAACAGCAGTGACGGCAATGATTGTGATTATACCGGTTCTAGTCCCGATAGTATAAACGTTTCGGGTACCTATGGCCCCTGCACCAGAAATGCCGGCGGGTCATGGGACGCCGTTATCAACGGTTCTTGTTATACCCCGCCAACGGTGAATATTGATTGCAACGGCTCTGACCCATGCATTATTCCCTACAATTCTTCAGCTACGATAAACTGGACATCAACCGGTTCCGCCAGAAGTTGTAGTGTTTCTCCATCCGGCTGGACCGGTCTTTCCGGCAGTCAGAGTACCAGCAACCTGGTCGCATCGACGACGTATACGGTAAATTGTAGCTCATTTACATTATCGGTATCTGACAGCGTTACGGTTAATGTCGGATTACCGAGTCTGTTTGTAAATTTATCTGCAAATCCTAATTCCGGCCAGGCTCCTTTGGGCGTTGATCTGACAGCCGGTGTTTCCGGCTCTGCCGTAGGTACCGCCAACTATTCTTTTTGGTGGAATTGCAGTGACACAACGACAAGTGTTTCTGCGGCCGAAGCTGTCTGTGGGACTCTCCCGGCTCCTTCTCCGGGAAGTTGCGCCTTTAACTCAAGTGGCGCTAAGTGCAACGCCAGTTCTTTATTGACCATAAGCCAGAATCATATCTATGCCCCTGTTGGTGCTTATCAGGCTAAAGTTATAGCCGAGAGAGGAACGGCTTTTCCGGCTCAGGCTCAGGTCAGTATAAACGTAACTAATCCGCTCCCGGTTGCCGATATACAATGCAATAGTGCTAACTCTTGTTCAATAGTATACGGGAGCTCGGCGATTTTAAACTGGACGTCTTCTAATACCATCGGCTGTTCGGTAGCACCAGGGGGTTGGACGGGTATATCCAATAGCGGCCAATCAACCGGAAACCTTACGGCAACAACTACCTATACTTTAAACTGCACCGGACCAGGAGGATCGGTGTCAGATTTTGTCACAGTTTCAGTTGGCTTGCCACCCAGCCCTACGGCTACCATAAATTGCAATGGTGTTAATCCGTGTAATATCGCCTACAATTCCCCGGCTGCTATTAACTGGTCTTCGTCAAACACAACCAGCTGTACGGTCAGTCCCGGAAACTGGACAGGAACATCAGGCAGTCAGAGTACCGGCGGTTTAACTTCTACTACCGTTTATATTTTAAACTGCACTGGACCGGGAGGATCAGCGTCAGCAAGTACTACTGTTAATGTTGGAGCGCCGCCGCCTCCGCCGGATAGTGATGGAGACGGAGTTCCTGACAATGTTGATCAGTGTCCCGGCACTCTGCCTGGAACGCCGGTTGATTCCATCGGATGTCCCATCCCGCCGCCACCAGCACCGCAGTCTAATCCGTTTACCGGCATTTCAATTCCAAACCCATTTTCTGCCAAAATAGATACTTTCGATGATCTGCTTAATGCCGTAATCAATTTCTTTTACTTTATTGCCGGTCCGATTGTGGTAATAATGATAATCGTTTCTGGTTTAATGTTTTTGTTCGGCCGAGGCCAGCCGGAAAAAGTTAATACCGCAAAGAGAGTTCTTCTATGGGCTGTAGTCGGTCTGGTGGTTATATTAATCGGTCAGGGATTTGTAAAATTACTTGAAAGTATAATTGCTCTCGGGAACTAACCATGAAAATGCAAAATTACAGTGTAAAATTAAAAGTTTTTGGGTTTGTATTTTTACTTTTTACTTTTTACTTTTTACTTTTTAGCCCTGCTAGCGCTCAGACCTCAATTTTTACAAGCGGGCTGGATGATTCTCCGGGCGCAGTAGCTACGGTTACGAATTTGGTGAAATTAATCGGAAGCTTAGCCTGCTATTTTATCAGATTTGGGATTATTGCGGCGGTGATAGCTCTTGTAGTCTATGGGATTATGTTCTTGAAAAGTCGTGGCAATCCTCAGGAATTCGGAGGGGCCAAGAAGGCTTTTTCCTGGGCATTGGTTGGAGTGGCGGTTATCTTCGGTGTCTTTACCATAATTCTTACAGTTTCCAGTCTTGTCGGATATGGAGCATCTAGTTATACTGAGTATCCAATTTTTGACATAATCAAATGTCCGTAGTACTGCTAATTTACGAATTGGTACAAATTTACTAATTTAGAAATATGAAAGCACAGAAAAAAAAGTTTGATAAAATATTAATTCTACCTGCCGTGGCAGTTGTTTTTTTGTTCTTATTTAATCTGGGTTACGCTCAGACTAACGTTACACTTTACTCTGTCTCACCGACAAGCGGGGATACGGATACCCCGATAGCTATAACCGGCAAAAATCTTCTTCAGTGCGCTCCACTTCAGCTTCCATCTGCCTGTAATGTTCAATTTCATGATACTGATGCCAGGAGAACGACTGTCTCCGGGACAGTTGTTTCAGATACAACGGTCAATGCGCTTGTCCCGCAGGGATTATGTCCGGGTAAGTATAATATAAGAGTGGGCGAGCTGGCTAATTATTCAAATACAATACCTTTCACGCTTGTTGATAGTTTATCTGTCCAGTCTGATCCGTCATTATCGGCTTGCCGTTATGCGGCCTCGATAACTCCGGCTGGCGGTTTCTCGGGAACTAATATTGAAATTGCCGGACGCAACCTCCACACATCTGTTCATTTTTTTAACTTCAGCGGGCTTAAAGCGACCGTAATAGGAACTGTTGGCGCAACTTACCCAGTTGATATCGGCGGAGGAACAATAGTTCAATTTATATCGAAAGTAGCTGTTGTAGCACCGGCAAGCCTAATTCCCGGCACATATACAGTCAGAGTTGGCTCCGATCCAACTACGGATATATCTAACGGAGTTGGCTTTAATGTATTTGGTGATACGTCTGCCCCGTCTATTTCTGGTGTCAGGGTCACAAATATTACCCCAACCACAGCTGATGTTATCTGGAATACTGACGAGCCAGCCGACAGCCAAGTTGAATACTGTCCGAGTTATACCCGATGTGGGGTTGGTACTCCACTCGACACTAATTTAGTGACTAGCCATGTTGTTGGTTTATCCGGCCTTACGCCGAATTCAACCTATTTTGTCTGGGTTAAATCGCGTGATAGCGGGGGCAATTTAAGATCACTTGGCTACTATGTGTTTAAGACGGCTGTGAGCTCTACTTCGACTCCTACACCGACTTTTTCTTCCGGTCCCTCTCCGTCTGTTTCTCCCTCAACTCCGCCCACACCACCACCGGTGATATCAAATGTACAGATTACCAATATCACCAGAGATTCTGCTATCGTGACTTGGGATACAGATGTCCCAACGGATAGCAGAGTATTCTCATGCTTTCTCCTGCTCTTTTGTACTAAAGAGTTAGCATATGACTCGACTCTTACCATCGCCCACACTCTTAATCTATTAGGTCTTAGCGCAGATAAGAAGTACTATATTAAAATTATATCTAAAGATGGCAATGGTTTAGAGTCGATGAGCAACTTTTACTTTAAAACCGCACTAGGTTTAATAATATCTAACATTAACGCCAGTACTACTCAAACAACGCTTACTGTATCTTGGGATACAAATTACCCGGCTAGTAGCAAGTTAAGAGTTTGTCGATTTTTTATTTTTTGTTTTACTACAGTCTTTGACCCGGCTTTAATGTCATCACACTTGGTAACGGTACCTAACCTTAGGCCCGGGACGAGGTATCTTTACCAGCTTATATCTACAGATTTACTTGGCTATACTTATAGCATCAATACTTATACTGTGATGCAACCCTAAGTTAAATGGCCGGCTCGTTGCCATATGAAAGTGGGGGGTATATAATGTCAGTAGGCTTAATATAGTTCGATACTTCAACGTTTAAAAACAAAGTTATCAGCTTTTCTAAATAACCTAGTTGTCTAGATAGGTTGGTCGCTTAAATAAGACTCTATTATGAAAAAGGGGATAATATTTGTGGCCTTATTGGCTTTGTTTGTGGGCTGGTCGAGCGTAAGTTTTGCTCAAAGTTCAACAAATAACATATTCTACCAGACATTTTATGGTTCTTGGGGTAATACCAACCCTGCTAATGCCAGTCAGGTAGTAGATTTATTGGGTAACATAGGCGGCTTTCTGATGATAGCCGGTGGGATTATAGCCGGTATTGCGCTGATCGTGTCAGGTCTTATGTATATGGCTGCGGGATCCAATCAAACCAGGGTCACATCTGCTAAGAGTATATTTAAAAATGGCGTTATTGGAGCTTTGATAATCTTTGGGTTTGGTATAATTATAAATACTGTAATGTTACTAGGTACAGACCCATTCGGCTTCTTCAATTAGTTCTAAACCCTGCGGTCTAATCGACAGTCCAAATTAAAAGGGAATGAAAAAATATTACACACTCTCACCGTTATTTTATTTGTTCAGTGCTAATTATGTTTTAGCTCAATCCAGCATACAGATTCCAACCGGTAGAGCGCTTACGCTCACAGACCTGCTTGATCTTGGACAGAATTTGGGTGGTTTTCTTATGATTGCGGGTTCTATTCTGGCCGGGATAGCTATAATAGCTTCTGGTATCATGTATCTGACTTCCGGTTCTAATACCCAAAGATTAGCCTCGGCGAAGGGTACTTTAAAGGCTGGAGTAATCGGAGCCTTGATCATATTTGGAGCGGGATTAATCATAAACACGGTCAAGATATTTGCCCAGGATCCCTTGAAGTTCTTTCAGTAATTTAGGCCTGTTTTGGCGTGCTTGTTGATATTTAGTCTTGTATGGTATGATATTATAGAAAGGTTAGATTGTTATGTAAAAAGGAGGCTTTTAAGCCTCCAAATTAGAAGGAGGTGTTAGTATGTTTAAATTCAAAACAGTTTCAAAAGTAGGGATAGCAACCGCTATGGCCCTGATGCCATTCTTAGTCTTGGCTCAGTTGCCAACCCCAACATCACCATATGCCGGAGCACCGGTAACTTTGGATGATATACGGGATCTGATCGAGACAGTAGCCAGGTTCTTGATCTTAATCAGCGTTGTTGTCGCAGTTATATTCATTGTTTGGGGAGGTATGATGTACATGATGGCTGGTGATGATGTGGCTAAAGCTGGTGCTGCCAAATCCAGAATTGTTAATGGCATTATCGGCGCTTTAGTTGTATTAGCAGTAGGCTTAATCCTTCAGACCTTGGCGACGGTAGTCAACTGGACCGTGTTCTTCAACGTCTAAGCATCTCATTTGTATATAATGGGTGCCTAGATCTAGGTAAAATTCCAACAGCCCCCGCGGGGGCTGTTGGCTATTCCAAGTCTGTTTCTATATAATTAGTAGGTAAGTTTTAAGTAACAAACTAAATATGGAAACGGAGGTGCTTAAATGACAAGATTCAATCAAGTAGCTAAAGCAGGAGTTATTACCGCTATGGCTCTGATGCCATTCTTTGTTTTGGCTCAGTTGCCGACCCCGACATCGCCTTACGCCGGTTCACCGGTAACGTTGCTGGACATTAAGGGTATAATTGAAACAGTTGCCAGATTTCTAATAATAATCAGCGTTATCGTTGCGGTTATATTTATCGTTTGGGGAGGTATTAATTATATGGCGGCAGGGGACGATACTACCAAAGCTAGCGATGCTAAAGCCAGAATCGTTCACGGCATTATCGGCGCATTAGTCGTATTGGCAGTAGGCTTAATCCTCCAGACATTGGCAACAGTGGTTGACTGGACAGTATTCTTCAATGTCTAGTCGTTAGATATTAGTTAAGAAACCGATCCGCCAGTTAGCGGATCGGTTTCTGGTTAAGGAACAATTAGGTATTGGCAGACGGTAATAGGTTTAGTATAATTGCAGGGTGCATAGACTGTCCAAGGTTAAAATCGAATGGGGTCCCCAATTTGCTTATGCCATAGGTTTGATTACCACGGACGGCTGCTTATCTAAAGATGGCAGACACATTGATTTTACATCTAAAGACAGGGAGCTTGTATTAAAATTCAAAAAATGTCTGAGAATTAGTAACAAAATAGGTATAAAGTTTAGGGGGGAGGACGGTTATAAAAAAACAAAGTGTTTCAGGGTCCAGTTAGGAGATATAAACTTCTATGAATTTTTACTATCGATAGGGCTTGGTCCAAAAAAATCAAAAAATTTGCATTCTTTGAAGATACCAAATAATTACTTCATTGATTTTCTTAGGGGTTGTATCGATGGGGATGGTACCATAGGTTTTTTTAAACACCCAGAAAGCAGTCATCCTCAACTAAGAATTAGGCTTTATTCTGGGAGTTTAAATTTTCTTGAATGGGTAAAAAATAAAATTAAAGAAAACTTTAAAGTAGATGGTGGATGGATCGAGATCAAGCCTAAAAGTAGAATAACGGTGCTTGCATATGGAAAATCAGATTCTGTATGCATCCTATCCCATATTTACTATGATAAAGCCGTATTTTTAGAAAGAAAGTATAAAATTGCAAAAAAATTTTATGGGCGAGTGGCGGAACTTGGTATACGCGCATGATTTAGGATCATGTGCCGCAAGGCTTGTGGGTTCAAATCCCACCTCGCCCACCCTCGAATAAAACCACCCAATAACGGGTGGTTTTATTCGAGGGGATTCCTCTCAAGGGGGTGAGGTGGAGGGGGATTATAGACTGAATTAAACCTCTCTTCTTCTACGAGCTGGTCGTCTTTGTATATTTTTCTTGTAAAATAAGCCTTCATTGCTCCGCTTGGCGTCTGGTCATATTGATAAGGTCCGTCTATGACGATTTCTTTTCCGCCGCTAGTCCCATATATTTCAACCAGTAATTTGCTTCCAATAAGTTTTGTCTGAATGAGGATATGATTGCTTGTGCTATTGATGAATTTTAAGTCAACAATACCCGGATAGATTGTCGCATCAAATCCTTGAGGATTGTAGTACTGTACTGGGAATGAATGGGGCTTTCTCTCTTCAATTTCCATACCGCTTAAAATAGCAGCCCTAAAAACGGTAGTAGCGACCTGACAAAGGCCTCCGCCGTATTCGCTGACCAGTTCTCCGTTTTTGATGACCAACTCTGATTTATAGCCCGCTTCCTCATCAACTTCTCCCAGCCAGTTGTTAAAAGAAAATTCCTCTCCCGGCTTAAGAATTATGCCGTTAAACTTGGAAAGGCCTATTCTTATATTATGAATTCTGGCACTGCTTGATTTACCGTAATCTGACTCGCCTCCGCCAAGCAGAGCGTTAATGCCGAGATTGTTTATTTTTTCAAGAGTTATTTCCGGATCTACGACATCAAATACCAGGTTTGCAGAGGTTTGATTATCAATAATCGCATCAGCCAGAATCGTTGCCGATGTTTGGATATTAAGATTTTTGCCATGGCTCGAGGGTACAAAAATCTGAGCTCGGCTGTCTTTGAAGGTTAGCTTTGCGTTTATCGGCTGAGTGTTAAGGCGGGGAGCAAGAGATTCCAGGTACTTAGAAATTTGAGCGAATGATAGTCTTAAATCCTCCTCTCCGGAGTAAGCTCTGACATATGGCTCGATCCATTTTTTTAACTCCTGGCCCTGAACGGTTATAAGCTGCCCATCGGCCTTAATCTGTAAATTTTTTCGTTCTATTTTTTCAAGCTGGGGGCGGAACTTTTTTAATGATACGGTTGCTATTTCCGTATTGTCGGTGAAGTAGGGAATATAAAGGAGGGCTCCTAAATAAAAACTCCCGCCGATTACGAGAGTGTACAGTATTAAACGGTAAGTGGACGGGTTAAAGGAGGCGATTAGTCTCATAGCCTGGGCAGTCTTATTGTAAGAACCCCGTTTTTCATTGATGCTCTGGACTTATCAGGATCGATATCGGCCGGTAATAAAATAGACCTTGAGAAAGAGCCCCAATAAAGCTCCCGGTGGTAAAAATCGGAGGGTTTAATTTTCTCTTCAGTATTACGAGTACCCTTAATTGTAACCATGTCCTTCGTTATGGAGATATCTATATTATTCGGATCAGCCCCGGCGATAGTTGATTGGATGACAATATCGTTCCCGCTTCTAAAGACATCAACGGTTAAGTGTCCTTCTTCCTGAGGTTCTTTTTTAGCGGTTAATTTAGCTTCAAAGTCGTCAAAATTCATATTATGTATTTTACCGTCATATCGAGATTATTACAATTGGCCCGGGTCAAGCAATAAACGGGACGGCAGCGTGTCTGGATTTTAACCTGTCGAATAGTATGGAAATTAAGAAAGCTATTCCGAGTAAAAGTGAAGTGGTATATAAAAGTGCGCTTACCTGGCCCTCAAAGGAGAATATTATTATGTTGAAGGCAAAATGAAAGATTGTAGCCAGAATTAAGCCGGTAATGATAAGTTTTTTCCTGTGGTGCTGGAAGAACCAGGCAATGGCGATGAAATAGCCCAGCAGTCCCGAAGCAAGCGCATGAAGAAGAGTTGCTCCGATAAACCTAAGTATGAGGGTGTTTATTGTTGTGGCAATACCATCGGGTGTGGTCTGAAAGACTATAAGAGTGTTCTCTATGGCTGCAAAGCCAAGAGCCGCCGCCATCATGTATATCATAGCATCAATCGGCTCATCAAACTCAGCGCTATTCATTATCGTTAGTTTTATGGCATAGAACTTAATAAACTCTTCTACAAATGATGACCATATAAAAAATTCAGGACTGGAAGGCATAAAGATGCCGACCGGAGAGCAAAATTTTTGCAAGCTGAGTCCGCTTCCCCCGGTACACTTGACCAAAAGAAGTTGGAATAAGATTGCCAGAGGAGAAATAATTATACCCATCAGAAAAACTTTGGTCAGAAGGTGCTTTGGTTCGGGATGGCAGTCCTCCCTAAAGTAGAAATTAAGCCAGATGAGGCTTGGTAGGAAGCCGAGAAAGATCAAGAGAGCGCTATAGGAGAATGAGGGCATACTTCATTATACAATTTCTAATTTCTAATTTCTAATTGATCTAAGGTTAAGATTTAGGATTTTTTTAGAATAATTAGACTAATTAGAGCAATTAGATCAATTTTAAGATGGCCATTCTTCGATCATGAGAATCTTTCCTTTGTTGCCCGGGATCTTAGAGTATATTTCTTCGGTCACAAAAGGCATAAAGGGATGCAGGATTTTTAGAGAATTAATTAATAGTTCCAGTAGTATTTTTTGGGTTGATGCTTTAATTTCCGGATTTTTACTAGCGAGCTTTTCCTTGGACTCTTCTATTATCTTATCAGCAAAGGTATGCCAGACGTAATGATAAGTTTTTTCCCCGGCCAGATAAAAACGGAAGTTTTCCATATCCTGAGTGATATCTTTGATGAGCTTAGCCTGTTCTTCCGCTATTTTTTTATCTTGTTCGGTTAATTTGGCTTTTCGAATACCTTCAGTTTCTGGAATGTTCATCAAAATAAATCTGGAAATATTCCATAATTTATTGGCGAAGTGCTTATAAGCCCTGAACTTGTCAGATGAAACCTTGCTGTCATTTCCGGCGCTTGTTCCGATTATCATTGCCATCCTGACGGCGTCAGCTCCGTATTCATTTATCATACTAACCGGGTCGATATTATTGCCTAAAGATTTAGATATTTTTCGGCCTTTTTCATCTCGAACTAATCCGTGGAGATAAACGGTTTTAAACGGTATCTCGCCGATAAGAACTTGACTCATAAGGATCATACGCGCAACCCAGAAGAATATAATGTCGTAAGCGGTTTCAAGGACGTCGGTCGGGTGGTAGGTCTTTAAATCTCCGGTTTTTTTCGGCCAGCCAAGAGTGCTGAATGTCCAAAGGCCGGATGAAAACCAAGTATCCAACGTGTCATTAAATTGTTCCCATCCTTCTCCGGCCGGCTTTGTTTTGCTGACTGTATATTCTAAGTTATCATCAGCAGAGGCTTGAGGTTTATACCAGACAGGGGGCCTGATGCCGTACCAGATCTGTCTTGATATGCTCCAGTCTCTCAGGTTCTCAACCCAGTTTAAATAAACTTTTTCAAATCGTTCCGGCAGTATCTTAATTTTTTTAGCCTCAACGACTTCTTTTAGAAGTTCTCTGATGGTTTTACCGTTCCGTTTTTCTACGGGCTTATTTACGTTAACAAAAAACTGGTGCTTTTTTGGCAAGGGTTCAATTATTCCTCCTGAGCGCTGAGCTTTAGGGATATTTTGGTCAACAATTTCCTCTTTTTCAATAAGGCCCTGTTTTCTCAGATGATCAATGATAATTTTCCGAGCCTCCATTGTCTTTTTGTCTGAAAGAAGCGGTCCGGCCTCTTTATTCATTCGAGCGTACTCGTTTATAACCTGCTGGCTTGGCAAGTTATGGCGGCTGGCAATTTCAGAGTCAGCTAGGCTGTGAGCCGGAGTAACGCCCACTGCCCCGGTTCCAAATGCAGGATCAACGGATGGATCGCCTACGATTTTTATAGATAAATTAACACCGGTAAAATTAACGCTGAATGTTCTGTTGATGTATCTTTTGTATCTTTCATCGTCAGGATGAACGGCAACGGCGGTATCTCCGACTTTTGTTTCCGGACGGGTGGTGGAAATTGCAACAGGGAAATCTTTGGAGTAACGGAATGTGTAGAGAGTTGCTTTCCCCGGCTCATATTCTATCTCATCATCTGAGACAACGGTCTGACCCCTTGGATCCCAATTTACAACTTTGCCGCTGCCCATATATATCAAGCCCATATTGTACATTCTTATAAATGCTTCATGAACGGCATCAATGCTATCAGGATCCAATGTGAATTTTAGGCGGGACCAGTCAAGAGACGAACCCATTGCTCGCATTTGTCCAAGGATAATCGTTTGATTTTTTAGGGCAAATTCAGTTATAAGATCAATGAATTCCTGCCGTTTAGCGACATAATCCCTTTTTGATATTTTGGTATCTTTAAGAAACTTTTCTTCTGTAGCAATAGAGGCATGATCAGTGCCGGGTAGCCAAAGAGCTTTCTTGCCCCGCATTCTTTCAAATCTGATCATTACGTCCTCTATAGCCAGCATAAGAGCAGAACCCATGTGTAGTGCGGCAGTTACGTTCGGCGGAGGAAGAACTATGGAAAAAGGCTTTTTGTGTCTTTTCGGCAGATTATCTGGATTAAAATATCCTGACTCTTCCCAGAGTTTATATATCCTATCTTCGGTTTCTTTTGGATTGTAGGCTTTCGGTAAATCTTGTCCTGAGCCTGCCCGCAATGAGCTAGTCGAGTTGTTTGGGTATTTAGTTGACATCATAGTAGCAAAGAGTATTATAGCCATCATTGTATCTTAAAAATCAAGGCAGAACAAATGGGATCATCAAATTGGCCTGACGGCTATACTATTTTTGATTCGACCGGAATTACAAGAGTAGAGACCGATAAAGACGGAACAAAAAAAGAGTATAAAATTACTGAAGATGAATGGAGAAAAGCTCACCCGGAGCATAGAAATTCTGGGTGCCAAGATTGCAAATTTGTCCAAGACAGAGAGACCCCGTTTATTTACTTTATTCCCCGGGAGGCGAAAGAGAAGGCTGGAAGTAATCCGGAGTTCGTGGGTAATTTTACTATGCCGGGCTGGACCGGACATGCAGGCTTTTATATCTTCAAGTGCCAAGAATGCGGGACAGTTTGCGCTGATTATCCGCACGGATACGATGCTTATGGGTGTCTTTATTTAAAATGTACCGACCAAAACTGTTTTGCCAGTTTGATTCTTGAGCCGTCAGAAGTTAGGCATATCTATGAGCGAGAAAATGTAGTTGCTCCGCCGGATAGAGAAGATCTCGAATCTGAACTTAGGGAAGTAATTGATCAAGTAGAGAGGAGGGGAATAAGAGTAATCATGCCTGGTGCTAACGCTTCCAAGAAGGGCTTGCTTAGAAGAATATTCAACTTAAAATCCTAAATTTGCATCCATTTCAACCGACTTCCACTTGCCCGCCGTAGCTTTCTTGTCCTTCGAAGTTTTAACGAAGGAGGAATGCGAAGGCGGGAGTTTTTTTATCCAATTAACATATCCGGCCAGAGCTATCATAGCGGCGTTATCACCGGTATATTCCAGTTCCGGCTGGGAATACTTAACTCCCAACTCTCGGATAGCATTATTGAGGTCTGACCTCAATAATTTATTTGCCGAAACACCGCCGGATAAAAACACTGACCTTACCCCGTATTCTTTGGCGGCTTTAACAGTTTTATGTATAAGAACATCAACCGCAGCTTTTTGAAATTCATAGCATATCTCATTTTTAACAGCGTCAGTCAGCTTAATGCCATCTTTCTCTAAATCACGGATTTTATACAACACCGCCGTTTTTAATCCGGAGTAAGAGAAATTATAGTCTTTTGATTTAAGCATAGGTCTTGGAAATTGTATCTTGTATCTTGTATCCTGTATCTTGTATCTTTCAGCTCTTGCCGAAATCGCGGGTCCTCCTGGGTACCCCAGTCCTAGCAATCTGGCGACTTTGTCAAAGGCTTCTCCGACTGCATCATCAAGGGTCTCGCCGATTAGTTTGTATTTACCATAGTTCGTCATTAATACCAATTCTGTATGTCCTCCAGAAACGATCAGATTTAAGATAGGTATTTCTTCTTTGAAAATTGGAAATTGTCCCGATTGCTTCGCAATCGAGGATCCGCGATTCGCGAAAGCGAATCGGGAGAAATTGGAAATTGCTCCAACTTTTTTAAAAAAGTTGGAGAGTATATGTCCTTCAAGATGATTCACTCCGATTAATGGCTTGCTGTATTTCCAAGCCAGAGCCTTAGCAAAGGCAATTCCGACTAAGAGAGCCGGTCCAAGCCCTGGTCCTCGGGTGACGGCGATTAAATCTATATTATCAAGGCCTGACCTTGATAAGCCGGCCTCTTTTAAAGCAAGCCTAAAAACATGTCCTATGTTTTTAACATGCTCTCTGGCGGCAAGATTGGGGACTACGCCTCCGAATTTTGCGTGGAGTTTAACCTGTGAGGAGATAGTGTTTGACAGGACTTTAATGGTTCGACTTTGCTCGCCACTATTATCTTCAGCAATCTCAATAATAGCCGCCGCCGTTTCATCGCAAGATGTTTCAATACCTAATATTCTCATAGCGAAAACATAGTAGCATTTTATTGATTTTTTCACAAAAAATGTTAAAATTACTGAGCATGGCGCCATCGTCTAACGGTTAGGACACGTCCTTTTCAAGGACGGTATCGGGGTTCGATTCCCCGTGGCGCTGCTAGTAGGTTTTCAGGGTTCTGATTTGGTTCAGTAAGCCTGAAAATCCAAGACATTTTAGGTGTTCCATTGAGTACATCGAAGTAGGTCGGCAACACCTCAAAGAACAAGTTATATAAACTCTCTCAGCAGAAACGCTGGTTTTTTGTTGCTATTGACATATATCTCGTAGTATGCTACAATGGTAGCATAGTCCGCCAGGTACCCGCGTGTGGCGGAACCACACACATCGTAAACCCTTAAGGGGGACGAAGATGAAGATCAATTCACGACAGATGTCTCGCAATGGCTACCAGGTCGTTCTTCACGGGAATAACGGCAACGGCAAGAAGTTCTCGCTGACGGTCCACACGGATCGCACCGGGAAGGTCAACCCCGAGACAATCAAGCGGGTCAAGAGGGAGACTGGCATCGAATTGCCGGCCAACCTCTTCTAAGCCCAACGCCTCGCATCGACGAAGGTCCCATACCTCGTTGGTGTGGGGCCTTTTTTTGCTTTAAATACCATTGAAATCTAGTATTAACCTGGGATTTTGTATAAAATAGGTATAAATCCCAGCCAACAAAGTTTTCCAGTGTTCTCTATTGGCCCTGCCATCATTCAAATACAAGCGGTTTAGGATGATTTGTAAGGTAAATGCTGAATCACTTGAGTTTGCCTATTCTGCTTGGTCTAGGCATACCCCAAGGGGAATGGAAAAATTTTTAGCAAAAATCAGCAGAAATGTTTGGTTTTTTGCTATTGACAAATATAAAGATAAAATGTTATGATGATTGAGCTAGGGAGGTGGCTGACAATGCAGAAGATTAGTCATGTTTTTAGTGGTATGCTTGGTATCTGGAAGAACTTTTTGTTCGGCTGGGACGGTAAGGGCCGTCCCACTATGCCTCTTGTAGGCCTTATCATTCTAGCACTGTTTTATGCAATGCTAGCGTTCGCCAAGGGTGCTTACTTGGTTGGGCTCCTTGTACTTCTTGGCTGGACTCTAAGCTTTCCAGCCCTAGTCTATATATATGACCTTAGGGCTAGTAAACGTTAGATAGCTCTTATGCGGTGTTCGATACACCGCTTTTTAGTTAAACAGGAAACCCCGCACAGAAACGCCGTCGGGGTTTTATTGTAGGCGTTTCTGTGCGGGGATGAATGAGCATAGCACGTTCTTACGTGCTATGCTGGTCTCATGAGAATTCGAAGCCTAAGTCATTCAGCCTACCAACTCCAGTATCACATCGTCTGGGGCACCAAGTATCGAATAAAATACATCATTCCAGCAGTAAAGAATGAGTTAGTTCACTGTCTGTATGAAACCATCAAGAAATACCCGACACTCCATATCTTTGCTATCAATACCAATCGTGACCACGTTCATCTCCAACTTGAAGCGCCACCGAGCATAACCATAGCTTCAGTAGTTCAAAAACTGAAAGCTACCTCAAGCTTCTATTTAAGAAAGCGCTTCAAGTTCGTCAGAGAAGCCTATCTCGAGAAAGAGGGTATATGGAGTGTCGGGTATTTCGTCTCCTCAGTCGGACTGAACGAGAATCAATTGCGTCGATATATCGAATGGCAAGACAAACGAGAAGTGCCCCAGACTGTCAGGTCAATCCAGGCAATGAATAGCGGAGTACCAAGGAAACCCCGGACGCAGCGAAGCGG
>MGKQ01000004.1:0-15804 GCA_001795735.1 Candidatus Yanofskybacteria bacterium RIFCSPLOWO2_02_FULL_41_13
GTTTTCTCATGAAGAGTAAACCACTCTTTTCATGGGTCGCTCCCGCGATCGATGCGCGAGAGAAAGTGAACGTCTCGGTGGCTATTCAGAAATTCTACCGCAGGGTTGAATCAATGAATGCTGACGAGGTGAAACATGCTTTTAAGGACGAGATCGTCGCGATCAAAGAGGCGATGTCTGAAAAGGGCGTGCGGATCCTTGAGCCGCGATGGTTCACCAACCTTTTCCAGTAAAGGTTGGATCCATACTGTCAGCTTCGGGCTGGCGGGGCTTCCAGGGCCTGGCAACAGAATCTGAGTGTCCCGACCTTGTTACGTCGGGACTCCCACCAAAGTTTTTATAACATTCCAATATTCTCAAGAATATGAGAATGTCGGCGATGAAGATTTTGGTGGGAGAAGGCGGTGACTAGATCCTCCAGGACGCGTCATGGAACCCTGAAGCAGGATATTCTGTAGCTGCCTCTCCCAGTTCTTTTCATAAGGCAATCCGTTGGGCCTTTGATCAGCGGAAAGGTGCTGTCCTTTTTCAAAACAGAGAAGTTAGGTATGTTATGGGACAGAAGATGAGTCCGTTGGTCGCGCTTCAGAAGTACTTCGGCTACAAGCCGGGTCAGACGTTGAAGGAGTTCAACGAGGAAATCAAGGCGTTGAGCGCCGACGAGAAGAAGGAGCTGGCCGAGCTTGCCGCCAAGGAACTCGGTGTGGAGCTTCAGTAGGTCGGGAATGCCTGATCCTTGCCAGGCATCAGAGCCTTATGTGTTGGGCTTCAATACGAACACTCCTAGTCTTGGAGGTCAAAGACAATTTGGTGCCATTTTTGCTATAATGGAGGAATCATGAAGAAAAAAGTAAAACCGGTGTATTTGCGAATCCGTCTGCCGAAGATCGAAAAGACCGGCGGAGCGCATCAGCCTGCCAAAGGCGGAAAGTACCGCCGCGGCAAAGAGAAGCAAAAAGCCCGGCAGGAAATCAAGGCCGAGTTTGGTTAAGGCCACAAGCCCCGTGGAACGAGATTGCTTAAGCAATCCCATGTTCTTTATGGGGTTTTGTTTTTGGTAATAAAAAATATTAAGATACAATATATCTTATGGCTAATGCTATAGAATATCCAACTAAAGAAGTAAGAAAGGCGGAAATTCCTGTTCATCGGAGACGGCTTTCGCCTAATTTCTTGCCCAGTAAAAATTCTCTGGAAACGGCTCAAAAGTTAAATGTTAATCTCGAGGCGGTTATTGTTAATGAAAATGGCAATATTTTAGGAAGAGTCAGTGAGGTAAGTTTTAACGATTTTATTGAAAGAATGAGAAAAACTAGACTAAGCGGATTTTCAGCGCTTACGGGCGAAATCGTAAAACTTTACCAGCAAAAATCCCCGGAGATTGTATGGGATTCCCAACCGTCAGGGCAGATAATGATTCAGACTAGAACGGTGGTAAAGATGTATAGTCGTAACTTGACAGCTTCGACGTCGGTGGAAAATGAAAAAGAGAAAGTAGGAGAAGTAAGCGAAAAAGTAGAAGCAAAAAGTATTAAAGAAACTTTTGATAAAATGCTGGAAAATACCATGGCTGAAGATGCTGTCTTAACGGAAAACGCCAGATTCAACGAAGAAGAGATTGAGAGTCGGGAGGGTATTAAATATGAGACTGTTACTAGTAAGTCTCTTAGCGCAGGCAGAGAGTTTGCCTTAAAACTCGGAAGAGCCCATCGAGATCTTTCAATGTGGGAAGATTCTGCTTTTGTTGCTGAGTACCTCGAACAGTTTAAAAACCTGCCTGCTTATTATGAATACAGAGTAGCCATACGAGATGTTCTAAAGCGAATTAAAAGGGGAGAAATTCAGGCGCCTGAAAAGATACTTTCAATAGCTTCTGGCCCCCTTCAGGAATTTCAGGCTCATGCCGAACTTATTCCGCTCTATGAACAATCAGGTCTTCCTTTGCCGAAAATTTACTCTCTTGATTTGAGCCTTGAAATGTTAAAACAGGGAAGAAGCAAACAAGATCAGAAAAAGGCTGAAACAGGCGAGGATATTGCCCATCATGAAGTTGTGGGGAAAATGGAAGACCTTCCCATCGCCGACTCGTCTTTTGATATGGTCGAATTTTCAACTTTGCACGGATTTAATTTTGATAAAGAAGAAGATATCCGACAACTGATTAAAATTCTGGAATCAATTAATAAGATTTTAAAAAATGGTGGAGTTTTGAGAATAACTCACTATCGCAGAATACCTGATAAATTTTTTGAGATTTTGAAATCTGCCGGCTGGGAACTTATTACCGCTCCTCACTCCAAATTGTCGCTGAGCCACTTAAGCGGCACAGCTCAAAAATACGACAAAGATGCCGAAGAGGTTATTCTAAGAAAACTCAAAAATAACAAAGAATATATTCTGGCCCGAAAAAGTTCACTTCCGTCAGAAACCATATCAGATGCTCAGATCAAGAGCGTTGTTACTGAAGAGGAGGGTATAAAATCATTTCAGGCAGAGTTAGAACACGGCGCCGATATTGCCGAAATCAAGGAGAGAGCTCTAAATTTAGTACTGGAGGAGGTTTACAGTAAAATGAGCAATTATCTTAACAAGAATATTGGTGAATTAGAATCTCAACTTGAAGAAAGGAGAGGCAATAGAAGTGACATATTAAGGCGCCTTAACGAAAACAGAAAAAATGCCAGAAAAATATTTGAAGATGTTTTAAAATTAAAAGTTGCTGAAAGCGCATTCAGGGAGAGCGAAAAAATTATTTCCGGTATGGAGGTTTTGCACGATTTATCGGCAAAAAATGTTATTTATTTCAGAGATTCTGGAGATATAAAATATATTGAACAGCAAAAAAGGTTTCTTGAGGGCCAGATAGAAAAAATAGCTGAAAGATTGTTAAATAAAGTTAAGAAGGATAATGTTCAGATTAGCGATAATGATTTAACTCAAGAAGCAAAAAGATTAGTTGCCGGAGCTCCTAACAGTTCAGCTCTTTACGGCTTACTACCCCTTTCTGAGCTATTGGAGGAGGCAAGGCATTTAAGAATGTCGGTGGCTGATCACATTAATATAAATAGCGAAGGAAAACCAGAATATTATAGTAAACCGACCAGCTTATAAAATTATTTTAACCCTCCAGGTAACAGATCAAATAACATCTTAAATATTTTCTTTTGAAACTCGGTGATAAGAGGATTCTCAATCAAAAATGCATTTTCCGAATCGAAGTCGATAAATGCAACCTTGTTGCCATATATTATTTGAGTAATATCATAATCAAATAAACCGTATTTTTCCGGGACTGTTTTAACTGCCCTGTTTAGATTCGGTCTTTTTTGAGAAGAGAGAGCTTCACTAGTGATAACTAAACGTTCAAGTTGTTTTTGATCACGAATTTTTTGGTAATCTCTCGGCTGATATTTTGTATCGCTAGTAGTAGCCTTTCTTGAGCTATATCTATAAAACACATCGCCCCTTTTTAAACTATGATTTATGTCATTCATTATAAAAGTTATGCCCTTGCCGCCTTCTAAGAATTTTACTATGGGTTTATTTTTATTTCTCTTAAAACTTGAATTTAATTCCGGCAGTATCTGCTCCAATTGATTGGTAAGGTCACTAATCATATTCTTAAGCTTCTCCGGTGACTCCGCCCCATAATGTTTAAGTTTTCCCTTAGGGGAAATTGTCACTAAACCCCTCTTCTCTAAGCCTGGAAGGACCTGATATATAGCTGGGCGATGCAGTCCGGACGCTTTTGCTATACCCGAGATGGTCATTGGACCATTTTCTATAAGGGCAATATAGATAGCGGCCTCTTTAGTGTTAAGACCAATTTTCTTTAATAATTCTTTAATTTCCATAAAAGTGTATTAAATTATTACAACACTATAAGTATAGCAAAACTCAACAATAAAGTCAATATTCATCAGTTCATCTGTAAATACAATACACTTTTTGTAACTATTTAAGACAGAGTTTTAAATTCAGTATAAAATATAAGCGGAACCTTGCAACTGTTAACGTAGCCGAGCAGGAAAGATTTAAGGAAGGGTTGGCCAGAGGCAACCTTGAATTAAATTGAGTACATAAGACTTGGTGAATAACCCACCTTGGAGGTGGCATGACCGAACCCAGAGAGTCTTACGTCCAGGTCGGCAGCTGGTTGAATCGACGCCGGCTGATCGAAGCGGACGATAAGGTCTTCCTGGAGATCGCGCTCTCTCATGACCACTGTCCGACGTGTGCCGAACGGATGCGGTTTGTGACTAGGCAACTGGCCAACCGCAACGTCCAGTATTCCTGGACGTATCCGAACGGACGCTCGTTCGTACAGTTGGCTCATCCTGGAGCCGGTCTTCCCGTCAGGCAGTATCTCAGCGATCTGCTTGGCATATCTATCCAGTAAGGATAGATAAGGAAGCCGTGCAGAATCCCTGTCTGACTGCACGAAAAAATAAAGGGGAATGCTGGGGAATATGAGACTGAATACCCGGCGGGCAAGTAAGACTTTCCGGAGCCCTGCTGCTGACCGCAGTAAAATCCGATCTTTCCCGCCAAGTCTGACTTGGCTCCTCTGCGGCCGATCCTTTCAAGATCGGCCTCCTACCAAAGTTTCTTTAAGGATATTTTGGCGGGATAAAAATCACTTTTAATTTTTTGATACGAATAGTAGAATAAAATCATGGGAAGACTTTCTAAAGAAGAATTAGGCAAAATACAGACCGAGCGTACCTTAAGTGACGCTGAGCTGCTTAAAGGTGGAGCTAAATATACTACTGATTCCGAAGGTTCAGAACCACGACTTGAAATAACAGATCAACAATACGAAAAAATTCTCCAGGAAATGGAAGAAATTTTGGGAAAAGATTTTCTAACAAGAGGAAGGATCGACGATGGAACAGTGGAGATAAAAATAGAGAAAGCAGGTCCAGATGAAGCTGTGGGAAGAATTGAATATGAATTTGAAATTGAAAGCGAATCTAGATATGTCATCGAGCCGGGCAACGTAGAGAATTATGACTGGAAAAATCATGTTGTTGATACATATGATCAATCTGGACGAGCCAGAGTTCGAATAAAAAATGACAAGCCAAGATTATCTCTAAAAGTACCACTTTTTACTAAAGATACGGCAACATCAAAAACCTGTCTGCGTTTGGAATTTAAACCTATCGATGAACAACAGGAACATGATCTCATGAGGATAAGAGAGCTTATCTTAAAAGAAGCCGGGGCCCAGATTTCTGAAAAATGGGGAGCTCCGATTATGACCAAAGACGGAAGTAAGGTTTACATCAATAGAGACAGTAATAATAACTGGTGGATTGAGGTAGATGAAGGAGTAGATTTTGAACCGCCAGAGGGTGTAAAGGTATTAAGGATTGAAAAGAGTGCAGTTAAAACAGAGTAATAATCATGCAAATTTTTAATGAGCAAATTGATAAGGCCATCAGTTTTGCGGTCAAAGCCCACAAAGATCAATTCCGCAAAACGGATCCCTCGCTACCATATATTTATCATCCGATTAGCGTCGGATTCATTTTGTTACGAGCCGGTTTTTCTGATGAGGTTGTAATAGCCGGGATTCTCCACGATGTAATAGAAGATTGTGGAGTAAGCTCCGAAGAATTAAAAGTAGCTTTTGGTCATAATGTAACAGAGTTAGTAAAAGCGGTTTCGGAAAATAAACAAGATTCATGGGAAAAAAGAAAGCAGGATTATTTAGACAGAGTAATTAAGTCGCCTTCTGAAGTTAAGGCTATGGCAGTGGCAGATAAACTCCATAACGTCTACTCTCTTATTAACGCTATCAAAATAGGCGGTAACATTGATGGGGTATTTAGAAAAGACAAAAACACATCGATTAATTATTACGTAAATTTTTCAAAATTTCTCAGCGAAAGTTGGTCTCATCCACTCGTGGAAGAACTAAAAGTAGCTGTATTAAAATTAAAGGCCGGAGATTTATAGAAAGTTAAAAAGCGGCAATTTTGCCGCTAATTAATTTTGTGATTTTTACTTTTCTTAGTCATCAGCCGTCTGAGATGTATTAAGGCCGGTTGATTCAGGCTCGCAAGAAAAAAATCTTCTTTCGCGTCTTCTTCGCCAAGATCAAGAGCATTGAATCCGGTGTTCTTAACATCAAGAAGCATGTAAGCACCCATAACAATTCCGAAAGAGCCCTGATCTGATATTACTGTGAAGTAAGGCATTGTTTCGGCTGTTTCTTCATCGGTCAGTTCTTCGTCATCACCTCTAGCCCAATCAACTACGTGCTTTGGTGCTGTAATTTCTTCAATACTTACATTAGTATATCCGCAAACTTCGAGCATAGTTTTAAACGCTTGTGTCGCCTCCATCACGCCCCTCCTTTCAGGAGTTTATTTATAATTTCAAGGACCTTTCTTTCCTTTTCATTCCATCCGCCAGGACCGTTCTGGATAAAATAAAAACGAGGATGTCCCTGCCAGGCCTCAATCATTTTTTCTTGGAGGGCACAGGCTACTTCATAGGTCTCAGACTCCGGACGAGCAGGGTTATTCTTCTTATCAATTTCGTAGATTTCACTAGGAGCTACTTCTAAGCATACAACTCCTCTATAGCGATCGTACTCATGCTCCAGCGTAGTTTTTAGATGTTCCACAAAACGTACTAGCCCACCGGGGAAATACCCAATATTATCGACAGTACCTCTGTCTAAAATGCAGCCTTCCTTGTTCTCATCTATTGCGAATTCGATAGATGTCGCTTCAAATAAATCCTGGATGCTGTATAACTTTTCTTGGAACATAATATTCTGAAATTCATCTTTCCCCGGCTTAACTCCAACTTGATTTATTACTATTGATGCCACTTCCGGCACGCAGTGTAGCTGAGGCATCCCCTCTTTTATAATATTGATTATTTTTGTTTTTCCGGAACAAGGAGGGCCCGTAATGACAATTTTAGGAATCGGAAGTTTTAGCTTCTTTAAGACGAAATCTATGGCTTTTTTGTTTGATCCCTTCAGCAATGTAGCCAGACGGGCGAGGTGATGGCTGGTTAAAGAATCGGTAACATCAACTCCTCTGCCTATCCATTCAGGAAGCTGTAAGTTTGTTGGCACCTCTCCCATGGATTTAAATTCTCTCTCGGCTATTACGATTCCATCAAGGGGCGGTTCGCAGAAATCAATTTCCCAGCCATCTATCGTATGCCTTCGCTTTTCTATCCTGTGTTCGCAAAGATACTTGAATAAAAAATCGGCAGTCTCAATTGTAACTTTATCATCTGACAATTCGTCCTCATTACGGCTGATTCCGCGACCAGATTTAGCTGTCAAAAATGCCTTGATACCATTCTTGGTCCTTACTCTAAAACTCACTCCTCTTGGAGCGCGCTCCACGTAGCCTTGTTCCATGAGCATGGAGGGGTAGTGGTGTGGAAAAACTTCCGATACCGCTGTCACTAAAAATCTCTTTTCTATCTCCTTTTTGGCCATCAGTATCTTCTTTGTTAAAAAACACGATAGCCTATTCTATAACATATTTACTAGATGTCAACATAGACGCTCCAGGCAGTCTTGTTCATTAGCCCGCTTGAATTATTTTTATAGAGGGGGATAATGTTTGATATGGACAGGTTCAGATATGATTCGTCGTACTTAGTTAAAAAAAGCCCCGTAGTTATAGTTAAAACTTTTATAGTTCTTCAAATGACCACGGTAGTGGTTTTCTTTTTATCGGCTGTGTTGCTTGACTACGGAGAAATATTAGCTCATTTGCCATTTTTTGGTTCAGTATCTTTTTATGTCGTTGAAGCTGTGGGTATATTTTTAATTGAAACGGTTCTGGTTTTTTATATCTTCTTTCGCTGGTATAAGGAATATTATAATATCAAATCCGATAAAGTAATTTACAACAAGGGCATTCTTTTTCGCAAAAAAACCGTGATTCCTTTAAAGACCGTCCATTCGGTCAGCTATCGGCAAGGTCCTTTGGGCAGACTTACCAAGTATGGGGCAGTTGATTTGGCAGATAAAAACTCCGATTCAATAATTACTCTTGATCATATTCCAGAACCAAAACAGTATACAGAACTGATTATTCAGCTAAGGGATTTGGCAATCAGCTCAAACGGCTCAGTTAATAGTGATGTTTTGGAAAATATAATTTCGGAAGGGGAGCATGAAAGATTGGAATTTAAAACTTCTTTTCGCTGGGATGCCGGCCAGAATAAGGTTAATAAAAATCTTGAAAGAGCAACCATGAAAACAATTGCCGCCCTGCTTAACTCCAACGGGGGACAGTTGGTGATCGGTATCGATGATTCGGGGAATGTTGTCGGATTACATCAAGATTATAGTTCCTTACCCAAGAAAAATTTTGACGGATTTCAAAACCATTTTACAAATGTTTTTCATTCCATGATTGGCCCCGAATTTAGGCAGTTGGTTGAACTGACCGCCCATAAAATCAAGGGATTGGAATGCTGTCTTGTCCAGGTTACGCCCTCAGCTAAGCCGGCCTATCTAAGGCTGGATAACGGAGAAGAATTTTACATTCGGACTGGGAACGGCACAACCGGCCTTAAACTAAGTGAAACCTCCTCGTATATTGATTCTCACTTCAGGGCAAAGTTGTTATGATATCAATCAGAACTCTTCCCAGTTTCTCTCCAGTCCTCGTCTTCAAAAATATCCTCAAACTAAATAAGGATTTACATCCGCCAGCTGGCGGACAATAATCACAGGTACCCTCGCTTGCCTCTTCGCAGACTCAGCGCTCGACCTCGTGATTATTGAGTAAATCCTTTTTAGTTTTCTGATATTTTCTTGACTGTGGAAGGAGAATAAATCGGGAAGAGTTCTGATTGATCTTTGAGGTGGTGTTATGGTTGAAGAAAAGATTGTCTGCAAAATATAAATATTCTATTTTCTATTTTTAGCTCAAACTCAAACTTGACAGTTAGAAAGAATTGCGATAAATATATACCAGTCATTTGATAATTGATGGGGGACGAAGAAATGAAGGACAGAACATATGCCCTGCTGGTTATCGGTCTCGTTGTTGCTTTCTTTTTAGGAATTAATTTTTTAAGTCTAGGACGGCCGCAGATTAATCAACTTCTAGTTGAGGTAAGAGATACTAACTTTTATCTGCTACCTTACGTAACAGTTGAGATTAATAATTTGGAGAAAAAAGGCTATGGCCAGGGTGGTACTAGTTTTGGCAGATTCATCGTAGGCCCCTTATATGAGGGTGAATATAGCGTGACTGTTAGTCTTGGTGAAGAATCGGGGAAAATGGACAAGCTTGTTTATAGCAAAGTACATTATCTAAAAAAGGATATGACTAATTTAATAATTGTTTTGGATAACGTAATACAGAGATTTGATATACAAATTGCTGAACGGGGAGTTAAAATATATGGATCGGATCATCCCGGAAGAAAAAACATTGTAATTAGTCCTTATAAGGAGAGTGGTCAATAGCCGCTCTTTTTTATTTCTTCGAGAAAAGCAAGCGAGGAGAATATACCTAAAAACGAGCAAGAGATTACTACCTTTTGGGACCATCTAGTCGCTCGCCTCGCGAAGCTCCGGCGAAGCGAGGCCGGATTGCTTGGTTTGTCATAGGGTCTTTCCTTGACAAAATCCGGCGACGATCGAGTGAGCCTTGCCACTGGAGCAAGGCGAATGCGTCCCAGAAGGTAGTAATCTCTTGCAAGTAAGAATCCGATTTTGGATTATAGCCTCCGAGCAAGCGAGATAATATGCTATAATAAAATTAGTATGGCTCCACAGCCCTATCTGGGGTGACAATAATTAATAAAGTATGCTTTGATTGTAAATTCGACTTCGTCTTTTTTGGTTTCCAGTACTCGTAGTTGACCAGATAAGGCTGGATGCTCAATTTTGTAATCAAATCGCTACGCTCTTGAACAAACATGGCAGAGTACAACGAAGAATTTGATGGGATTCGGGTGACGGAAGTTAACCAGCGTGATGATGGCTGGACTTTTCTTGTTGGATTAGGTCATGGAGATGGTTTAGTTGAGTATTTTGTTGATGTGGATCGTGATTATTGGACACGGCTTACCGGACGACGTATAGAGCCTGCCGAGCTCATCAAAACCACCTTCGAATTTCTTTTAGGTCATGAATCTAAAGAACTGATCCGCAAGAAATTTAATCTTTCAGATGTCAGCGGTTACTTCCATAACTACGAAGAGGAAATTAAAAGATTGTTATAATGATAGGGCTTGCTCAAAAACTTTTTAGCTATCTTTTTTTAGTCATACTTGTTGCCGTAATAGCATTTGTAAATTGGCGGTGGCCTTTCTATAATTGGTTTGGCGATACGCCGATCTATCGATTCATTTGGCTCGGTATATTTTTTATTCTTTTTGATTTTACTTTTGAGATTCTGTCTAAAGCATTAAAACAGGTTCGTCTAATGGCCGAAGCAATGAGCTTCGGGAAAGATTTGAAAAAAATATCCGATGGATTCAAGGTTGTTCACAATGTTTCCTTGCCAAGTCACCTTATCGCCGAGTATGTTGTCGTCGGTTCGTCAGGAGTCTGGCTTTTGAGTTTAAGAGATGATTGGGGTAGAATTAAATTTAATGGCGATGATCTTGTTCGTGATGGCCAGGCGCTAAAGGGATTATTTACCGGGTCTCTTGAAAAATCATACGCTTTGGCCAGCTTTATAAAAGAAAAACTCGGAAGAAATTTTATAGTTTCATCGGTTATAATCTTTTTAAGCAATAAGGCTTACCTTGAAGAAGTTCCGTCTAATATCAGAGGCGTCTTTATTTCTTCAAGGGGAAATGCAATTTCTTTAATAGAAAATACAGATATACAATTAATTGACCAGAAAACTATCGAAGATATTGTAAAAATTTTTAAAAAGTAAGATTTAAAATTTAAAAAATAAAATTACAATGAAAAAGATTTATTTGAGTATAATTTTAATTGTTGCAGGTACAGCGGCAGTTTTATTTATAAGCGGCCAAAAACTGCCTCCGATAGATTCATCCGGTTCTAGCTCAAGTCCTACTCCCAGTCAATCGGTATTTCCGTCCGCCGAACTTATAAGGGTTGAGAATGTTGTTTCTGATCAATTAATAGAAAGCCCTCTTTTTATTAAAGGCGAGGCTAGGGGATACTGGTTCTTTGAAGCTTCATTTCCAATTAGAATATATGATGCTGATGGCTTGGAGCTTGGTGTCGTGGTGGCTCAGGCCAAAAGCGAATGGATGACTGAAGACTTCGTTCCGTTTGAAGCAAATCTAGTGTTTAAAAAGCCGGTAACAGCAACGGGAGTTTTAGTTTTACGAAAGGATAACCCATCTGGTTTGCCAGAACATGACGATGAACTGAGAGTTAATGTCAGGTTTGATCTGGACAATTGGCCGGTCTCGACGGAATTAAGCCAGTGCAAGACCACCGGTTGTTCGGGGCAGATATGCTCAGACGAGGACGTGGTGACTACTTGTGAATTCAAACAGGAATATGCTTGTTATCAGAATGCAAAATGTGAGCGTCAATCTGACGGGAAATGCGGCTGGACGCCCAGCGAAGAACTGGTGGCTTGTTTGTACTCAGCCTGGGGCGCTTCGACAGAGTAATAAAAATTTTATAATTGCCGCCCTTGTTGAGGGGCGGCAATTATGGTATTTGTTTTTAATGAAGGACTTTGAAAATAGAAAGGATTTTTACTGTGTCAAGTAGAAAACAACTTTTAAGCCAGTTAAAAAAAGAACTTTTGGAATTAGCTCATCTGGGTACATCGATCGGAGTTTTAGAATGGGATCGACAGGTTAATATGCCCCCGGGCGGAAGTGGGGCTAGGGCCGAAACATTAGCTTATCTAGCCGGCCTTTGGCATAAGAAATTTACTTCTCCGGAATTTTTTAAATTAGTTAATGGTCTGATGGCTGAGGTGGATGCAGGGACATTGAATAGTCAAGAATTGTGCATCGTTAAGGAAACGTGGCGTGATTTAGAGAGAAGACGTAAATTGCCGACCGAATTTATTGAGAAGATTACAAAAGTTACGTCAGAAGCCAATGATGTTTGGGCGGTAGCTAAAAAGGCATCAGATTTTAAAAAATTTCAGCCATATTTGGAGAAGATCATCACCCTTAAGAGAAGACAGGCTTCACTGTTAGGCTTTAAAAAATCTCCTTACGACGCCCTGCTTGATGGATATGAGCCAGGTATGACTTCCGATGAGGTCTCAATCATCTTTAAAGAATTAAGAGATTTCCTAGTTCCATTTATAGGGAAAATTAAAAATTCTAAAACTAGCATTAATCCCGATATTCTAAGGGGTGATTTTTCTATCCGTGAGCAGGAAAAGTTTATAAAATCAGTAGCCAAAAAGATCGGTTATGATTTTAATACCGGCCGTCTTGATATAAGCTCTCACCCGTTCTCTACCAGTTTTCATCCCACAGATGCTAGGATCACGACCAGATATCGGGAAGATGATCTTTTTTATTCCCTGGGCAGTGTTGTTCATGAAGCCGGTCACGCAATGTACGAACAGGGCTTATTGAAAGAACATTTCGGTACACCTTTGGCCGAATCCCGTTCTTTAGGCATTCACGAATCCCAGTCTCGGATTTGGGAAAACTTAGTTGGCAAGAGCCGCAGTTTCTGGAAATATTTTTATCCGCATCTCCAAAAAGAATTTCCAAAGCCGTTTACCGAAGTGTCTTTTGAGAATTTCTACAGGGCTATTAATTGTGTTAAGCCTTCACTGGTAAGAACCGAAGCTGATGAGGTTACGTATAATCTCCATGTGATTTTAAGATTTGAAATAGAGAAAGAACTTATTGAGGGTACTTTAGAAGTAGCTGATCTGCCGAAGATATGGAACTCAAAAATTAAAGAATACTTCGGCTTAAAAGTACCCAATGATCGGCTTGGTGTTCTGCAAGATACTCATTGGTCTGGCGGATCTTTTGGATATTTCCCTACCTACGCCCTAGGTAATCTTTATTCAGTCCAACTTTATGAGTCAGCTAAAAGAAGCATCTCCGGCTTGGAGGAGTATAAAAGTCGCGGAAATTTCAAGCCGTTTAGGGATTGGTTAAGAAAGAACATCCATATTCATGGCAAACTATATTCTGCCGATGAGCTTGTTAAGAAAGCTACCGGAGAACCGCTAACCCCTAAGTATTGGATGGATTATATAAAAAATAAATTTTCTGAAATATATAGTTTATAACAAAAAAGCCTCATGGGCTTTTTATTTTTAGTTTTGCAAGAGCGTTGATCAGATCTTCAGCTACTGTATCTACCATTTCTTGCTCAGTCATATTTGTAGTATCTATAAATTGCAACTGTCTATGAAAGAGATGAAGATAGCTGTAGGAATCCCGGAATATTTTTACAAGATTTGCTATAGAATTGGGATTTGTTGTTTCCCGACCCTGCTTGCTTATAGTGACACGGAACTCTCTAGCCATCGCTTTCTCCGCTTCGCAAACAAATATATAAGCCCTGTCTATTAGGGAAGTAAAAAATGAATTAATAAAAAATGTTTTTAGATTACTCTGATCGGGGGAACTTAATTTCCCTTTTTCAAACCAGTATTGAGCCCAGCAGTAAGCATCAAATATGGCACGGTTAAAAATTATAATGTCATAATTATGGCGCGAACTTTCATCGATTATTTTTGTGAGGCTTTCAAGTCCTGTTCTTATGTTATACAAAGGCGTAGTTCTTGAAATATGCTGTATAACCTCTGCCGCTTCCTGAGGAATTAAAACCCGCAGACCCTTTATCCTAAAGTAGTCGTAGAGAACCTGCGTTGTTAAAGATTTGCCTGAACCGGGGGAGCCGGTAAGTTCGATTATAAACGGCCTTGGAACGAGCGCCAGATTATGGCGCAAATCTGTTTTTAAAAAACTTTTTATTACTTTAACCTGACCAGTTAAGACTTTTTCATCAATTTGGACGGGTTCCATTTACTCGACCTCGTATTTTAAGGTTCTAGTGTTTGATCTATTAAAACAGGAATATTCTTGATAGTAAAAGTATCTTGTGGACAACTAAAAATCACTCGTTTTATCAGAGTGATTATACTGGCGGCTTATCCATCTATGCCAAGATATTTTAAGTTTCTGAATAAATCTTTCTGAAGATCAAAGTATCTGTCCTCTAGATTTTTTGGTTTATCGATCAGGGGTATGACGACTATTTCATCCCAGTTTTTAGCGGAACATGGGAATGGAACTTCGATATTTTTTATTCTCAGGGCATTTATTGTAAGCCCAGTTTTTAAGCAGATGAAATTACGATGGATTCCGTCCATAACATAGGATTTAGAGTTATGGACCTCAATTATCGGCGGGAGGTAACAAGCCATTGAATAATTACCGTCGCCGTTTAAACCGAAAACAAAATAGGCCCCCAACTTGCCAAGCCTGCCCCATTCTCCGAGAATATTTTGAAAAAGATCTCCTACATTTTCCAGTAAATTTTGATAGTTTTCTCTGTATACATATTTTTGGCCGATTTTTAGCTGAGGCGGATTAGCAATAACTTGGCTTATCTCAGCGTTTTTGAAAGGCCACTGGCCATCCAGAGTCTGGATTTTCCTTACCAAATATAGAAGCAGTTCAAACGGTATCGGAACTATGGATTGTACCATCTTGATTTCTCGAAGGGGAATAATTTTCTTCAGGTCGTTAATGCGGGGCAGTTTTAATTCTTTTTCAAAACCTTTTCTATCTAAGCCTAGTCTTTCCAGATACTCATCAGAGTCTATCTGCCATTGGGGCATATATATTTATTCCTCGTCAATTTGTAAAAGTACTTAAGTTAGCTTAGTATAAAAAATATGGTCAGAAAACACAATACGGCTAAACTGATTGTAGGTTTCGACATGGACGGGGTAATTCTGGATAATTCTGATTCCAAGATTAAGATTGCCAGAACGCTAGGTTTTGACATTAAATTGCAGCATACGCCGTCAGAGATAATAAGGACGATCCTGCCTCAGGTTATCTTGGAAAAACTGCAAAGTATGCTCTATGACGATCATAGGATTGCCTTGAGGACTCCGCTTATGCGAGGCATAAGAAAAATACTGGCCGAGTTGGATAAGAGAAAAATACCTATTTTTTTAATTTCCCGTCGAAAAATACCGGACGTGGCCATTAAAATTTTAAAAAAGCATTTATTGTGGCCCCGCTATTTCAGTGAAAAAAATTCTTATTTTGTAATTCACCCCGAGGATAAGAACGCAAGGGCAGCCAAGCTAGGCATTACTCATTATATTGACGATGAGCTTAAGGTCATCAATGCTTTAGTCAGCGTCCCAAATAGATTTCTATTTGATCAATTTAGCATTTTTAAAGAGGCTGAGCATTATATAAAGATAAAATCGTGGTTAGAGTTTAAGAGCCACCTTTTTCGTAATTCATAATTCAATATTCATAATTCATTACCATGATTACATACGACGATTTTAAAAAAATAGACTTAAGGGTAGCAAAGATTTTGAAAGTCGAAAGAGTTGAAGGTTCCGAAAAGCTGGTTAGGCTTCAGATTGATGTCGGCGACCTTGGTCAGCGGCAGTTGATAGCAGGTATTGGGACTGTTTATGCTTCTGAAATACTTGTCGGAAAACAGATAGTGATTGTTGCCAATCTAGAGCCCAAGAAGCTAATGGGGCTTGAGAGTAATGGTATGCTTCTTGCTACTTCCGATGAAATGGGCCCGGTTCTTATTGCGCCGGAGTCGGAAGTCAAAGAGGGAGCAGGTATTAAATAAAAAAAGACCGAGGGGGTACCTCGATCTGTGGCTTTCGG
>MGKQ01000004.1:15825-19561 GCA_001795735.1 Candidatus Yanofskybacteria bacterium RIFCSPLOWO2_02_FULL_41_13
TCTTTCGTTGCGTCGCAATAATTTTTTGTTGGAGCTTGTCATCAGCTTGGGTTCCCACACCCGAGCCAACGAACGGCCCTGTCTGGGTGACAGGAGATAGCCTATTTCGTGCTATCAGCTCCGCGATGTCAGGGCACTCCCGACACCCCTTAACCGTCTCTGACTCCGGAGATTCGCGGCCGCGTTCCGACCGTCAGAGAATTATTTAGGCTCTTTGGCCTGTTAAAACCTACTAGATTTAGCTGGCTTTAACAGGCCCCAGAACTACCCCCACTTAACTCATCCTACCATTCTATCATATAATAAATAATTTGTCAAGCGCTCATGACATTTTAATGAAATGACCGAGTTTCAACATAAAATACATGACATTGTAATAAAAATACCGAAGGGTAGTGTTGTGACATACAAAGAAGTGGCTCAACTGGCCGGCAGGCCGAAAGCCTATCGGGCGGTGGGAAATATTTTGAATAAGAATTATAATCCGGTCATACCGTGTCATCGGGTTATAAGGAGTAACGGCGAGATAGGCGGGTACAATAAAGGTTCAGACCTTAAAAGAAAGAAGCTTTTAACTGAGGGGATTATTTGTGGTAAAATTATCTAATGAGTTTAAGACGTCATCAGATCGTTATAATTTTCTTTGCTATCAGTATTTTTCTGATTACTTTTGCATCTAGCTTTATTTTTCAAAGAATTGATCAAAGAAAGCCTCCTGAGCAGGTACCAACTCAAAACCAAGTAATAAAGATATTTTTTTCTAATGCCCTTGAAGACCCAGAAACTTTGTATTGTGAGCAGACCCATTTTGTGTATAGAGAGGTTTTTCGTCTGAGCGACGGTACTAAAAGTGAATTAGGAGAACTTCTATACCTTGCAATAGCCGAATTGTTAAAGGGGCCGGTCGGAGCTGAAAAAGAAGAAGGATTTTTTACTTCAATAAATCCAGATACAAAAGTTAATGGCATTGTATTGGGGGAGGGTGTCGCCAGAATAGATTTTGATGAAAATCTGAATGAGGGAGCGGCTGGTTCATGCAAGGTTCAAGCAATTCGTTCTCAAATAACCGAGACCTTAAAGCAGTTTCCCGAAGTCAAAGAGGTTGTCATATCTGTTAATGGCAGTAGCGAGGGAATATTAGAACCATAAAAACTAGCCCCTAGCTTTTAGGTACTAGGTGATTAGGTTTATCTAAAATCTAAAACCTAAAATCTAAAACCTAAAATTTTTTTTGCCAGAGAAGCGTATTCTACTTGTTGGCGGTAGCACCGGCGGACATGCCTATCCGCTTATTGCCGTGGCTGAATCTTTACGCGAGAAGGCCTCCGGGAAAGGCATCAATTTAAAATTAATGATGCTTGGCGAGGGTGAGTTCTTAAAACGTGCGGCAGAGGAGAATAAAATACCTTTTAGACTTATAACGGCAGGTAAACTAAGACGATACCTAAGTTCGGAAAGTCTGACAGATTTTATAAAAATCCCCATTGGATTTGTACAGTCTTTTTGGCATCTGTTTTTGTTTATGCCGGACGCAGTTTTTTCTAAGGGCGGTTACGATTCAATTGCTCCAGGGATTGTTGCCAAGCTTTTCTTTATTCCGGTCTTTGCTCATGAATCGGATTCAGTACCCGGACTGGCCAATAGGATAATAGGCAGAATAGCGGAAAAGATTTTTTTGTCGTTTAAGACAGCAGAAAAAAAATTTGATATATCCAAAATTATTTTCACTGGCAATCCAACACGCAGGAATATATCTCGAGGTGATAAGAATTATGCCCGAGAATATTTCAACCTTAAAGAGCAAAGGCCGACAATCTTTATTATGGGCGGGAGCCAAGGGGCGAAAGCCATAAATGATGTTTTAGTATCAAGCGTGGTGGTTATGGCCAAAAAATATAATATTATTCACCAATGCGGAGAGAATCAGTTTGAGTCGGTAAAAAAAGATATAGATACGATTTTAAAAGAAGGTACACGCGAGTATTCTGCTCCGGTCGAAGTTTACTATCGTTTGTATCCTTTTCTGGATGAGAAACAGCTGGCCTTAGCTTATGCGATGGCCGATGTTATTATTTCAAGAGCTGGAGCGGGATCTTTGTTTGAAATTGCCCAAGCTGGCAAACCGGCCATAATTATTCCGATTGCACAATCGGCATCCAATCATCAGTATTTTAATGCTTTTGAATTTAGTCTTTCCGGCGGATATCTGATGGAGGAATCAAATTTAAATCGTGAAAGCCTTACTAGGGAAATAGAGAATATGTTAAAGCCCGAGAATTATGCAAAGATCAGCGAAAGGATAAAATCCTTTGCTACTCCAGATGCGGCTGACAAAATTGCAGAGGAATTGCTAAAATAATTTTCAATTATCAATTCTCAATTTTCATTGAATTTTCAATGACTCAATTATCAAAGGTTTTTAAATTGAAGCATTGGAACATTGATTGGAAATTGTAAATTGGTAACTTATGTTGACCGGCCACTCTAAACAAAAAAAATATTTTAAGCATGTAATCGATAACGGTTCTTTAAGCCATGCTTATTTATTTTCAGGACCAGATATGATAGGCAAAAAAACATTTGCTCTTGAGCTGGCCGGATCAATACTCGGGACTGACCTGGATCATAACCCGGATTTTAAATTTATAGCTCCTAAGGTAGGGGAGGGCGAATCAAAAATATACATAGAAGACGTCCGTGATTTTAAAAGATTCATGTCTTTAAAATCTTATGGCGGAGATAAAAGGCTGGTAATATTTGATAATGCCCATTTTTTAACGTCAGAGGCGGCGAATGCCCTGCTAAAGATTTTAGAAGAACCTCCGCTAGGTTCAGTTATAATTTTGATAAGTTCAGTGCCGAATATGATCCCGGCTACGATATTATCTCGGTGTGAAGAGGTGAGGTTTAACGAATTGAGCAGTAGAGAAGTAGAAATTTATCTAGCCGATAAAAAATTAAAAGAAGATGATAAAGAATTTTTAGCCACTCTGGCTAGGGGGAGGATTGGTTTAATTAATAATTTAATAGAAAACGAGGCCATAACCGAAGCTAGAAGAGTGATTGATGACCTAAGAAAGCTTTTTAACGCAGGAATTTACGAAAAAATGGACTATGCTAAAAAGGTTCATGAAAGAGCCCTTCGTCGGGACTCACCACAAGGGTATTATAGCCAGTTTGTGGATTATTGGCTCAACTGGGTTTCAGTTCATCTCAGAAATTCCCCAAAAAATGAAAAAATAGTTAAAAACCTTCTCTCCCTCCATCAAATTGTATCTCAACCTCAATACAATCACCGTCTAGCTCTTGAGAATTTTTTATTGAATCTGTAGGTGCTGTGGAAATAAAAAAGCGGCCGAGACTATCGTGCCGCTCAAACCTGACAGAACTTGTTACTAAGTTACTCGTAAATCTTTGGGAACTTGAAATTCTTTGCTTGAATCCGGCATATCATCAACTACTAATAACTTGCCTCTGATTTGTCGGACGTAATTTTTTACAGCAGTAGATGGAGACTTTCCGTCGCCATAACAGCTACTTAACATAAGATCCTTCTCTGATCTTTTGGTATAGGCGTTCTCAAATGAGCAGGTAAATCTACTGTTTTGATTCGGGTGTCGTCTGATAACTAATCCCCATTTCGCAGACCGTCTTTTTTCAAGGCCAACACAATAGTTAAATTAACCGATAATTTATGTTATTCCACAAATTTGAGTGGGGAGTCCGATAACCCTTC
>MGKQ01000005.1 GCA_001795735.1 Candidatus Yanofskybacteria bacterium RIFCSPLOWO2_02_FULL_41_13
TGTAAAATTTACTTCCAAGTTTGCAAATGGCAGTGGAGGAGGCGGAAATAGTCTTTATAAAACAAGTCATGGATTTAGCACTCTCTACCCAATAAATACTGGTACCAGTATCATTCTCACAGATCAGTCTGGAAAGCAATATTCTTCTCCGTATGTAAAATATTCTTTGGGCCAACACTGTAGTCAGGTTAACTTAAACTTTACGAGTGTTGCCAGTAGTCAATTCTCATGGAGTCCGCCGGGAGAAACAGCCGTAGCTAATCCTAATTCTTCTTTTGTCTTAAATACATTTACCAGAGATTTATACTTTGGACTCACCGGCAATGATGTCAAACAACTCCAGGCACTTCTGGTAAATGAGGTGGGTTATTCAGCCGATTTGATCACCGGTTATTTCGGTCGCATTACCCGCGATGCTGTGAAAAAACTTCAGGAGAAATATGGCATTAAGCCGACGTATGGCTACTTTGGTGAAATAACCAGAAAAGCTATAAGTGCGCTTATATCCAACTGACGCTGGTTGAAACTTTATATGGATCCCGTTAGAGATAACCCTAACGGGTTTGCAAACAAATTATAAATTTAAAGTAGTGTATACTGCTTGCTATCGTACGGTGGCAGTTAGTGCCTTGTACTACTTCTAACGGGATGGATATTCCAGAGATCATAAATACACCGGTAATAACAGATTCTAAAAAGAGCAATAAGAAGCTGCTGATTGTTTTAGTTATAGTCATCATTCTTGGCCTTGGCGGAGGCGGGTATTGGTATGTAATGATATATCAGCCGGCACAGTATGCCAAAGCGATTTTTGCGCTCGAAATAGAGCTTCAAGCATATGGAACCCAATCGGGACAGTCCCAATTTAGATGGCGGTATGATTACGATACTGCTCTAAATGCTCTTGATAAACATGAGGTGTTTTTTGCTCAGTTTAACAAGAAAATTGAAGCCCTTAATCCGCCGCCATTTGATCAGGAGATGAAAGAACTTAAGGAAAATCTCTTGTTCTTCGGAGGGGGATTTACCGGAGGAGTTAATAATGGGAGAAGAACGATCGTTTTTGTAAAAGATGCAATAGAGATTTATAAGATATATTATCCGGAAAGCACCACCATTCGAGAAACACTACCCCCAGAATTAAGAAGTTCCCAGCCGTCTGTGCCTCGTTCTCAACCTTATGATTTGGGTACGGCCATTGATTTTTGGAAATCACTGCTTGCGTCGGCAAAACCATATGCCGACAGGATGTTCAATCAGGATCCGATTAATTTAGGCGATAATTACTTTTCGGATTTGAAATCTCTTTGGGGAGAAATGAGTCGTGCACATAATACAGTGCTCCCTGTTTTAGAACAAAAATTCGGCCGAAATTATCCCCTAAGTTCTTTACCACATCAGCAAGAGCTTGAAAAAATAATCCCCGGTGCCGCTTCCCTTGATAAAATTGATGAATTTCTACAAAAGCTTGAGAGCGTAATTATCAGAGGCAGTGCTGAAGGAATTTTGCAATCTGCTATATATTCTCAATCTTCAGATTCTCAAGAACGCAGTCAAAGCATGAACGAATCTCTTAAAAAATTGAAAGAAAAGTATGTCCAGTAGCGGAACTTCCAAATGGTAAATAAGTTTGTTTTTGTTGCAAGCCTTATTTTTATTGTTAGCGGCATGGGAGCGGCTAATTTTATTTTTGCCCAAAGCCAGTCTCCTTGTTCGAGCAGTGTAAGCATTACCGATATCTCGCAAGCCCAGCCGGGCACTATATTTGTACTTTCTAACTCCGCTCAAGCAAATTTTACCATTACTAATCCGGTAACACAGGAGTTGATATATAAGGGGAGCGGCTATGGCGGTTATGCGTGGTCTCGAGAGGGAGTTACAGCCGGAGCTTATACTATCACTTGGGGTGCTGTTTCCGGATGTGGAACTCCGCCTTCTGAAACTAAAACGACCGACTCTAGAGGCTCTATCGCTTTTGCCGGAAACTATCAAAATATAAGCACACCTGCACCAGCTACTACTGGCACCATCGACATACGAACCAATCTTGTTCAATCTTCTGACCGAGAAAAAATAACTTTTATCCTAACTGGCCCTCAAAACAAAACCATTACCGCTGATAACTTTACCTGGTTTTATGCGCCGGCAGGAACTTATACTATTACCTATCGCGGAGAAATAGAAGGTTACGATGCCCCTGCTCCGCAAACCAAAATTCTTCCGGCCAATGGTTCAATCGTATTTCAAGTAGACTACAAGCTTTCTCAAACCACCCTCCCGCTTACCGTTGATTCTTTGCCAACGGGTGCAACTGTTTACATAGATGAAGTGTTGGTTGGCAAAGCTCCGGTGGTAAAAAAAGTTTCACGTGGTGCCACCCATAGAATTCGCTGTACTCTTCCTGGTTACAATGACTATACTTACAACTATGTAGTTGCTCCATTTAGTTCTACGGTCAATGTCGTCAAAGGGGATTGGAGGTGTTTACTTACTGTTAAGAATGGGCAAACTATTCCAGCTTATTCGCCAACGACTCAACCTCAACAGTCTTTATCTCCTCAGGAACAGCCAAGAACTACCGTCTTGCCTCAAAACAGGATAGAACAAACAACGTCACCAATAGCTTATCCAGTTCAGGCCAAACCAAAAGGATTTTTCTCTCGCATTTGGCAGTCAATTCTATCGTTATTTTTAAAATAATAGATCTTTAATCCGAGCTTTTAAAAGCACATCCGGTATCGAATACGGGATTTCAAAAGGCATTCCCGGGGAGCAGTTGGATTTTAAAAAACCAATTAAATAAAAATAATTAAAATCATATGAATAAAAAACGTCTTGAAGTATTCTTTGAATTTCTTATTTTTGGTGTGATTGTCGGAGTTGTTGAGGATTTAATTGCCGTAAAATTAGTTACCGGAGAGCCCATTACCTGGGATGTTATAGGTATCGTTATAGCGGTAGCCATTCCTTTTGCCTTTATAGGCGAGGTTTTAGTTGACCAGGTTGATTTTATTGAACTATGGGGAAAATTTAACCGTAAGAATAAAAAATAGCTATAATACGATGTTACTTAATAAACAAGAAGTAGATTGGCGTATCGGCGAACTAGGGGGATGGAAAATCGAAGAAGGTAAATTAAAGAAAATCTTTAAATTCAAGGATTTTATTTCAGCTATAGAGTTTGTTAATGCTGTTGCTGGACTGGCTGAAAAAGAGAACCATCACCCGGATATTTTGATAACATACAATAAGGTTAGAATTACTCTTTGGACTCATGATGTCGGCGGGCTTTCAGAAAAGGATTTTAACCTTGCGTCAAAAATTGAAAAGGGCTTGATTGACTTGTAATTTCTGAGCTTGCAGTTTTAGATGTTTGCATTATTATATAATAAATTAAATTAGTTTAAAAAGATGAGCATGTATTCACAAAAAGGAAATGTTTTAGTAGTCGTATTGGTACTGGTCATTGTTGTCGCCGCGGGAGGATATGCAAGTTATAAAATGTTTTGGAGCAACCAAGCAGACGACAGTAAAGAGGCGGAACATACAATGGAAAATGACGAGATAATGAGTGACGATATGATGCCGAATGAATCTGGAGACGGAGGAATGATGGGGACTGACGACGACGATTCTATGATGGGTGGTGGCGTGATGGATCAAACCAAAGAATTTATGGTTTCGGGAAGCCCGTTTAAATTTTCAGTCAGTGAGATCAGGGTAAAGAAGGGGGATACGGTTAGGATTGTTTTTACGAACGAGCAGGGGATGCATGATTGGGTTGTAGACGCATTCAGTGCCAGAACAAAAGTTCTTCAGGCCGGCCAGACAGAAACCATCGAGTTTATAGCTGATAAAATCGGAACCTTCGAATACTATTGTTCGGTCGGCAATCATCGCCAGGTGGGGATGAAGGGAAATCTCATAGTCGAATAGCGGGGCGGGGTTGGATAAACTTTAGAAATAACTTAAATGCCGAGGCTTGCCTCGGCATTTAAGTTATTTCTACAAGCGTTATGGAATAACGGTAAACCTAACCTCGTTTGATGTATCGTTTAGAAGAGGACCTACTCGTATAGTATACTCTCCGGGCGTAAGAACCGGATCTACTTTCCAAGTTCCCAAAGTATTACTCGGGTCAAGCTTGCCGGTAGTGGTATTTCTTACTCTGTTCTTATCATGAACTTGGACGGTAAAGTATTTTCTGGCGACTTCCAGGGCATTTCCAAGATTGCTACCGTTTATGGTGATAACTTGCCCGATTTTAGCGCTAGAGGGAGATATTGATGTTATAATTCTCGGTTTAGGTATAGGTCCTTCAATCCTAATAACCACTCTGCTTATTTGCGTACTGCCGGAGCTATCACGCAAAGTATAAGTATGGGTACCGGCAGAAACATTCGTATCGGTTACGGATCCGCTTGGCGGTGAAATATTTTGCCAAGAAAATCCATCTTTATATATGATAGAGTTACCCGAACCCGTTCCAAGGGTGTAATTCAAAGTTACATCACAATTGGGGTTGGTGCTGCTTAACCCTTTTGTACAGGCTAACCATGGAGATGACAGCGATCCCTGATAATATATGTTTACGACTGTGCTTGATAATGAAGCACCGGTGACTCGATTGTTTAAAGTATATGAATAAGTTCCGGCCGGCGGATTTGATTCTGCTCTTGATCCCGAAGTTCCGCTTAACGATGCCCAATCTATGCCATTTTTCTTGATAATTGCTTCACCGGCAGTAATTCCGGATATGCTGTAATTTAAGGTGATATTGCAGTTCGGATTTGAGATTGTGACATTCTTGGTACATGAGGCCGGCGTAGCAGTAATGTTTGCGCATGCTCCGGAACAGGTGCTTATTCCTTGCATGGCATTAGCTGAAATTTTACCCCAGCCGTAAAAAGCATCTTTGCCGGCCGATCCAAGATCTACGGCGCTATTAATAATAGTTTGTTCAACCTGATCCACAGTGTAATTAGGAAATGCCGACTTTATTAATGCAACAACACCGCTAACAACCGGAGTGGCCATACTGGTTCCGGTCTTTGTTCCGTAACTGTTGCCCAGAATTGATGAATATAAATTAACTCCGGGAGCTGTAATATCTACTCCAGCGCCCAGACCGGAGAAACTAGCTCTCAAGTTGTTACTATCAATGGCCCCAACAGTAAATGACTCGCTTAAGCATCCCGGCAGAGACACTCCGGCAGGGTTGTTGCCGGCGGCTATGACTACCAGTACCCCATGACTCTTTGCGTATTGGATGGCTTTTGATATTCCGAGAGCAGTTGCATCCATATTATCGCATAAGTTAGCATAAGTTCCGCCGCCAATGCTTATGTTAATTGCATCAGGGTCAAAATCATCGCTTGTACCGTAGGTGTTGTCAGGGCCGTTAATAGCCCAGTATATACCGTTAATGATTGCACTATAACTTCCCGCTCCGTTTGAATCTAATATTTTGCCGGAAATAATATTGCTGTTCGGGGCAACGCCGATTGATTGAGGATCTATTCCGTCAGAAGTGATAATGCCGGCAACATGACTGCCATGACCGGGCGCGCCGACACTACCGATATGATCATCCATCGGGTCATTGTCGTTGTTAACAAAATCCCATCCACCAAGATAGCTTGATTGAAGCTCAGGATGGTTGTAATTATAGCCGGTATCAAGAATTACAATACGGGTACCTTGGCCTTTGTTGCCTGTCGTTTGAGTGATCGTTGCCCCAATTTGATTATTGACGTTTGTATCTTGTAACTGGAAAACGGTATCAGGGGTAAGATTTGCTGAAGTATCAGGACATTCTACAGCGCTAAAATCCTGATAGCCTGACCCGGTAGTTCTGGAACAGCCGGCGGCAAAAGCAGACGTGGCTTCTGCCTCTGAATGGACAACGAATTTTAATTCAATTTGGCAATCAGTATCAAGGGTGCAAGCGCCGATTGTTCCATTATTACAGACATTATTAATGCAGACTACGTTGCAATCGGTATTCTGAGTACAGGCTTTCGAGCTGTTGTTACTGCAAAAACCGTTATCACAGGTCGGTTGGGTTATCAGGCTTTGTCCGCTTGGTCCCGAGCCTATGCCCTGAAAATTGAATCCACCTCCGACTAATTCAGGATTAATCGTGTAAAGAATTACATACGACGACGCAAGAAGGACAGCTCCAACCACAGCGTTAAACATATAAGATTTGGCAGTAGCAATGTTGCCCGGATTGGCGGCCGATGTCATCCATAAAAATCCTGCCCACAAGAATACAATAAAGACGGCAATACCGATAACGTATAAAGAGTATTTGACGGCGTTATTTATCAAGTCCTGAAAATTTGAAGCAGGCGGAATAGATATTCCGACATTAGGTTGAAAGGGAAGGATTGGAACAGGTTGATTAGGTTGGTTGGGTGTGGTGGGTACAGAGCTAACAGTTAATGTTCCGAGGTAAGTTGATTGAAAATAACGCTTTCCATCGATTTGAGTTACATTGCCTTCAATGGTTACCTCATACTCACTCTCAGCCATACTAGACGGAACAGTGAAGGTTAAGATAGCGTTCGATGAATTTACGGAACCGGTTAAACTCGTTACGGTTCCCGCCGCAGAGGTTAGCAGGACAGTAGTAGCGAGATTAAACCCGGCTACTTGGACTGTTCCGCCAGGTGCAACAGTTGAGGGGGAGAAATTGCAAGTAATCATATATCCGGGTACGTTCAGGCTTGGATCACATGGGGTCGGTGCGGATTGGGCTGTGAGACCGGCAAGACTGCCAACGCCCAAATTTGATAAGAATCTCACCATAGCATAATCCTTGCTTGATATTGCTGCATATTTTCCGTCTCTGGTATTCGGAGCGATAAAAGGAGAGTAATTTCCATTAGTACCGTCGGTAAAAATATACGAACTGGTTAATAAAACGCCCCGATTATCTAGCTGGCCGAACCTGTTTCTGATACTGCTTTGATCCTGGGCTACGACGGCATAAGTATTAGACGTCGGATTGTAAGTATTAATCGCTGAGCCGGCATCATTTAAAACCATAAATGATCCGGAAGAGGCATCGGTTCCGTCACAAGAACTCAATATCTTGCCTTTTACGCTTGGGCCGGAATTTATATCCTTCCAAGTGGCTAAATATTGGTTATCAGTTGAGTTATAAGCGAGACTTACTTCTCCGGCTGTATTAATTTCGGCTAGCGTCATTTGACCGACTTGGCCGGTTTGCGGGTCCACTCTCCTTATGGCGGTGGCACTGCTGTTGGGACTGACAGTACATGAACCGCCATAGCAATGATAAGCGATACAGTATTCGTTTGCTTGTTCGTTTATTGCCAATGAGGGGGCGGATCCGATAATGCCGCCGGAATTCACGATCTTTATGGTCGGGTCTCCTTGGCCGGTATTAGGGTTAATGGTTCTCAAGTAAATATCAATGTTGGGACTTCTATTTTCCCAGACCAGAACAAACTTTTTATTTACCGAGTCGTATCTTAGGGGGGCATTCGGGTAGAAAAAGGGATTGTCCGTAAAGTCTCTGGTGATTAAGAATGGATTTCCGGCGAAACTGCCATCAGAGTTAATAAATCTTCCGAATATTTCAGTTTGTGATGTATCCAAGTCAATCCAAACTGCCAGGTATCTATTTTTATCTTTATCATAAGCAACGTGAGGGCTTATTGAGTTACTTTTACCACTGATACTGAACTGAGCTGTTATGGGAGTCTGGTTATTAGCCATTATTCTGCCCCAAATTATTCCTTGTCCGCCGGAATAATCGTCACTGACAACAAGCCAAGTGTCATTAGTTGGATTATAATCCAACTGACCTCGCCATCCTGCGGTGGCATTTACCGGAGTCCCGACTACTGGAGCTCCCACACCGCAAGTTTCAGGAGCCAACCCTCCTGATAAATCATTTCTGGGAGCTGTATCCGAAACGGTTACTACAGATAGCTTGCCTGTATTGTCGTTGAAAGCGACTGTAAATATCCCATTATTGTATACAGTACTTACTGATACCGGTCCGGTGGGTGCATTTATGACAATACTGCTTCTTTCTCCCCATGGTCTTAACAATACGGCCGAGATGCCATTAGTCTCAGTCATGGTTACTATCCACGGCCGGCTGTTAACCATAATAATCTGTCCAATATGCTCCTGTCTTGAAGAAGTCGCCGTTAGATCGATATCTTTATTATCATCAAGACAAATTCCTCTGACCGGACCAAAACCGCCGTAGGCGATATATTTATCTTTTAAAATTGTCTCAAAATTTGGAGTTTTAGCGGTAAATTTTTTGGTTTGATTTGCGCTCTCCCAGAGACAGATCTCCGTCTCATCGCCATTTAAACAGCCAGTGGCCAAATTATTTCCGCTGATTGATATTCTCCAATTATTTCCCGTAGAGAATAATTGGTTATCTTTACTAATTCTCGTTGGGTTAGATGCAAGTCCGGAAGCCCAATGACCGTCAGCGGCGCGAAGAACACCGGATACAAGATTTGGATCATCACTTGTTTTGTTTGCTGTCCATTGTCCGACTTTAACTTCATAACGATCGGCGGTAGTACCGGTAGCGTTAGTTTCACAATTAAATGTTGCCATATCGGGCTGAATCCACCATCCACCGAAACAACCACTTCCGCCGAAAGTTCTTTCCTGGTTTGCTTGGATGTCGGCGATGAAACTTCCTCCAAAACCATATGCAACGTATCTTCCATTAGGTGACAATTGGGGAAACCAGCCATTACCTTGAGAGGGGCTCCATTGGCTCAAAATAGGTGCATATTGGATCGATTGAGCTTGAGCATATCCGTTTTCGTAGTACAGATGAACAAATTGAACGGACACCAATAAAGAAGCAATCAGGATAAACAAAAATAACCCGAACCAATGAGCATGCTGGTGACGAGGATGGTTATGCCAAGAGTGATACCAAGTAAAATATTTACAAAATTGGTTATGAAGGTAGCGCATAGAAATTAATAAGCCTATTTTTCCAAATGAAGGTTATTGCCGGTAGTTGTACCGTAAATTGTCACCGTTGGGCATACGCTAAAGGTTTGACCTGCTAGAGAACTATACTCATTGATAATCGTGGTAAAACCGGCGTCTTCAGCGGCCTGACAGAGCTTGTCCAGATTAGCGGCTGTAGTAGAGGATCTGAGGGCAATATCTATTCCTTGGCCGTTATAATGGCTTAGATCAAGATGAGATACTGTTGGGCAATAAGCCTCGGTAACTTCAAACGTCACACCCTGGTTAGCGGCCTGAGTAATCAACGAGGTAAGCGCTGTATCTACTGACGCGGTAATCTTTGGATTCGGTGCCCAAATATCTCCGACTCCTGATTTTCTGGGTACACCGGTATTCATTACTACGCAACCGCTGCAGCCGTTATCGGGCAAACCATTAGCATTGTTTGGACATAAATTACCGGTTACTGGCGGTGGCGGAGGTGGAGCTTCAAGCCCTCGCAAGCTAAATCCGCCGCCAACCAGTTCTGGACTGATAGTATTAAGAATTACATAAGATGACGCCAGAAGAATGGCGCCAATAATGGCGTTTCTAATATATCCTTTAGCTGTATTAATGTTTCCCGGATTGGCGGCGGAAGTCATCCATAAAAATCCTCCCCACATGATCATTATAAAAACGGCGATGCCGACAAGGATGAGGGAGTAGTCATAGGCAGAAGTTATTAGGTCTTGGAACTTAGTGGCGGCGGGTAGAAGGGGTGCGGATGCGGCAGATGGTCCACCGAACGGTGCATCTCCTATTATTATTAGAACATCCGGACTTATTGCCGTGCTGTTCATTCCCGCAATACCAACATTATATATTCCGGGCAGCATAATCTCCGGAATAATGACCGTGGTTATCTGTGCGCCGGCATTTACCCAGCCGATAACATTTGTCGTTCCTCCGCTCGCATCATAAAATTGGACATTAGGCGTTAAATAATCCCCGATGATCTCCAAGGTCCCCCCTATACCCACGGTCATCGGATTTAAAGAGTATATTATGGGATTATTTTGGCTGACTGAACTAGGTGGTGGCACTATGCAGTTGCTTCCCGTACCGTTTAATATGTTGAAAGGCAAAGAATTAGAAAAATTAGTTAAACTGCCAACCCTAACGCTTCCGGCGCCGGTACAAAGGCCAGATGGAACCAGAACAGTTAATGAAGTGGGGGATGTTACATTTCCGCTTGCAGTAGATCTTGCTCCAGTAAGATCAAAAAACTGAACATTACATCTTGTCGGATCAGATATCGGCTCGCAGTTATCGAGGTTCTGGCCGGTTATGGTTACGGTTGTTCCTTCAGGGGCGGAACCGGGCGAGATTGAGCTTATGGTGGGAGCAGTTGATGGTAAGGTTGATGAACCACCGGGAGCCGGAGGTAATGGCAAAGGTGCTTGGCCGGTAGATAATTCCCATGGCAACATAGACTGAGGAAAAAATGAATTATTTAGTATTGCTAGTGCAAAGGTTAAATTTCCTCCGGCATTTTTCAGCTCATCCAAAAATTGAATGTAAGATCCGTTTGCCGTGATGCCCATCCAGAAATCCGGTCCCCCATAACCGATTAAAGTTCCCTGGCCAATACTTATAGAAGGTTGAACTCCCCCTAGGGCACTATTTATAGCCGCATTAACTCTTGGAAGCCAAGATTGAGCGCCTGGCGTTGAACAGTCATAAACAAGATAATTTCCTCCTCTATTTCTCGCTTCGGAAGCCATTAGAGTAATCGTTTGACCGGGAGGAGGATCACAAATAACATCCGTGTTCACGATAGTATCAGGACCGAGCAAGTTCGGATTTTCAGAAATATCATGGTAGTCTCTGTAAATTGCTTGCGGATGAATAGGATCGTTTCTGTTCGGCGGATTATCAACTAACTTATTTTTGCCCCACCACTGGTTTGCCTGAGTTAAAAACTGATTAAGGTTGAATTGTCCCGAATCTTTAAACGGCTCAGAAAGAGGTTGGAATAGGATTGTGTCCGGCGTATTTTGAGCTAATTTTAATATCAGGTTATACCATACATTTCTTAAGAAATTTCTTGTTACTGTCGAAGTATCTCCGCTCATGGCCAGTCCGAGCTCGGTAATAAAAATATCGGGATTGGTCAAAGGGTCTGTTTCCGGGTTAACGTTATTTGCCGGATTGAATGGATTAAGATCCCAGCCTTGTCCCGGGTCATCCATCCACATATTGTATACTGCGAGCAGAGTATAGATGCCTCTGCTTTTTGCCGCATTAGTGTATTGTGATAATGCCTGATAAAAAACTGAATTTGGTCTGGTTAAGTCAAGTTGTATGGTTCCGCATTTAGGATTAACTATTCCATTCCACTGAAGCATCACAATATTACTTCTTTCGGCAATATTTGTACCACCGCCCATGTTGTTTGGCGGTACGCCGCTGACCATAAATCCGTACCATTCACCCTGCTGTAACGTATAGCCATCCAGGGATCCATCCAAAACACCGCATAAGCTTCTGCCGGCAAGGTTTGAGGTGTCTTTTACTGTTTGACCCTGACCAAGATATTCCCAGGCGTCAGCATGCCACTGGCCGTTCAAATAAATAAATATCCACGGCGAACCGACGATTCCTGGCCCAACACCGGGTACTGTTGTGGACGGCCAGACGTTAGCCTTGTCATAGTTCAGAGTAATAATTTTTCCATTGACGCCGACGTTTAGGTTAGCTGTCCGATTCCAAGTACTAACTACAGAATCAACGGAATGAACCCACTGAACCGTACTCAAATCTATCGGGTCGCCGGAGCCGCTTGGATAAGTACAAGAACCGTCATCCTGTGTTGCATTCGGATCATAATTTAGTGCGTTAGGATCCGTACATCCCGAAATAGGGCCGGGCGGGTATGTACAAGAACCATCATCGTGATTCGCACTCGAATTATAATTATTGGCAATAGGATCGATACAGCCATATACACAGGCTGTATCGCCTGGTAAAGGAGTATAGTTGGGGTCGCCGGGGTCATAACATACTGAAGTATCATGGCCTCCGAAAGCATAATTACTGCCGCTATAAAGACTCGCCATCTGATTTATCAGAAAAGTGCTCAGTATTATTAAGACAACCATCAACGCCGACCAATGGGCATGTTGATGACGAGGGTGATTGTGCCAATTATCGTACCACCTAAAAGATTTTCTTAGATGGCAGTGATACGAGTGTTCGTTAGGGTTCATTATGATGTGGTGAAAGAGAGTCTAACTATATTCCGTCTATATTATTATAGGCTATATTGAGAAAGCCGTCATTAGAGGAATATCAACAATTTTGGTATACTAAACATAATGTAAAAATCAAAAATTAAAGTGCAAAATGACAGCGTAAAATTCAAAAAAATTATAAATTCTAAAGGGTTTTGCTCTTTGCTTTTTGCTCTTTACTTTTTACTCTTTGCCCCAGGCTTAGCCGCCGATGCCGCCATAGAAGACGAAATATCCGAGAGGCAGCAGCAGATAGAAGAGATTCAGCGCCAGATAGAAGAATATCAGAAGCAGATAGAAGCTAACCAATCTCAGGCTAGGACTCTTGAAAGCGAGATTAACTCTTTAAATACCCAGATAAAACAGATAGAGCTCACTATTCGCAGTTTGGAATTATCTATAAACCAGACTTCGTCGGAAATTTCCGATACCGAATCTAAAATAACCGATGCCGAAGACAAGATAACCAAACACAAAGAAGCCATTGCCCAATTTTTAAAAATAACCTACGAGAATGACCAGAGGTCTCTTACGGAAATAATCCTGTCTAATGAGAACTTATCAGATTTTTTTACGGCTCTTAATAATCTGCGTGTAAATCATGAAAAGTTAAAAACTGTGATAGATGAGATGAAAAGCGTTAAGGCCGACCTTGAACAGCATCAGGAGAAACTCGAAGATAAGCGTTCTGAGTTTGAAAGATTGCGCGGTTTGGAGGCGGTTGAGAGATCAAGCTTAACCGGAGCCAAAGGTACTAAGAATAAAATTCTGAAAGATACTAAAGGCCAGGAGAAAAAGTTCCAAGAATTAGTTGTTAAATCTAAAAAAAATGTGGAGGCCCTCCGTGCTCAGGTGGCATATTTAGAGCTTAATGGCGTTACGGCTGAAGAGGCTATTAAGTATGGCCAGCTTGCCGCGATTGCTACGGGTATCCGTCCTGCGTTTTTGATTGCTGTTCTTGAAGTTGAATCCGGGCTTGGGCGGAATGTCGGTAAATGCAACCGGGCCGAAGATCCTCCGGCTAAACATTGGCAGAGTATTATGCATACCCGCGACCATCAGCCGTTTCAAAGTATTACCTCAAGACTTGGCTTAAATATTGATACAACGGCTGTTTCCTGTCCTCAATATGTAAATGGCCGGCGCTACGGCTGGGGCGGAGCAATGGGAGCGGCTCAGTTCATACCGTCAACATGGATTGCCTATGAAGACGAGGTTTCAAGAATTGTCGGCCGGATGGCCAACCCGTGGAATATTGAAGATGCTTTTACGGCGGCGGCGGTTAAGCTAGCCAGAGCCGGGGCAACGGCAAAGACAAGAGCGGCTGAAGTTGCCGCATCCAAAGCCTATTATAGCGGTAAGTCCTATTGCTCAACTGCACCATGCAATTCATATGCCAATGCAATACAAAGGAAGGCAGCTGAAATCGAAAAAAATCTCTAACTCTTACTCTCTTGTTAAACACCGAGTGTTTAACAAGAGAGTAATTTGATCGGATGATATACGTACTACTCATCGATCATAATCTCTTCGTTTAAAGCTTTTTTAGCAGGACTCATTTTTAAAAAATCGGAATATTTATTTTTACCCAAAAATTGAGAAATTATGACCTCTCTTTTTAGGATCTCTCCCCATCTATTTTCTTTGGTATAGTCTTGATAACTTGACCATGGATAGTATTTTTCTCTATTTTTCCATTCTTGAATCTCTCTCGGATTGCGATGAATATATGTAGAAAGATATAGTAACTGCTCGTTGTTATCGATAGGTACTGCTTTGTAGGGACCTTGAAAGAGATGACCAACCTTATCATATTTAGTGTTAAAATATTTGGTATATGAATTTAAAACTCTTTGCATATATTTAGATATGCCTCCCTCGCTAGTTTCGGCAAGGGTTAAGTGAAAGTGGTTTGGCATAATGGCGAAATTTATCAAGTCAGTGTATCTGCGCTCAATTATAGTTTTTTCTAAGTCTTTTGATATGTTAAACACCCGGTGTTTAACATAATAAGATGTTTGTCGGCCTAAATTGTAAAAGTTAATTGGCGATTGGAAATAAAGAATGAGGAATAATAATCTAACCCAGTCTCTTTGGTCTGAAAATATATTTTGTTTATTATTACCTCTATTAAAAATATGATAGTATCCTCCAGTTGTGATTTTATTTTTGCGCATTGTTAGTATATAGCATGTTAAACACCCAGTGTCTAACAGCATTCAGTGTCTAACAGCATTCACCATGGGTTCTTACGGCTCGTTATCTCTTAATCGTTATTTCTCATCGTCGATAAACTTTTCGTAGTAAGAAACGATGGTTGGAGGATAGAGCAACATCCAGAAGATTATTTCTTCAACAGGAAATGTTCTGCCAAGGTAGGTCACCATACCCATGTAGTTATTTCCCGGAAAAATCCAATAGTTGAATGTTACTCCAACTATTTCAAAAATAAAAAATACGAAGAAGAGGGATGCTGAAAGTTTTAAGTATTTTAATAATAATGACGGTTTTCTAGTTATTTGCCATATCATTGGTATTATTGCCGCTAATCCAATTTTTAGGTATGGGTGGCTGAACATTAATCGTGACGGATTGGTGAGGTAAATGAAGGTGATAAGAACTATCGCTAGTATGGCTGGTATGATTGCCGACCAAATACGAGGCGATATTTTGTGGCTTATATCTTCATCAAAAAAATGTTCATAAAAGACTAACACCAACAATGTCATCGGGATGTAACCTATTAACCCCTCGATGGTGCTGGCTCCAAGAATACGAAATGGGAAAATAGTATTCGGAACTTGCCATGCAAGCGTAACGTGAGCAATAAATTCAAGAATTACTCCAAAAAGTAAGCCAAAAACTAATGATCCAGAAATAACTTTCTTCCAATTTTTCTTTTTACGAAGTCCCAGAAAAGTTGCTATTGGTATAACTACAACAAAGGACCATATCATCGGGTTGTTGAGAACTGTACCCTCTACTAGCCAAGGGAATGACGAGGTTGCTAACAAGAGGACGATAAATATAACGACATCAAATAAAATGCTTTTCTTCATGGCCTCATTATATCATATAGAGGAGAGAACTATTAAAAAGCCCGCGGTGTTCTGCGGGCTTGTCAATTGAAAACTAAAAACAATAGTGCTAGCTTTTATTTATTGTTTTTTAAAAATCTATAGTAGAATGGGAGAGCAATGGGAAAGAGATTCACATTACTTTTTTGGCTGTTTTTTCTATTAGCGGTACTAGCTTTATTTGTTATGCGGCCGAGAGCTGAAGAGCTTTTGCCTTCTCGAAGCATTGAAGCTCAGGGAGCTAATATTGCCTCTGCAGTTCAACCGCAATTCCAATGGAGTTTTTTAGATAAGATAGAGGAGGCCAAGAAGCTGGTTTTAGATGCTAACTTGGTCTTAAAGGTTGGTCAAAAAGACATTGTTTACTATGAATCAAGGATTACCCAAAATGCTAATGGAACGGTATCGGTCACCAAAAAACGTATGGCTGATCCCGAGAGAGAGATAGCCCTTGTCTTGGTGGATTTAAAGAGCGGAGATTTGAAACTTATAGCAGTAACCGAAAAAGGGAATGAGCTTATTATGCCTGCAGGTTATGAGATAGAAAATATTACACGGCCCAACGGCATAACAAATAACTCTTGGAATACTCAACGCCGGGTTGTAGAACCGAAAAATCACGCCGTTATTCTAAATGTATGGCCATACTGGGTTACTGAAAGAGTCCCCAGAATCGTAAAGGATGTGCGAGGCAGATCCAGAACCGTATATGATAACAAAAAAGTAGTTGAGAACAGAATCTACATTCCTTTTAGTAGCGAGCTGGTTGCTCAGGAATTGGTTGATAGTGGTAAAAACAGGCGCAAGTATACTGTTCAGAAAGCCCGGGAATTACTAGCCGAAAGACAGGTTATGTCGAAAACTTATCCCGGTAAATTAATTGTTGACATCGAACTGTTAAAGCCGGAAGTTTTCGAAAGATTGCCCCTAATTGAACAAGCCGACTATGCTGAGTTCCTTTTAGACTCGGAGGCTTCACTAAAAAGAGTCGACGTAATCATAGGTGCTAACGGCGAATTTGCCTATGCTTATACTTGTAGCGGTGCTAGCGCCTGCGGTTTGCTCCAGTTTACAAGAGGAACCTATAATGACATGAAGAAAAAATATCCAAAAGCATTATTAATTTCTGACTTTGCAATCGGGTATAAAGATCAGGTAAACTTAATGATGGCCGCAATGCTTTTACATGATAATAATCTAGCCGCTATGATCAGTAAATTTGGAGAAACAAAAATCTCACAGACTATTAAAAAATACGGCGAAGGGATAATTGAAGAAATGTTAGCTGCTAATTATAATGGTGGGACGGTTAGACCTCACAAGGCACTAAGCGCCTCCATTCTAAAAAATCTTACAGATTGGCTGATTAATCCGATGAGAACTGAAACCAAGCAATATATTAATAAGCTGAGATATATTCGTGAGAACTATAACTAAAAAGCGTCGAGCTTGGCTCGACGCTTTTTCATTTGAGATAACTACATTTCGGCCGGCGCGGGGCAAGCCCAGTGCATCAGAAAGGATTTACAAAGCAGTTGTTCTGATATATTTCAATGACGCTAACTTACAATACAAGTATTGAAAACTCGGTCTGTCATATTCAACTTTGCAAGTGTAGAACTTACCCTTTCTGTATTACTGGGCAGGTGCAGTTCTCTTCCGCCTCATTACACTCGGCACACTTGGCCATATGCCTTTCTCCGCCGCAGCTTTCACACTTGGCCATTTTTTCTTCTGACTCATGACCACAGTCAGCACACTTGTGGCCTTCAGCTTTTTTGCTACAGGTTTCACATGTATTGTCCATAGATTAATTATAAAAATTTATAAATACCATGTAAAGTTGATAAAAGGCAGACAAAAAGAGGTTTTATCAACCCCTTTTTAAATTATAGCTTGCAAAGAGCTCCTTAATAGTTACTATGATGAGTCCTGTCAGCATTAAAAGATCACCCGGCGATGCTATTCCACTTGTAAGGTAGGGTATGTATACCCAATCACTCAGCCATGGCAACATAGTATTATCCATATAATTATACCCACTCTCAAGACCGAAAACCCTACCACAACAAGCGATCATTCCTTGTTTTGAAACAGGCATGCCGCCATTTAGCGTTACTACTAAGCCATTAGATAATATTCCAAGGCCTAAAATTAATAATCCGAAAAAATAGTAGTTGAAATGGTAAAATATGATAAAAGATATACCACCGGCAATTAAAAAAATTCCATCAAGAACCGGTGATGGTATGAAGAAATTGGCGATAATCGAAGAGATACCAACGACTCCTATTAGGTGAAGAGTCCAGACTTGATTCAGTTTGCCCGACTCCAACCTCTTTGCCACGACAAGGATCGCTACTACCAGGAATAAGATCAGAAGCATGAGCAGCATGCAATGCCTTCCGGGGTAAAGTTGTTTAAGAACAGTTTTTATAGTATAATATCAAAACTATGAAAGGTCAATCCAGCACCAATCTGATCCGCCGTCCATTATTAAGAAAAAGGGTGGGATTATTGCGGGGCAAGTCCCCGAAAACTGTTTATGTGGCTATGTCGGGAGGAGTTGATTCTTCTGTTGCGGCGGTACTGCTGAAGAAGCAAGGGTTTAATGTGGTTGGAGTTTTTATGAAACCATGGTCGCCAGAGGCGACAAATTCCAAATCCCAAATCTCAAGCTCCAAACAAATTCCAAATTCTAAATTCCAAATTCTAAATTCCAGTCTTTGCCTTTGGCAGCAGGATCGGGAGGATGCCATGAGAGTCGCGGCTGTATTGGGAATTCCTCTTCTGACCTGGGATTTTTCAAAAGAATATAAAAAAGAGGTGGGGGATTATATGATCCGCGAATATAGAGCCGGCCGGACACCGAATCCCGATGTAATGTGCAATAAGGAAATCAAGTTCGGCCTGTTCCTAAAAAGAGCCCTAGAAGAGGGGGCCGATTATATTGCGACGGGACATTATGTTAAAAAGCAAAAAGCAAAAAGCAAAAAGCAAAATCACAACTCAAAATCTAAAATTATCTATAGATTGTTTCAGGCGAAGGATAAAAATAAGGATCAGAGTTATTTCTTGTGGACTTTGAGTCAGGAACAGCTTAAATACTGCCTGTTTCCGATCGGGGATTACACTAAGCCGGAGGTCAGGAAGCTGGCTAAGAAATTTGGCTTGCCCAATTATGATAAAAAAGACAGTCAGGGCGTGTGCTTTATTGGGCCATTAGATATGAAAGATTTTTTAAAGAGGTATATTAAACCAAAAACTGGCAAAATTTTACTTTTGGATGACAATAATTCTTCGGTCAACTCAGGACGAACCGTCCACAAAACAGTCGGTTCGCATGATGGAGTTTACTACTACACTATCGGTCAACGGCATGGGTTGGATATAAAAAACGGCCAAGGACCGTACTATGTTATCAGCAAGGATATTAAGAAAAATATTATTTATGTTGGAAAAGATAAAGATTTAGGCACCAGAGAGACTAGAATATCAAATATTGTTTGGACGGGTGGCAAGGTTAAATTACCGGCAGAATTTGATGTCAAAATTCGCTATAGAACAAAATCAGAGAAGGCTACTCTGTATAAAAATGGCAGTCTGAGGTTCAAAAAACCGATAAGAGCGATTACCTCCGGCCAATCAGCTGTGCTTTATAAAGGGCAAGAGCTTGTTGGCGGCGGAATAATCGTTTGATATAATATACGTATGTCATTTTTTAGAAAAGAAACACCACCTCAACCACCCCCCGATTTATCAGCTAGTTTAGAGCCTGAAAAAACTTCAGAAACAAAACCGGAGCTGGATCCGGTAAGCGAAGAATTGCATAATCGAGCAGTGAGGGAGAGACTGGATATAACTAGGAAAATCTTTGACTTAGAGTCAACCGAAAGAACTTTATTAAGTATCGGTATGCAAAAAGACTCAGGCATTACCCCGGATTCTAAATTTCCCGAGATACTCGATTACGTCAATCACGAGTTAAAAAGAAACAGGGAACTTAAGGATGAATTATAGAGTAGATTTTTAATTTAATACCTTAAATAAACTCTCTCCTGTCATCTCCTCCGGTTTAGGTATCCCCAGCATCTCAAGTATTGTCGGTGCAACGTCAGCAATTATACCTTTTGGCCCGTAAAGGGTCTCTTTTATTTCTTCTTCTGACCGCTGTCTTTCGTATTCTTTGACGACTATGTGGAAGGGCACAGGGCTTAGATTATGTTTTGTCTCTGACTCCCCGCCTTTATAAGTCAAACCTTCTGCATTACCATGGTCAGCAGTTATGATTAAAATTCCATCTTTTTCAAAAACGGCCTCTTTAAGCTTGCCGACGCATATATCAACGGTCTCAACTCCTTTTATCGTTTTTTCAAGATTTCCTGAGTGGGCGATAAGGTCGGCATTGGCAAAATTAATTAATATAAAATCGTAGTAGTCTTTTTTGAGTTCTTCGATAACTTTTTGAAGTATTTCGTTGGCCATCATTTCAGGCTCCTGGTCCGGTTTTCTGATCGATTTTATAAATACATCTGTTTCTCCGTCGAAAGCCCTATTCTTAAGACAGTTAAAGAAAAAAGTGGCATGTGCATATTTATCAGTTTCGGCAATATGAAATTGTCTTTTATTATTTAAACTGAGTACTTCGGCTAAGCCGTTCTTAATATCCGGTATAGAGAAGGCCGTATGAAGATTAGGATCTTCAGAATATGGAGTCATACCTACGACGAAGACACCGTTCACTTCGGTTCTTTCGAAGGTGCCTAAATTTTTGTCTAGGAAGGCTTTAGTTATCTGCCTCATGCTATCCTCTCTGAAATTAAAGAATATTAACGAATCATTCTCCTGAATAGTTCCGGACGGATCAAGTAAAAGAGGAGGAATCTTCCCGTCAAAAATACCTTGGCCGTAATATTCATCCAGCTTTGCCGCAATATCGTCCGTTTTTTCTCCGTCACCTCCGGTTAAAAGATTGTAGGCTTTTTTAGTCAGATCCCAGTTATCGTTCCTATCCATAGGAAAATCTCGTCCCATTACTGTTGCCAGTTTTATATTAGGATAGTTTTTAATATAGTCCTGTAACTTTATCATAAGCGGTTTAGCTTCTTTTAATCCTGAATCCTTGCCGTCTGTAAAAAGATGAAGTTTAACTTCGGGGAGGCCGCTTTTTTTAGCTAGTTCGAAAAGGGCCAGAATGTGATTGAAATAAGCGTGAACGGAGCCGGAGGTTAAAAGTCCGGCCAGATGAAGTTTTGAGTTATTCTTTCTGGCGTGGTCTATGGCTGAAGAAAAAGCGGGGTTATTAAAAAACTCCCCAGTTTCGATGGTCTTGTTAATCCTGCTTAAATATTGGGAAATTATTCTTCCGGCTCCGATAGTAAGGTGGCCGACTTCGCTGTTTCCCGTCTCACCCCAAGTTAAACCAACGGCTTTGCCGGAGGCTTGAAGAAGAACGGTGGGGTAATTAGCCATGATAAAATCCATATTAGGGGTCCGGGCATTAAAAATAGCATTGCCGACATTCTGCGGAGAGTAACCCCAGCCATCAAGGATTGTCAGAACGATAGGACGCATAGATACAGTATATATTATTTTGGGGCAAGTATTAAGCGTTCGCAAACCCCTCCCAATTTCTCTCCAGTCCTCGTCTGCGTCAATATCTTCGAACATAGACTAGGATTTATATAACAATAATCACAGGTACCCTCGCTTGCCTCTTCATTATCATTCAGCGCTCGACCTCGTGATTATTGTATAAATCCAGTTCAGTTCTCAGATATTTCCTTGTCTGCGGAAGGAGAATAAATTGGGAGGGGTTTGTTCACTATCTATCATTGCAGAAATTAAAAAGTGCGAGACTATCGCACTTAGTAACTTGCTTTTAGACTGGCCACTGATTGTCTCAGACTCTCGATCAGCCTGTCTAAAACTTCGGCTTCGTAATTTACCATTTGGAAGGCGGTCGGCTCTACACCAGATACAGCAACAACATACTGTTTTAATAGATCTCTGAGCGACAGTTTTCCCAATGAATAGCCAGACATCATAAATCTGGCATCCCATGAACCATCTTTGTTCAGATATAGGCGTTGGTCAACAACTGGCAAAACATTATTTTCGGGCAATAGGCGTAGAGCTTCTTTCTCCAGTTCTTTAAAAGTATTAATATCTCTTTGGCTAAGCATCTCGAGTTCCGCTTGGGAATGAACTAAAACTGTATCCCACAATAACACTCTTTATCTACGTAAGTCCAGCACTCACCTCATAACAACCAAGTGAACCCCTTCTCAATTTTATATCCTTCCGCAGTCTAGGAGATATACGAGAACTGATATGAATTTATCCGATAATAATAGGTCGAACGGTCGCCTTAGGCGACAGGCAAGAGAGGGTACCTGTTATTATCGGCTATAAATTCTTAATTAGTTTGAGTATGTCGACGCAGACGAGGACTGGACTATAAAAATTGAAAAGGGGTGAGCGATATTTGCAGGAAATTTTGTTATCTGATACAATATAATAGTTAGCTTAATTTATATTAGTTTAGTAAGTAAATGTCTGCGCACAGCGTAGCGAGCACAGGGACAGTTACTTACCCCGCCCTCTAAGCTTGTTGTAATCGATAATCATATTGCATAGAAGGATCATTTCTTAGATAGGGTGTTATAGATCATACGACGGGCATAGAGGGCGGGGTTGCGAGTTTCTTGCTATTCGCTTTGCTCATAGACAAACATGCAAACTTTTCAAAAAAATGCTCTCAAACCTAAATCCGCTTATTGCGGCGATTTCGGCGTTGCTCCCCGGTTTAATAATCGGTTATCTGGTCAGGCAAGTACTCTCAAGCAGGAAAGCCAGTCAAGCTGAGGCTAAAGCCGAAGCTATTCTCAATGAATCTAAGTCAAAAGCCCAAGATATTCTTCTTGAAGCTAAGAACAGGGCATTAGAAACCCTTGAAGAGGTTAAAAAAGAAGAAAAGGAGCGCAGTTCCCAGCTGTCCAGAATCGAAAACCTCTTAACTAAAAAGGAAAACGAGCTGGAATCTCGCGACAAAGAATTAAGAATAGACAAAGCCAGCCTAGTATCGAAAGGTCAGGAATTGGTTGTTTTAAAGTCTGAACTTGAGAAAAATCGCCAGAAACAAATACAGGAGCTTGAAAGAGTTGCCAGCTTAAATAAAGAACAGGCTAAAGCAGAGTTATTTAGAAAAGCCGAAGAAGAAGCTAAGGATGAGCTGTATAAAAAAATTATTAGACTTGAGCAGGATAATAAAGAAGAGCTTGATAAAAAAGCTCGCGAGATTCTGACATTGGCTGTTCAAAGATATGCTGCTTCGCAAATAGCAGATACGGTTAGTACAATTGTGACGCTCCCGTCAGACGAGCTCAAGGGTAAAATTATCGGTAAAGAGGGTAGAAATATTAAAACTATAGAAAGATTGACCGGGGTTGATATTATTATTGATGATACACCTGAGGCTCTTGTTATCTCCGGATTTGATCCCGTCCGCAGACAGATAGCAAAATTAGCTCTTGATAAGCTGATTGCCGATGGTCGCATTCATCCGGCCAAGATAGAAGAAATGGTTGAGAAGGCTAAAGCCGAAATAAACGATAAAATTAAAGAAGCAGGGGAAGCGGCATTATTTGAAACCGGTATCGGAGCGGTGGATCCCCGTTTAGCATATTTTCTTGGCAGATTGGCATTTAGAACGAGTTTTGGCCAGAATGTGCTATTGCATTCTATTGAAATGGCTCATATTGCTGGTATGATAGCGGCTGAACTTGGGGCTGATGTAAGCGTAGCCAAGAAAGGCGCCCTGTTTCACGATGTCGGAAAAGCGGTTGATCATGAGGTTCAGGGTACGCATGTTGAAATCGGCCGAAAAATACTTCAGAAATTCGGTATGGATGAAAGAGTGATCAGGGCAATGGAAGCCCATCACGAAGAATATCCGTACGCAACTCTTGAATCTCGTATCGTTCAGGCCGCCGATGCAATATCAGGAGCGAGGCCGGGAGCAAGAAAGGATACCGTTGAGATATATCTAAAGAGACTCGAAGATTTAGAAAGGATCTCTAACTCATTTGATGGGGTGGAAAAATCATATGCCATTCAGGCCGGTAGGGAACTTAGAATATTTGTTACCCCAACTGCAATCGATGACTTGGGGGCTCTTAAAATGGCCAAGGACATCGCTAAAAAAATAGAAGACGAGATGAAGTATCCTGGAGAAATAAAGGTCAATGTTATACGAGAAACTCGCGCTGTTGAGTATGCCAGGTAAACTAACCTGAACAATTATCTTTTTGGAAACAGAAAAATCGGCTCCAGCGGCCGATTTTTCTTCGGAGGCGATTCCCACTGAGTTCCTCGTGTGAACCTTCGCCTTTCTCCTCGACATTTTGCAGAACCAAGCCAAAATGTCTCCGGATGTTCCTTAAAGATAGCTTGTCCAGTTGTGCTCCTTCGCCACTCCCCGACCGACGCCGAGGCGCTTGTCCAGGAGATCGAGCTGTTCTTGCGGTGTGCGACGAGTATCTCAGGATATCATAATAATAGCATATTTTATACTAAAAGTCAATGTGTTGATATGCTATCATTGAATTTCCTAGGAAAAATTAGGATAATTAAGGGGTCAGGTTAAAATTCTAGGGGTCGACTAGAGTCTATAATAAAGTTAAAAATCAAAATGCAAAAATCAAAATGACAATGTAAAAATTAAAATTTAAGATTTTAAATTGTTATTTTAAACTTTGATATTTACATTTTGAATTAATATCTTGCCAGTAAAAAAGGCACAATTGGCAGAAAGACTAGCTGAACGCTTTGGTGTTTCCAAGAAGCAGGGAGCCGAGTGGCTTGATGCTTTTATTGAGGAAATTACTAAGGTTCTTCGTTCAGGAGACAAGGTCAACATTACCGGCTTCGGTATTTTTAAGGTTGCCGACAGAAAAGCCCGGGAAGGCATCAACCCTAAAACCGGGGAGAAGATTCACATCGCGGCCTCAAAGAAGCCCCGATTCACTCCGGGTAAAGTTTTGAAGGAAGCGGTCAAGGGATAGAGCTTCTAATATTTCGGATCCAAAATATTAAAAACACTATATATAAAACCCCTCATTGCGAGGGGTTTTATAATAATTCAGCACGAGTGGGCAACTGTTTTTTGACATTAGATACCAAAGGCGTATAAAGAAAATATCAGCTCATTAAAAAAACGGACTTGCTATGGATAGGCTGTTTGATAAAAATGCAAGAATCGCCCTTGTCTGCAAGGGCGGTCCGGAAAATGGTCCCTACAGTTCTTTAGCGGCCAGAACAATAACCGAGATACTAGAGAAAAACGGTTCTAAAATTTCTGGAATCTATGCCTGTTCGGGCTCAACTCCCACTGCATTATTGGGTTGTGTCGGCGAGTATCCGAAACTTTGTGATACATGGGCTAATCTTAAGCCGATCGATGTTGTAGGCAAAGTCCACAAGATAAGGACAGTTATGCGGATATTAAGGAAAGAATCAGTTTTTGAAAGCCATGCTCTGGGCGAGTTATTGAGAAAAAATTGGGACCTTGATAAAATCTTTTCTTCCGAAGCGTTGCCAATAAAGTTTCCGGCAGTTGATATTTACTCTTCAGAATATGTTATTTTCTCCAACAAAAACGAGAAGCATAAGAAGTGGTTTTTGGAAGGCGTTCTGGGTTCAATGGCTCTTGTGCCGTTTCTCCAGCCACAGACGATTTTAGATCCGGTAGAATCTGAGCTGATTGAGCCGGAGAGAGTGGTGGGTAATAAGCTTTTACTGGTTGACGGCGGCTTTATGGGCAATTTGCTTCTTGAAGAGGCTATGCGGGATGGTTACGACCTTATTTTCTTGATTGATATTCATGGGCTCAATCCTTCAAAAATGGGTCTAGATGAAAAATACCACTGGACAAATCTTACCAGAAGTTCACTGCATGTTTTGACAAACACTAACGACGTTCGGCAATACCAGATGACTGACAGAATTAACGAAGAGATCAGAATTAAGGATGAGCTTAAGGCTTTACTTGAATTGCTTCCCCAAGAACATGCCCCTATTCTTCGGGCCACTATCAACAGAATGAACAGCGGAAGATTAAGGCTTGGCGATAAGAATGAAACACAAATTGTTGTTGTATCGAATAAGAAACATGCTTCGCTCTTTAACTTCGCTAAATTTACCCGAAAAGATGTTCTTAAGTTAATGAATGCCGGTTATGATGCCTCGGTAACCGCATTAGACAGACTGGGCTTGAAGTAAAAATACATGCTCCCTAAAGGGGAGCTTTATTTTTTCGTAGATTTAGCTTACTCTATGGCTATAATCGGATCTTTAAAAAGGCTGAGTATGTCTGTTGCAAACCAAATAAAAACCGACCTTATTATCATTGGCGGTGGCATAATGGGCTCAGCTGTTGCTTATCAGGCCGCATTACTGGGAGTAAAATCAGTAATTCTTGAGAATAATAATCTTGCCGGGCCTCATTATTCTACTAATATCTGGGCTCCCAGGGCCGATTACATGCCCAGCGATATTGATGAAGTTGAAAGAACGACTTACGAATGTTGCCGCTGGCTTCATATTTTGCCGGAATGCTTTAGTCCGCAATTATTTTTAATATTGATAAACAGTAGAACTCCTTACAAGTATAATGATTTCAGATCATTGCTTCGCCTCTATGACCGCTTAACAAAAGAAAGGCTAAGTCCTTTCCCATCCAAAAGTTTTGGCATAAGTGAAGCCGGTCTTAGAAAAATGGAGCCTAATCTAAGGGTAGGCAAGTTTGACAGGGGTCTTGGCTTTTATGAGCTGGTTTCCGATCCCAAGATAATTGCCAAGGCGCTTAAATCGAGAACGGAAAGTTTAGTATTGGGCAATAAAATGCTGAGAATAAGAAAAATTGCCGGCTATGAAAGAAATTCCGATGGCATGATAAGCCGGGTTATCATTATCACCGAATCGGATGATGTCATCGTGTTATCAAAAAGCAGAGGTATCCCGGCAGTTATTAATGCAACCGGACCCTGGATTAATCAAACTGCATCGGATTTAGGGATAAATTTTCCCATTGAGTCGCATATCGGTGTTCAGGGGGCAATTTTTGAGAAATACTGTTTTCAGTCGAATCTTTTAATCTTTGCTGAAGACGGCAAATATCTGATAGTAAGGCCGTATAAGGATCATGTTCAGATTGGTCCGACAAACAAGTTTTACGGTGGTACGATAGATGAATTTAAGTCTGACAAAGAAAAAATGGAAAAGCACCTAAGCTATCTCGAAAGAAACTTTAAAGAGATAGTTGAGCTTAACTATACGAATAAGGATTTGGTATTAAAATCAGTTGGTGCCCGTCTTAAGCTAAAGTTGCCGATTAACTCCAATCGGCCATTCATTTTCTCAGAAAATAATGCCAGCATCAGTAATTATTTTGCGGTTTACCCGGGGAAACTTCCATCAGCTTTAAGAACGGCCGATGAGCTCCTGAAGATTGTAGCAGAAAGAGGATTGACGCCGTATAGTATCAAGCATTTCATTGGCAGTACTAAAGGAGTTCTGATCGGAGAACGGCGGACCAAGAATTCTGTGCTATTATGGATGGAAAAAATAAAATCTCTTTTCATCGTTGGAATTAATATATTTATTGATAAATTTAAATCAAAAACCCCTAGAAAGTAGGGGTTTTCATTTAATTATGCCTCTTTTTTTCAGGTCTTCTATGAATTCATTTACGTCTTTTATCGATACGGCGTAGATGAATTTTCTCATTACTTCGAGGGTTACTCCTCCGACTCTTCCTTTTTTATTTAAAACCGGCCCGCCGGAAAAGCCTTCTTCTGCATCACCCAGAATTCTGTATAGGGTATTTACGCCGCTTTTGTTTATTGGCATATTCTGAATAACTTCATAAACCTGTCCTTCGAAACTTTCTTTTATAATGTCGCTCAGTACGGAGATCATTCTTCCGTTGGCATCAGGATAAGAAGAAAAAACCGGTATATAGCCGCTGCTATAGACGAACTCTTGTTCTTTTAGCTCTTCTGTTTCAAGCGGTTTTAGGTTCTTGGGATACTTTTCGGCTCTAAGCGCCATATAATCTTTGTGTTGTCCCAACTTACCCATTGCGATTGGTACTAGTTTAAAATCTTCGGAAATCCCGTTAATATTGGTGGTTGCATTAAAAGTATATTCATATTGGCCGTTAGCGCTTCTTGGGAATTCTGATATCGGATCAATCTCAGAGAGAATGCCTCGTTTGGCCAGTTCAGAAATACTGTCAACCAGTAAATGTCTGGCAGTTATAACTATTCCTGGCTTGATCATAAATCCTGTTGCTCCGGCTTCTATCTTTGGCACAAATGTCCGGGTCACCATGCTCAGGGGGTCGTTACCGGTAATTTTGAATACTAGGGTTATGGCCAGTACGTTCTTTTCAGCTTCTTTTACCGCATCAGGTCTTGCCGGTATTGTTTGTGATCTTTCCGATTGAGACGGCGGGGGATAGCCGGACTGGGCACTGCAACCGGCAAATAAAAAAGCCAAAATGACTACAAAAATTTTTCTCATCACGTCCTCTTTTCAAAGATCGATGTCTGAATCAAAGAGTAGTATTCTTTTAAACTTAAAACAACCCTATTCTGTGGAGATAGTTAGCGTAGCATATAGTATGCTATGATACGTGTATGAATCATCTAAGGAAGAGCGCACAAGAATTACGAGATGATGGTTACTCTTATAACATGATTTCCGCTAAGCTGGGCATAGCCAAGAGCACTTTAAGTAATTGGTTCAAAGATAAGCCCTGCTATAAAGTCTGCTGAAAAAAGTCACAACAAGAAAGTAACGGAAATTAATAATTTACTAGAAGAAGGGATTAGGGAAGTCGGGATACTGAACAGAAGAGATTTGTGGTTATTAGGCCTAGGTCTTTATATAGGCGAGGGAACAAAAACTTATGAAAATGTTCGCATCATAAACTCTGATCCTAATGTTGTCAACCTTGCTATTAAATGGTTCAAAGAAATTTGTAAAGTAAAGAATGATAATATAACCATAACTCTACATCTTTACCCGGATAATGACCTGAAAGAATGCATTGACTTTTGGATGGAAACCACCGGTCTTACTTTAAAAAACTTTAGAAAAACACAGTTAGATAGGAGGAAAGATAAATCAACGATAAGAAAAAGAGCATTGCCATTTGGCACAGCTCATATTAATATAATCTGTAATGGTAATAAAAAATACGGAGTAAAGTTACATAGAAGATTAATGGGATGGATTAATGGCGTCTTATCTCAGTCATAAGAACGCGGGTATAGTACAGTGGTAGTACGACTCCCTTCCAAGGAGTAGACACGAGTTCGAATCTCGTTACCCGCTCCAAAGGAGAATTTTTTCTAAAAATTCTCAAGTAACTCAATTAATATCTCAAATTTTAAAGGTCGTCCATTAACCTGCTCAAAATTACTTTATAATAAAAAAACCAGCATATATTGCTGGCTAATTTTTATCTGAATAGCGTTGAGTTAACTCATTCAGGTAGTTTTCGACTTGTTCAGAAAATTCAACTTTATTTCGGTTCTCGTAGATTCTGTCTATTACCCTTCTGGCCAACGGGCCGGCAACCCAGCCTCCGGTAACTTGCGTATTGATGCTACCGCTGGTTTTTCTCATGTAAGTCGGGAGATCTATGATTTTACTGAAATCATCATTCCCGAAACGGAAAGCAATTACTATTTCCGGCGTTCCGCACCAGATCGAAACATCTTTTGGTCCATTTGATGTGCCGGTTTTGCAAGCTACCTGCTGTTTGATATCGCGCATTGATATTTTAGCCGTCCCGATCTTAGTTACCGCTCTCATTAAGGCGACCATCTTATCGGCTGTTTTATCCGATAATACTTCTTTCGCTATGGGTGCATCTGATTTAAAGATTGTTTTAATGCCATAAGAATCCTTTACTTCTTTAATAAGGGTTGGCCTTAGGTAAATACCTTTTCGGAAGAAAACCGTATAAGCATTGGCAAGCTCAAGCATATTAACGTCAGAACCACCTATTACCGTCGGCAAACCTACTTCTAAGCCGCCGCCGTTCCCATCATATCCCGGTCTTCTAAACCAGACATTGCCGTCTGAATCTTTAACTACGCCGTAATTACCACGGACCCCCATGCTATTGGCAGTTAAAACTACCGATTGGGCTCCATTCGGAAGCGACATGGCTAAATTAAGCGTAGCCAGATTTATGGAACGAATTAGGCCGGTGGCAAGGTCTATGTATCCATAAGGTACGGGATTTTCTTCTCTAAAATTCTGAGGCGCCCAGATTTTGCCTTCGCCCCATATTCTGGTGAACGGACAATTGCAAATCTTGTCAAAAAATCCTTTCTGATAATGTTCCATTGCTGCGGCGTAAGTAAACGGCTTAAATCCGGAACCGGGTGATCGGGAAGCCATCGCCCTGTTGTATTGAGTTTCGTCAAAGTTATTACCTCCGCTCAAAGCAAGAATATTACCGGTAGAAGTTTCGATTATAACGAATGCTCCGTTTATTTTGTCTTCTTGCTTGAGGCCCTCATTAAGGGAGCCCAGATGTTTCTCAAATTCTTCCGAGGCTATATTCTGAACCTCCGTATTTATGGTTGTATAGATTCTGAATCCACCATGTTCTGATAACTGTGCCTCTGAGACACCCCGAGACAGAAGAAATTCTTTTACCATCCGGTTGCCATAACCATAGGCCGGATTCTTAATCGGCTTAAGTCTGATTAGGTCAGAGTCAAGCGGTTCATCTTTTTTAAATCTGGTAGTTTCGAATTCTGTTTTAGAAATATTGCCTTCATCGAGCATTCTTTCTAGAACCCAGTTGTACCGGTCTCTGGCGAAAGTAAGCCTGATAATTTCTTTGGCTGATTCGGCTTCGTATTCTTTTTTTATTTTCTGGGTAGCTTCCGGGTCTTCTTTCCCGTCGATTATCGGCTCGTTTGGTTTATGATAGACTGGGCAGTAAAGAGAGGGGGATTTATTCATACTGACAAGAATTGCAATTTCTCGCAAAGTCAGTTCATCTTTTCTTAAATCTTTGCCGAAATACCTCAAAGCTCCTTCGGCAACTCCGTTGACGCCATGGCCGAGATAAATCATATTCATAAAATCTTCAATAATTTTATCTCTCGACCTGTGTTCTACCAGTTGGATTGCAATACGGGCCTCTTTTACTTTTCTGGATAAAGTATGTTCTCGGGTGTAAAATTGTTTTATCTTATCGCCGTAATATAGCCGAGTATACTGCTGGGCGATTCCGCTTGCCCCAGAATTTCTCAGATACTTAATATTAAACTTGCGAAGAATATTTCCAACAACGGCTCTGATTACAGCCGGAAGATCCACGCCCGGATGTGAATAAAATCTTTGATCTTCGGCGGCTATAAGCCCATTTTTTAATTGTTCAGGCACTTCGGCTAATTTTAGTGGGTCTCTCACTTCCTGAAAAAATCTCCCTATCGTTTCGTTATTATCGGCGTAGACATAAGAGGTAAGCTTAAAGCCCGCCTGGCTTTGTTCGGAGAAATCCAACAGCTGGCCGTTATCATCTTTTAGATCGCCGACATAACGGAAGATATAATAATAGCTTCCGGCTGAAGCAAGCGTAAAAAAAATAACAATACCCCAGAATGCTCTTTTAACCCACGGCCGTCGTTTAATTATGACAAGCCAGTATTTTTCTTTGATTCTCTTGGGTATATATTCAAGGAGTTCTCTTGATTTTGACCAGAATATCCGCAATTACACCCCCTTTTTATTGTAAATGAACATCGTGATGCCTATAGTATTAGCGTATTTTTTGCTGTTTGGCAAATGCGTATTTTTATGATAAAATTTAAAAGTTAAATGCCCCTGTAGTTCAACGGATAGAATACCTCCCTTCTAAGGAGGGGATCCAAGTTCGATTCTTGGCGGGGGTACATAGAAATCTAAAAACGGGTCTTTAAGACCCGTTTTTAGATTAACTTTTTTTCGAAGGAAACCAACTGTACCTAATATCTTGACACTTCCAGCCTTCTTTTGCTAATCTGCTTTCGGAATGGGTACTTAAAAACTAAAGCAAAAGGAGTAAAATGCCTTACGTTCCGAGTAAAAAAACAGACGGCAAATCTACTGACCGCGAGGTTATTGATGGTGCGGTAGAATGTCTGGCCAATGAGGTGGTTTCGAAAATTTCGGACAATCTTTCCCTTCTCATTCAGTACAAGCTTGCTTTCATGGATGTCGCGAAGTCACTTTATTTTACGTCTTGTGGAATCGGCATTAACAAAAGGGTTGAATTGGCGCAAGCAATTCGTGATGTCGGTGCCGAGTATGATTATGAGGGTGCGTACTTAGGAGAGCTTAACTATGCGATTACCAGATTTATTCAGCGTGTCCCACAGCTTCTTGTTGCGAAAAAAAAGTGGAAGGATGAGTTGCGTTACTGGGTCTATGCACGGACTGTTGCAGCACTCATTTACGCCGCGCGACATACGGAACATTTTGGTACAGGCATTGATGGCGTTTTTGAGGATATCAAAGATGAGTATAAGCGTCGTGTAAATCCAGCTTATGAAGCAGCTCAGATTCTCAAGAACGGCGACTGCTATGATACGCCGTACTACACTCGGCTAATCGAACTCGTTGATGAGGCTGGAACGCTGATTGGCCATCAAGAAGTTATGCTAAAACGAAGTGACACTACGCTTCATCAAGACCTGCTCGATTTTAGTGTTGTAGTAAAAAAGAAGTAGGGGACTTTTTTTTACGATCACAGGTATCAGCCTCACATATCGTGGGGCTTTTAAAATGGTAAAATTTGAGCTATAATTAGTAGTTATTATCGGGGTGGCGTATGATGGTGGTACGACTGCTTTGGGAGCAGTTAGACCGAGTTCGATTCTCGGCACCCCGACCAATCAAAACTTAGCGATTTTTTGGAGTGCTGGCCATCAGGGAATGGGGTCATCAATTACAGAGGAATAATAATTTAATAAAATGGACAATAAATTATTTCAAGTTTCAATAAAAGGATTGATCATTAAGGAAAATAAAATCTTACTTCTGCACGAAAAGAAGGATACTTGGGACTTGCCAGGCGGGAGATTGCAACATGGAGAAAGTTTCGAACAAACACTAGAGAGAGAGTGTGAAGAGGAAATGGGAGTAAAATGTGAAGTATTAGACAAACAGCCCACTTTTTCTTGGATTGCCGAGGATAGCATTGGGAATTGGCGGGTTATGCTTTGTTTTCGTATAAAACTGGAACATTTTAATTTTCGATACTCAGATGAATGCATTGGATACGATTTTTTTAATAAATCTACCATTAATACCATTAACGTTGTTCCGCAGATAAAACGGCTAAAAGAATTTTTGCAATCTTAGAGGCCCAATATAGCCGTTCCAACTTCCTCCCATAAAGCCGACAGAATTTGACATAATTTATTATATTTGATATAATATACACAATCTTGAGCTCTTGAACAATTTGATAAAAGGAGGCGCGGATGGAAGAAAAGAAAATGGGCTTGATGAAGTGCCTGTTTGTGCTGTTTGCTGGGGGAGTAATTTTTCTACTCCTGTTGGCCATTTACCCCTTTTGGCTATTGTTTGCGAAGGTGACGAATCTCATCGGTGTGAAGGGCATTCGTAACACAAGCGGGAAGCTTCAAACCCCTGTGGTGTTTTACGAACATTCTGTCACGAAGAGAATTGTTGCTTTTGTAGCAGTAATTCATATCGCTGAACCGGCATATTACGCCGCCATTCAAGAGCTCATCGATTCACTCAAAGGCTATAAGATTCTCTTTGAGGCGACAGGCAAACTATCTCCACAAGAGGAGCAGGCTCTGACCCAAAAAGAGAAAGATATCTCGAGTCAATTTGACTTCATCTTCGACCTGATGAAAAAAATCAATGAGCTCATGTCGCTTCAGTACCAGAAAGACGGATTGACCTACTCTGCCTCGTGGATTAATACCGACATGAGGTTGTATGATCTGATTCGGGCATTTGCCCAACAGGACATCTCTCTTATAAAGAAAGGTAGGGACATCGACGACCCGTTCACAGAGGAATTTGGGCAGACCGTCGCGAGATGGTTCATCAATAAACTCTTCAGCCGATTCATTCCAGTTGGAGTTGTTCTGTCCGTCGTCGCCTTCTTCTCGAGAGACAAGAGGGTGGCAAAACGGTTAATCCTAGATGCTCGTAACGAAATAGCTTTTCAGGGTATAAACGAGTACTTGAAGGACAGCGACATCGTGACGATTTGGGGAGCGGCGCATCTGTCTGGTATCGAGAAATGCCTCAAGAAGAGTGGGTTCAGAGAAGTTCGACGAGAGTGGTTCACGGCCTACACGGTTCGTGACTACTCGCTTTTCGATGCCATCAAAAAGGGCATGCGCGCTACCAAAGAAGCGGCAAGTGCTGCAACCGCGCTCAAAAAGGACTAACGTCCAGCGGTGGTGATCTCGTGATTGCCACCGCTTTTAATTTTTCTAAAGAACAAACAATTGAAATAAATCTGTTTTTAATATATTATTTCTTTATTCCTACTTATCCCGATATTATTGCGTTCACTCAAAATGGGTTCGCACTAAATTCAGGATACGCGACAAGAAATTAAAAACTAGACATGTTGTGTCTAGTTTTTAATTTGATGAAGGGATATCTTAGAAAATAGAGGCGTTGATGTATACGTCTGCGGCGGAGACTATGATTCCCAAAAGAAAGATGTTTATGTGGACTAAAGATTTGAGTGCCATATGCCGGCTTCGGCCGAATAGGAAGATAGCCATAACTGATATAAGAGCCATGGCAAAACTGTAAAATACAAACGCTAGGTTAGTAGAAGAGACTAAATTACTTATCTCTATTCCCTTGCTGGAACTCACCATTATTGGTTTTCTTACCGGCATTACAGATTCATCAGTTGAAACGGCCTGAACTGGTTCGGAAGTACTTTCTGCTGCCGCCACTGCTTGTGAAGCTGGTGTAATTGAAGGTAACTGAGCTATAGCAGTTTGAGTCGGTTGATTAACAGCGACAGGTCCTGTTTTGGTTGGTAGACCAAACATTTGAACGACAACGATTCCTTCACGGCCATTAATATTTGCTTTTCCCACGGCTATCCCTATATCCTGATATTTAGTATTTAAAAGATTAGCTCGATGGGATGGTGAATTAAACCAGGCATTGACCGTGTCTTTGGCGGTAAAAAATCCTATTGCTAAATTTTCGCCGGCGACGCCATAGGTATAGTTAGACTTTTTGATCCAGAACCAAGGCGTAACTCCAGAGGGGCTGACATGGGCAAAATAATTATTTTTAACCATGTCGTTCAGTTTTGCGTTGGCGGCTGAATCAAGCTGAAAACTGGCTTTTAATGGAGTAAGGTTGTTGTTAGCCCGGACTTCGTTCGTAATAGATATAACTTCGCGGGAGTTAAATAAAGGAGCTTGCTCAAGAATTGTGGCAAGAGGAAATGTTGAATGGGGGAGTATTATTTTAACAAAAACAAGCAGAGCTATGTTCCAGAATAGTATATATCCTCCAAGTGGATGCAGGTGTTTTTTTATAGTATTTATCATTAGATGGGGCTTAGATACATCAAATTACCAAGACTACCTCTATTATACCATATTTTCGATTATTTTACTAATGGTTAAAAAGTACATTCAACCTGCAAGTGCAACACTAAAGGCTTCTAATGGGGTTAAATAGTTAAGTCTTTTTCTGGGTCTAGTATTAAGCTTGTA
>MGKQ01000006.1 GCA_001795735.1 Candidatus Yanofskybacteria bacterium RIFCSPLOWO2_02_FULL_41_13
AGGGTACAGATGGCGACAAAAATAATAAACGTTCTCAAGGACGATAATTTTGAAAATGTTTTAAGAATATTTCAGGAAACTCCAGCTAATGAAGTTATTTTTGTTTTGCCGAAAAAACACGAGGCTTTAAGCAACGACGACCATTTTTATATTTTATCTGAAGCGGCAACCGAGCAGGGCAAGAATGTAATGGTATTGGCCTCGAATCCGGATATAAACGATCTGGCCTTGAAATATAATCTGGGCGTATTAACTAGTGCAAAAATCAATTCACAGTCATCATCGCAAAAAAATAAGAAAGATAACAGGGCTAAAAAGACAGTTGTAGATGAGCCGAAAGAAGTCGAGCCGGAAGAGGCCAGCGAACCGGATGATGAAGGGGAAGTATCTGAAGATGATAGCCCCTCAGATATGATGCAAGGCAGAGGCATGACCGATATTATAAAACCGCCGCTTGAAAAGGACAAAAAAACTAATGTGAAAATATCTAAAAAAGCGGAGCGTCCTTTTGAGATTGAAGTTAGGAACGAGGAAGTAAATAAAGAAGAAAGCAGTGATAGTGAAAGAGACAACGACACCATCCGAGGGGCAATTGATGAGATAGAAAGTGTTTGGCAAAAACAATCTAATGCTGACAGACTATCTGTAAACAAGCTCGGCCCGACTTTTTTAGTCAAAAGACCTAAGGTTATTTCATTTTCATTTTTAAATCTGTCTAAAAAAACTTTAACCCTTCTGGGTATATCTGTAGTTGTTCTATTCGTCGTTGTTCTATTTGTAACTACTGGAAGCGCCAAAATTATAATAAAACCCGTTGCTCATTCTCTCGATCTGAGCTTAACCATAAATACTTCCGACAAGTTTTCGTCTGTTAACCTGGAGAATAGAACTATTCCGGGCCAGCTCTTTTCTATAGAAAAAAGAGTTGAACAGACTTTTCCGGCCACAGGGGAAAGAGACATCATTCAAAAAGCGCGCGGCAAAATAGCAATTTATAATGAATATGGTACAGCGCCTCAGGTTTTGATTGCAACCACTAGGTTTGAATCCTCCGGCGGGTTGATATTCAGAACGCTTAAAACCGTCACGGTTCCCGGTACCAAGGTTATTAACGGTGAAATTATCCCGGGATCTATTGAGGTTGAGATTATTGCTGATAAAGCCGGGGAATTTTATAATATCGACGCAGGGAGATTCACTATTCCGGCTTTTAAAGAAAAAGGTGATAACGACCGCTATCAAAAGTACTATGGCATGTCAAAAGAACCGATGAAGGGGGGTATTGTCGGTAAAGCTAAAGTTGTGACGGATCAGGACTATTTGAAAGCCAAGGAAACAGTTCATAATATGGTTGTTTCTGATGCCGAGAATGCACTTAAGTCGCAAGCAGCTGAGCTGAAAATCTTAAGTTCAACAAGCCCGCTTGTTAAAGAAGTAAAATCAACGGCACAAGTGGATGAAGCAGTTAATGATTTTACGATCTCAGAAACCGTGGAGTTGGAGTCTGTAGCTTTTAGAGAAGCAGATCTGTATGATTTAGCCACTCGTTATGTAGAAACGGTCAATAATCTGGATGTATTTTCTGAAAAAATTAACTTGGAATTTAAAGATGTAGAATTTAATAAAGAGAGCAAGATACTTCAGTTTAAGGTTCTAGCTAAGGGGTCTGCTTACAGCCGTGTCAATAAAGACAAAGTAATCGGTGACCTCATGGGTAAGAATGAGAATGATATAAAGGAATACTTTAAGGGGGCTGAAGGTATATCTGTAGCTCGTGTTATTCTTTCGCCCTTTTGGGTTAAGAAGGTGCCAACTAATATAGAGAGGATAAAATTTGAACTCCAGTATGAGTAGGGGTTGACCCTGTAGTGAATTTTTGAGATGTGGCCAAAGGCCGTAATAGCAAAGCTAACTCAAAAATCTACTACGGGGTTGACTTTAAAACCCGATTTTGCTACCATAAGTAGGCTAAAATATATTGCTTATAAAGCTGGGTTTAAGAGGTGGTCCGTGATTTCTAAGCGGCGTAAAACTAGTCTCTCCACCTCTTTCTACAGAGCTTCAGAGAAGCTTAGTTTTTAAAGCGAATTTACCCAGTGATACAATATTCGAATGGTTTTAGCCGTTAAGAGTTAAGATACTGGGTATAAGTATTAGGTAGTTTTATAAACATACAATTGGCCCTTTTATAAAACCTAAGGCAATTGAATGTTGATATACTGGGTTTGACACAAGATCAATTAAAAGAAAAAGTGAACGGCATTGTAACCGAAGCACTTCCGGATACGAATTTTCGTGTTCAGCTTCAGGATGGGCGTGAAGTCCTAGCCTATCTTGCCGGAAAAATGAGGATGAATTATATAAAAGTAATGATTGGAGATACCGTAACGCTTGAGTTAGGCCCGGACGGGAAGAGAGGAAGAATAATCAGGAGATTGTAATTTTCAATTATCAGTTATCAATTTTCATTGAATTTTCAATAAATCAATTATCAAAAGTTTGTAAATTGAAACATTGATTGGAAATTGGAAATTGTAAATTGGTAATTTCCGTGAAGGTACGTGCATCTGTTAAAAAAATGTGTAATAACTGTAAGCTAGTAAGACGCAAAGGTCGTCTTTATTGTCTGTGTAAAAATCCGAAGCATAAGCAGAGACAAGGATAGACCAGCTGCTGGAATCTCTAATTTCTAAATCCTAATTTCTAAACAAATTTCAAAAATTAAAATCTGAAATAAAAAATAAAGATCATGATTTTTTTAAATTTAGATTTAAACATTGTTTAGAAATTAGAGCTTAGGATTTAGAGATTAATTGCTATAATGGCACGCATATTGGGTATAACAATTCCAGAGAACAAGAAGATTTTATATGCCTTGACCTATGTTTATGGTATAGGTCAATCTTCAAGCGCCTTAATACTAAAATCAGCTAACGTCGATCCCGATAAAAGAGCTAAGGAATTATCCGATGAAGAATTAAACAAAATTCAGAAAATAATAGAAAGAAGTTATAAAGTCGAGGGTGACCTTAGAAGGGAAATCGGCCAGAATATCAAAAGATTAAAAGAAATTGGGACATGGCGTGGACTTCGCCATGCTAGAAAACTGCCGATACACGGCCGTAGCAAGACAAATTCTAGAACGTTAAGAGGTAATGTCAGAAAAACAATGGGCTCGGGAAGAAAGTCAACTAGTGAGAAGACTTAGAAACAATGAGCATAGAAACAATGAGCATAGAAACATTTGTTCATTGTTTATTGCTTTTTGATCACTGAATTGGGTAAAAAAAGAATTACCACAACCGAGGAAGGAGATCAAGCATCGGCTGAACAACAGTCGGCTGTTTCGGCTCCAAAAAAAGTTTCTAAAAAACAAGTGGTTAACGGTATCGCCTATGTTTCGGTTTCATACAATAACACGATTGTGACAATCACCGATCTAAGAGGAGAGGCTATTTCTTGGTCATCGGCTGGCTTACTAGGGTTTAAGGGGACTAAAAAATCGACTCCATATGCAGCAAATCTTGTTGCTAAAGATTGTATTGAGAAGGCAAAGAAGTACAATTTAAATAGCCTAAAAATTGTAGTTAGAGGTGTAGGTCCTGGAAGAGAATCTGCGATGAGGGGTCTGGCAGGAAGCGGATTGAATATCCTGTCAATTATGGATGCAACCCCGATTGCTCACAATGGAGTAAGAGCGAAGAAACCAAGAAGGGTATAGGGCAAATTCAAAATTTAAATGTCAAAATGCAAAATTTAAATTCAAAATCTATAAATTTAGTCACTTCAATTTTTAATTTTAAACTTTTAATTTTTAATTATGTGCGCTAGGTATACGGGTCCAAGAGAAAAAATTGAAAGAAGACTAGGTGAAAAGCTTTTCTTGAAAGGTGAGCGTTCGCATTCGCAAAAATCAGCTATGGTTAAAAAGCCTTATCCGCCAGGTATACACGGCAGAAAAAGGGCGGGTAAACCTTCAGAATATGGTCTTCAGTTAAAGTCCAAGCAAAGGGTTAAAAATATTTACCGCCTCCTTGAAAAACAATTTAAAAATTATATTAAGAGTTCTATTTCTTCTAAAAAAGAACCATACGAAATGATTCTTAATAGTCTTGAGCATAGATTAGACAACATTGTTTTTAGAAGCGGTTTTGCCCAGTCAAGAGATCAAGCTAGACAGTTGGTTGGTCATGGTCATATCACCGTTAACGGAAAAAAGATCAATATTCCGTCCTATCAAGTTTTAATTGGAGATATAATTGGTATAGCAGAGCGCAGTAAAAATTCTCCTTATTTTTCAAATCTAATGCCCCAATGGTTTAAAGGCTATGAAGCACCAAATTGGCTGAGTGTTAGCAAGGAAAAAATTACTTCAGAAGTTAAGGGTAATCCGGTTTTATCAGAAAGCGGTATCAGGGCCGAGGACTTGCAATCAATCATCGAGTTTTATAGCAGGTAAATAGGTTATAGATAGCTGGGTCACTAGGTTAACAGAAACCTAGAAACCTAATAATCTAAAACCTAAAGACTAAATTGTTACAACTACCAGAACAAATAAAGGTCGTGGCCAAAGAGGACAATAAAGCTACATTTGAAATAGCTCCTTTAATGCCTGGGTATGGAGCAACAATAGCCAATCCATTAAGAAGGGTCTTACTTTCTTCGTTAACAGGTACAGCCGTAACCTCTATTAAGATAAAGGGGGTTGAACACGAGTTTACAACGATTCCCGGTGTTTTAGAGGACGTTATAGAGATAATATTAAATGTTAAAAAACTGAGATTCAAACTTCATGGAGAAGGTCCGGTTAAGCTTACTCTCGAAACCAGTGGGGAGAAGAAGCTATTCGGGAAGGATATTAAACTGACATCCGATGTGGAACTGATAAATGATGATCAGCACATTGCCACCTTAACAGACAAAAAAACATTATTTAGTATGGAGCTTGAGATAGAGAAAGGTGTTGGGTATGTCTCTATCGAGCAAAGAAGAAAAGAAAAACTACCAATAGGCGTAATCGCCATCGATGCTGTTTATTCGCCGGTAAGGTCTGTAAACTTTTCTGTCGAAGATATGCGTGTCGGAGAGAGGATAGATTACAACAAGGTAGTTATGGAGATAGAAACGGACGGTTCAATTCAACCGGAGCAGGCTCTTAAAAACGCATCAGAGATATTACTGGATCATTTTAGGATCGTTTCGGAAGTTAATATTCCGGAAGTAAAAGAAAAATTAGCAAAGAAAGACACGAAAAAGAAAGAAACAAAAACTAAGAAGAAGGGGAAATAGTTTTTAGCACAGTAGCGCAGTAGGTATCTAGCCTGCTACCTACTATCCTACCACCTACTAGCTACTTTGAGACGAGGTAAACATAGAAAATTTGCCAGACAGACGGTTCAACGCAAGGCGCTATATAAAGCGCTGGCAACGGCATTGATAGAGCACGGTAAAATTCGTACTACTTTAGCAAAAGCTAAGTCACTATCCCAATTTACGGATAAAATGATTACGCGAGCCAAAAAAGGAGATCTTGCTTCGCGGCGTTTAATAGGACACTATCTTGGAGAAAAAGCTACCAAGAAGCTTATATCAGAACTTGGGCCCAAATTTAAAGATCAAAGCGGAGGGTATACGAAAGTTTTAAGATTGGGTAGGCGAATCAGTGATGGGGCGGAGATGGCCATTATTAAGTTTACATCTTAATCTGATGAAATATACACTTGATGCTACAAATCAATCATTGGGCAGATTAGCGAGTAAAGTTGCTATTTTATTGCGTGGCAAGAACCTTGCTTCTTACATGCCCAATGAGCTACCTGATAATGAAGTGATTGTTAAAAACCTAAAAAGCGCTAAGTTTACCGGAAGCAAATTTGATCAGAAAAAATATTATCACTATTCCGGCTACCACAGTGGTATAAAGGCCAGAAAGCTCTCAGAATTATGGGAGTCAAAGCCTGACCACGTCTTGCGTCAAATGGTATACAGGATGTTGCCAGTTAATAGAACAAGGGATAAAATAATTAAAAACTTAAAATTCAATTAAATATGCCCAGTGGTACAACTTCCAAATGGTTTCTAGCCAATTGTAGGTATTACATTGGTCATAGGATATAATCCAAATTAGTTTCTAATTCTTTAGTTTTTATTAAAACCTAAGGCAATTAGAAGTTGATATACTGGGTATGCCGGCAAAAACAGCTAAACAACCTAAAAAGGTAAAAAAAGAAAAGAAAGAGAAATCGCTGAAGGTGGGTATTTCTCGAGTTAAGAAGGAAGCGGTTTTAAAAGCAAAACCGATAGAGATTGTGGAGAAAAAGCCAGTAATAGTCAGTGAAGAAAAGGCCAATGAGGAGAAATCTCTTAAGAAAGAAAAATACTATGAAGCGGTAGGCAGAAGAAAAGAGGCGATCTCTATTGTTCGTCTTTATACCAAAAAATCAACAGATAATTTGGAGGGCGACCACGCCTTAATTAGGGTGAATGATAAAGATTATCGTGATTACTTTACAGATAAAACCCTTCAGCAAATAATTGAATCTCCTCTAAGGAAATTAAAATCCCTGAATCGCTTTAAGGCTACGGTTAAGGTGGGTGGAGGTGGAATGTCCGGTCAGGCAGATGCTATTAAGCACGGATTATCACGAACGCTTATTCTTTTTGATTTGAATTTTCGCAAAAAGCTTAAAAAGTCAGGTTTTCTAACTCGTGATTCTAGGGTCAAAGAACGACGCAAATACGGTCTCAAGAAAGCAAGGAAAGCCCCAGCTTGGTCGAAACGATAGTTTCGCTTTAAGCTACCGTCCTATCAGCCAGGGAGCTTTCTTAAAAATTTTTATTGACAACGATAGGAATTTTTGTAATAATCTGGTTAGTTTCTTAACGTTAATTGGAGAGATAATTGTCCCCTAAACTCAAGCTCTTATTTATTTGCACTGCTAATATAAACAGGAGCCGGACGGCAGAAGATATTCTTAAAAACTCGCCGGATTATGAAGTTCAATCGGCTGGCATCATATATCATCCGGCTGGTGGTCAGGTTGTAACCCAAGAGCTAATTGATTGGGCTGACAGGATTTTTGTAATGGATGAGAATAATGATCGCCATCTTACCTCATTACGTAATAATTTCAATGTTTTTGATAAGGATGCGTATGTTCTTAATGTTCCGGATATCTACAATAGAGGCAATTCAGTTCTAGTAGAATTATTAAAGAAAAGACTCGCCAGTATCGGCGGCATAAAAGTATAGGCCTCATAAAGAGGCCTTTTTTGTTTTTACATGCTATTTACAGGTAGTATATTGTATGATAATCTTATCGAGGAATTAGTAATTAGAGGATGGGGATGAGATGAAGCTATCATTTCAGAAATCAATGGGCGTGTTAGTCACTTTAAAAGCAGAGGATGAGCCAGAATCAAATCAATTGCGTGAACTGGCACATGAACTAAGAAAAAACTCTGGCAGCCGGACGTTTCTTGAAAAACTAAGTGACAAAAATTTATTTATTCTCACCATAGATATAATGTAAACTAAACTCCTTCACGGAGTTTTTGTTTATAACTCTACAATGTTAACTCCGCCCCTCTTATCTATCTCGACTACTTGGTAGATAGAATATGGGCGATTTTTAGAATCAAATCTTTCCAGCTCTAATACAAGGTGATCTTCTCCCCTGAACCAAGCTCCATTTTGAATTTGCATTGAGAATCTGGTTATTAATTCCTTGTCACCCTTTTTATAAAATGGCTGATAATTCTGGTCGTTCAGCCACATCACCCACAACTCATTGTTTGTCCACCAGGCAAGTTTATTATTATTTTTCGAAAGCCGGAAGCCAGTAACATTATCGGCAATTTCTTCGAGTCTTTGCTCAATACTTCGTAATAGTTTTTTATTTTTTACGTCGAGAATATAAGGGTCCTTAATTTCCGGAGTGGGGCTAGGCGAAATTTTGGGCTTTGGAGCTGACGTAGGTTTGAGCGTCGGGACCGGCTCTAGCTCTTTAAATAAAGCGTCAACCTCATCAAAAAGTTTTTGTTCATCTTCCCCCTCCTCTGATAGGAGTAGAGTGTTAGAAAAATCTACTACAAAGCCCTCCTCAACCGTAGCCGTTTTTTGCCACGATGCATAACCGTCTTTCTGGACATTTAATTTATATGTTCCTGGCAAAAGACCATCAATACTGTAAGAACTGTTAAAAAATGACGTATCTCCCTGAAGCTCATCATCCAAAAAAATCTTTGCTCCGGTATTAACTTTTAGAGAAATAGCGCCGGTTCTAAAGAATTTACCTTCGGAAAAATCGTACTTATATCCCTGAGCATATAGAATAACGATATAACTCAACAGCAAAAAAACCGCTACAGCGGAGTAGAATAGCCACCTTTTTGAACCTTTGCTCATTAAAATATTATATCAGAAATTCTAGTTCTTTCAATGATTTCAAAATTTTACAGATTGTAGTAAAATTCAGCGGGATGGAGAAATTTATCATAAACGGCGGTAAAAAATTAAAAGGCACTATTGAAGTTAGGGGAGCCAAGAATGATGCTCTGGTAATTTTGGCGTCCGCCCTTCTTACTTCAAAACCGGTCTATATCAATAGAGTGCCGGACATAGAAGATATTAAGAGAATGTCTGAGCTTATGGATAAGCTTGGAGTTAAGGTTAAACGTTTAAGCTATGAAAAATATAAAATAGTAGCCAATAAAATAAAAAGTACAATTATCGACCGAGAGATAGCAAAGAGATTGCGGGCATCAATACTTCTGACAGCTCCATTGCTTGCCCGCATGGGCAGAGTTGATTTTCCTCATCCCGGAGGCTGTGTGATAGGTGAACGGCCGATCGATGTTTTTTTGGATGGTTACAGGGCTTTAGGGGCTAATGTTGAGTATAAAGACGGGGTTTATAGTGTAAGTGCCAAAAAACTTAAAGGCACTAAGTTTGTTTTTGGAAGTGTAAGCGTTACCGGGACGGAGGCTATGATAATGGCTGCCTCATCTGCCGAAGGAACGACAATATTAAAAAACTGCGCCTGTGAGCCTGAAGTTGAGAGTCTGGCTGACTTTTTAAATAATTGCGGTGCAAAAATATCCGGAGCAGGAACGCCGAAGATTATCGTCCGCGGAATTAAGAATCTAAATGGAGGAGATCATACAACGATTCCCGATAGAATAGAGGCCGGAAGTTTTCTGATTCTTGGTGCAGTCTCAGGAAGTTCTTTAAAAGTTAATAAATGTGAGCCTGAGCATTTAGATTCTCTGCTGAACGTGCTTGAAAAATCAGGCGCAAAAATAAAAGTTAATAAAAGCAGTATAGAGGTATCATCCTCTGGGCTTAGGTCGGTAAATATAAAAACAAAAGAATATCCCGGATTTCCAACTGATTTACAGGCACCTTTATGTGTGCTATTAACACAGGCAGAAGGACAAGCCCTAGTTCACGAAACTATTTATGAAGGACGGCTTAGCTGGACGGAAGAACTAAAAAGAATGGGAGCCAGCATTTTGTCTTTAGATCCTCATAGGATTGAGATTAAGGGTCCGACAACACTGAGAGGAAGAGAGATAGAAAGTCCTGATATAAGAGCCGGGATGGCTTATATAGTCGCGGCTTTATGCGCTGAGGGCGAATCTATAATTAATAACGTCTATCAGATAGATAGGGGATATGAAAAGATAGAGAAGAGATTGCAAAAAATAGGAGCAGACATAAAAAGAGTGTAAAAATTAAATATCAAAGTGCAAAAGTAACAGATTAGGATTATAATTTTGATTTTTCAATTTTTAATTTAGCAAAGCAAATATGGCAAAAATCGGTATAGACTTGGGTACTACAAATACTGTCGTATTTATTCCTAAGAAGGGGATTGTCATTAATGAGCCATCAGTAGTGGCTATTTCGGTTTTGGATAACAAACTTCTTGCAGTAGGAAACGCGGCCAAAGAAATGATCGGCCGGACACCCGACAGTATTATCGTCTCAAAACCTCTGGTTGATGGTGCTATCGCCGATTATCGTATAACTGGGGCTATGCTCAGATATTTTATTAAAAAGGCTATGGGCGTAATGAGTTTTGTTAAACCGGAAGTTCTTATTTCTGTTCCGGCAGGCATAACTTCAACGGAAAAAAGAGCCGTTATAGAGGCAACCCTTAATGCCGGCGCTAAGGCCGTATATCTGGTTAAAGAGCCGGTTCTGGCTGCTATCGGAGCCAAGATCCCGATTAACAGTCCAACCGGAAATATGATATTAAATATTGGCGGCGGCACGACTGAACTTGCAGTTATTTCTCTAGGGGGCATTGTCAGCTGGAATTCGGTTAGGATCGGTGGGAATAAACTTGATCAGGCAATTGTCGGATATATTAAGAAAAACCACGGGTTAGCCATAGGCGAAAGAACAGCGGAGTTAATAAAGCTATCCATCGGCAGTGCGATAAAACAGCCAGAGGAGGAAAAAATAAATATAAAAGGACGGGATTTAGCAACCGGTTACCCGAGAACGATAGAGATCGGTTCAAATGAAATTACAGAGGCAATATCCGAACAGTTAAGAGAGATAGTCCAAATTGTTAAAAATGTTCTTGAGGTTACTCCTCCGGAGCTATGCTCCGATATTATGGATAGGGGAATTATAATTTCAGGCGGCGGAGCGCTGTTGAAGCACATTGATACTCTCATTAACCGCATCACCGGCGTTCCGGCATCAATCGCCGATGATCCACTTTTCTGCGTTGCCCGCGGGACGGGAATTGTATTGGAGAACCTGGACGTCTACAAGCGTAATGTTGTAGCAAAGAGGTAGTCTGGTAACTATATTTTTCGACCAGCAGACCCCCGCCATCCGAAAAATTACTCATCTTAGATAATAATTTCGACAGAAAATTGGTGCCGTGCCTGAAGCAGACCTATTTTCTGTCACCGAGAATTATTATCCAAGATTTCATAATTTGTTACCGGATGGAGCCCATGGTCTGCAAAATATAGTTACCAAACTACCGAGTAAAACCTTAATAATTCTAACAAACATGTTATTTTATGAGGGAAAGTTTGATATTTTCTGAATCCTTCCAGCTCCTTTAATACAAATTCAAAGATAATTTAGATATTTTCCCGGGAGTCCAATTGGGGTGGGGGGGCATGGCCGGACCGGGGTCCCCGATTGGTCAGAGAAAATGATAAATTATCGAAGAATTTATTAATGGAGCGTGTTGGATAAAGAAAATATTAAGCTTTTACGAATAATGAAGATAGCTATTGTCCATGACTGGCTGGTTAGTCTAAGCGGCGCAGAGCGTGTTCTCTTTGAGTTGCATAATATGTTTCCTGAGGCGCCGGTCTATACTCTTTTTCATAATAAAAAATTTACCAGCAAATATCTGCCTAAAGCCGAGATAAGACCTAGTTTTTTACAAAGAATACCGGGAATTGCTAGAACTTATAAATACTTTTTCTTCTTAATGCCAACGGCGATAGAGTCCCTTGACCTATCAAATTTTGATTTGGTTATTTCTTCTTCAGCCGTATTCTCTAAAGGACTTGTTCTAAAACCTAAGACCAGGCACATCTGTTATTGTTATAGTCCGACTCGTCAGATTTGGGATTTACACTCGGAGAGTCAAAAGTCGAATGTTGAGGGTCAGGTGCTGGAGAGAATTGCCAAGCACTTCCTAAGATTATGGGATCGGCAGGCCAGTGATAGAGTTGATCAATTTGTGGCAATTTCAAATCATGTTGCGGATAGAATAAAAAAATATTATCGGAGAGATTCAATAGTAATTTATCCTCCCGTAATATTAAACAACGAACAAACAACAATGAACAAAAAAATGCTCATTACTCATTGCTCATTGCCTGAAAATTACTACCTAATAGTCTCGCGTTTATACAAACACAAGAATATTGATATCGCGATTGAGGCATTTGAAAAGCTTAATTTACCGCTAGTTGTTATTGGAACCGGTCCAGAGTATAAGAATTTAAGATCAAAGATTAAAGATCGAAAATCAAAAATAAACTTTTTAGGTTTTATTCCCGACGAAGAGTTGCCGTATTATTATCAGAACTGCCGGGCATTTATTATGCCACAGGAAGAGGATTTTGGAATTACGTCGGTAGAAGCTATGTCTTATGGCAAACCAGTCTTAGCTTTGAAAAAAGGCGGAGCGACAGAAACAGTAGTTGAGGGAGTAACCGGAGAATTTTTTGATGACCCGATTCCCGAAGCTCTGGCTGACGGTATGCGCCGATTAAATGAAAATTATTCGAAATACAATATAGATAAAATTAAATCTCAATCTCAGAAATTCTCAGTTGAACGATTCAGGGAAGAAATTAAGCGGTTGGTGTATAATAAGTATAATGAGGCTCTCAATAATCACAATCAATTATAATGGTTCGGAGAATACCCTAAAGCTTCTGAAATCCTTAAAGGAGCAATCAGACCAAGATTTTCAGGTTATCGTAGTAGACAATGCTTCAGAACGAGCCGATTTTAATAGGCTAGAGTCCCTTACAAGGGGCGCCCTTGTCAGGATTGTTAGAAATGACCAAAATTTGGGCTTTTCGGGGGGTAATAATGTGGGTATTCAACAAGCCTTTCGGGGGGGCTCAGATTGGGTGCTTTTGCTCAATAATGATACTTGGGTAGAAGGAGGCTTTATAGCCTCTTTAGGGCCGATTTTGAGTGCCAGGGAGGGTATTGTCGGCCTGTCTGTGGCTGAAGGAAATGAGGTTGTAAATAGGGGGGTTTTGGAGTGGCTTAGACCAACCCTTGAGCATATTTACAGTCAGGACGAAGATAGTAAGGGTTATTATATCAATGGTGCGGCTATGGCAATATCAAAGGAAGCTTTTGATAAGATCGGGGGGTTTGATGAAAATTATTTTTTATATTTTGAAGATACGGATTATTCTGTTAGAGCAAAGAAGGCCAGTGTAAAAGTGAGCTTTATTAAAGAACCGGAAGTTAATCACTCAATTTCCGCTACCACGAAAAAATTAGGCTCTCCATTGCTTCTCAGATATCATTATAGAAACGCATTATATTTTAATTGGAAGAATGGACCTTCGCATGTTAAGCTCTTTGTTTGGTTCTGGAGTTTTTGGATAATTAAAAAACAACTTTTTAAACTGATGATCAGATATAGAACGGAAGAATCACGCGCAATATTAAACGGAGCCTTTGATTTTTATAGAGGTCGGATGGGGAAAATATGATTAAGATAGGAATCGAATGCGAAAATTTGGAAGACCCTAAATCACGCTGGGGAGTTGGCCAGGTGACTTTGAATCTGCTTAAAGAATATGCGGCTAATCCGGAATGGTATAAAAAATATAAACTATATCTATATTTCAAAAAAAGAATTCCGGATGACCAGGTTTTTAAAAATCCAATCTTTGTTAAAAGAGTTCTTGGTTTCTCCTCATTTAATATTTTTTATCATATTCTTATGCCGTTGCGGGCGATGGCGGACAGATTAGATTGGATGTTTTTCCCGGCTTATCAACTGCCACCGCTATATCTTGGCCGGTCGGTTGTCATGTTAACTCATGACGTGTACTACGAATACAAATACGGTGACCTACCCTTTCGCTATAAATTGTCTTATCGGCTATTTACGAACTGGGCGGCCAAATTTGCAACAAAAGTTCTAGCTATCTCTGAAACATCAAAAAAGGAGCTGGTTAGATTGTACAGTATAAAGCCGGAAAAGATTTTCGTGAGTTATCTCGGAGTTGGTACAAATCAAAATGTAAAAATCAAAATGCAAAATGACAGCTCAAAATTTAAAAATAGCGATTATATTCTATATATAGGCCAAGCATTCCCCAGAAGACACCTAAAAGAAACGATTCTTGCATTTAAACAAGTTGCTGATGAATTCCGAACTTTGAAGTTAATTGCAGTTGGTAGAGATAAATACAAGCCATCTCAGATTAGAGAACTAATAAAAGATACAAACAAAGAATTGGGGGGTGAAAGAGTTATACATTATAACTATATTGAAGAGCGCGATGATTTAGAAGAACTATATGCCGGAGCAAAAGCCTTAATTTATGTTTCTGACAGAGAAGCGTTTGGTTTGCCTCCGATGGAAGCTCTGTCATTTGGCGTTCCACCGGTAATTATGGATAATGAGCTAGGGCATGAGTTATTTAATGACCACGTTTTTTATTCAAAAAGTGGTAGTGTAGACGATATTACGAAGGCAGTCAGGGATGTATTAAATAATGACCAAAGAGCAATGAGCATAAGAAATAGCGGACCAGAATTTACAAGGAAATACAGCTGGAAGAGCTTCGCCAATAAATTTTTTAATAATGTCAAAAATTAATTTGTTAAACAAAATTTTTATATCGGAGGTTATTCTATTCGGCCTTATTATAACCGGAATTTTACCGAGGGAGATTTCGATATTTTTGGCTGTAGGATTGGCAGTTTACGTGATTACGGCACCGATTGAAGATGCAACTTTATTTTTTGTCCGCTCTATCCCGCTTTTTATAGCAATTCCGATAACGACTAATTATGATAATTTAAATGTCTGGCGGATACTCTCAATAATACTTTTCTTAAAACTAGCCCATGTTACAGGACTAAAGTACTTCTTTAACTTTAAAGAGTACTCCAAGCATGCAAAACTTTTATTAATAATTCTATTTTTTGCAGTTCTTTCAATTGTCCCAGCTATTGATAGGGGTGCGGCTATAACAAGAATAATATTTTTTGTAAATATAAGTTTGATAGGAATGGTCGTTTACTATTTAGTCCAAACCAACGGAGAGCTTACCAAAAAATTAGTTAAAAATATCACCATCCCGACTATAATTGTAACGGTTGTTGGATTTATCCAGTTAGCCTCGACATATTTTATCAACATCTACCAATTTATGAGGATTTGGGGAGAGGGGATACAGATGCGACAGTTTGGGGTTCTCTGGTCTGAAATTGCTGTACGTTTGGGCAATACGTGGTTTGCCTACTACGGCGATCAGCTTTCATTAAGAGTTTTTTCTTTGTTTCCAGACTCTCATTCATTCCCGCAATTTGTTTTGCTAGGGTTGCCGGCAATATTTGCAATTTCTTTTTCAACACTTTTAGCGAGCGCACAAAACGTTGAACTTAAACGTCTGATTAAAAAAAGATCTAAACTTTTTGTCTTATGGATTCCGGCTATGTTCTTAATATCTATTTTGAGCGGAACTAGAGGGATATGGGCGGCAAGTGTCGGAGTGTTGATAGTTATCAGTCTAGTGCTGTATCGGCTCAAAAATAATGAGGTCCGACCTCATTATGAGCTGTTCAAATATATTTCTCTATACTTGGTTGTTTTTTTTATGCTTTTCATGGTCGCATATCCGATATTTGTTTCGCCTCAATTTTTATTATCAAAGGGGGATTGGGGTCTATTCAGTGAAAGGATCAAGTCAATTATAGATTTTGGAGAAACGTCAAATAGTCAGCGCATAGACATATGGAAGGCCAGTCTTGAGTCAATAAAAAACCGGCCGCTATTAGGGGTCGGCATTGGTAATTTCCCGATAGTTCTTAATCAAAATATATTTCTAGCCAGAGCGGGTTCATCGGCTCATAATATTTATCTGCACATAGCTTCAGAAATGGGAATTCTGGCATTAGTGACAGCAATATGGTTTTTGTGGCTTGTTTTTAAAAAATCTTATTATAATTTTGTTTCAGAAAAAGATCCACTTTTGGTCACGTATTTCGGGGCAACAATTCTATTCGTCCCCTGGGTTTTGATATACTCTCTCACCGATGTGGCTCTTTTTGACGAGCGGGCGTTTCTGATTTTTGTGACGACAATCTCTATAATTTTGGCAAATAAACCAGGTAGTGAAAGTTCGAGATCTGTTAAATAAAAAATGCTCCGACTTTATGTCGGAGCAACTCGAACTTCTACTGCCTGGAAAAAAGCCCGATTGGGTCGGTAGTTAAATTCTATAACCTGGAAAACCAGTTATTCGAAAAAGTTAAGACAACATCTATTCTTGTTGTGTAATTGGAATAGGATTGTTCTTTGAATCCACGAAATGCAAGAAGGTCTTTTTTCTTTAATCTTTGAAGACCCTTTAATACGGTTTCCGTATCTAGTTTCATACATAAATTATCAATTGTGTGCGGCCTTCTTTTTAATAGAAACAGTATTTCTCTTTCCTCGTCAGAAATTTGATTGCTATGCCTGATTTTATTAAAGAGATTAGACCGCATCTGCATACCCTCCGCGAGGTTTTCAATAAACTTTCTAGATGATAAGCTTATACTAACCAAATGTCAAGCCCATTAGTTACAATTAATCTTGTAGTTTTGAACGGAGAAAAGTATATTCGCCATTGTTTGGATGGGATTTTGGCGCAGACATATCCGCACGAATTGATAGAGGTTAATATTTTGGACAATGGGTCGGCGGATAAAACGAAAGAAATTATAAATGCAACGAGGTCGGACCTCGAAGCGAGGACCGACCTCAAAGACTTCGGATTTGCGAAATTTAATTTGGTTGAACTAACAAAAAATATAGGGGTTTGGCCGGGCCAGGAAAAGCTCTTGCAATACTCCATCGGGAAATACGTCTTAGGTTTGTGCGTGGATGTTATTGTAGATAAGGATTTTGTTAAAAATGCCATTGAGGTGATGGAAAAAGATGAGAAAATCGGTGCTCTTCAGGCAAAGATTTACAAATATGATATTCGGGATTTGGAAATTGGAAATTGGAAATTGGAAATTGGAGGGACGATAGATACCTGCGGTTTTCATATATTTAAATCTCGTCGGGTAATCAACATCGGCCATGGCGAAGAAGATAAGGGTCCCTTCGACAGCGCTCAAGACAAGCAATTTAATGAGCAGAAAGACATATTTGGAGTAGAAGGGGCAGCCCCATTTTTTAGAAAGTCAGCCCTAGAGGATTGTAGACTTTCAACAAATTATGCTATCGCACAAAATGTTGAAAATTCAAAATCAAAATTTTCTAGAGAAATCCTTGACCATGACTTTTTCTGGTATGGCGATGATCTGGACTTAGTTTGGCGGATGAATATGTTCGGCTGGAGGCAGGTTTTTGCACCTTCGGTTATTGCCTGGCATGACAGACAGACCACTAAAACTTTACGCAAAAGTCAGGCTGATTTTATTAAAATTCGTCGTCAGATACCGGCTCGGAAAAGAAGGCTGGACTGGAGAAATACACGCTTTACAATTATCAAAAACGACTATATAATAAACATCTTAAAAGACCTTCCATATATACTAAAAAGAGAGTTTATGATGTTTGGCTATCTGGTAGTATTTGAGCCAAGTGTTCTATTTGAAATACCAGAATTTCTTAGGTTAATACCTAAAATGCTTAAGAAAAGAAGAGAAGTAATGGGCAGAGCAAAAACATCAGCAAAAGAAATACATAAATGGTTTAAGTAGTTGTCTGTGCGCAGTGGAACGAGCACAGCTACAAATACTTACCCCGCCTCCTATGCTAGTAGAACCTTATCTTAATAAGTCTCTATGTTACTGCCCATCAATGTAGAACCAAAAATTATTCTGTGGGCTTAGGAGGCGGGGTGACGAGTTTTGTGAGCTGCTCGTCTGCTCACAAATTCGCACTTACTTGCAGACAAAATCGTCATGAACTATCAACCTAATTTCAATCAGATGCCACAAAATAACAAAAAGCGCTACATGGGCGTCATGTTTTTTGTTATTCTGGCCATCGGACTTATTTATGGCTACGGGCAATTTGGGTTGGGCTCAAACAATATTAATATAACGAATACTGATCCGACTTTGTGGCAAAAGGTTGCTAATCTCTTTACAATAAGCAATGAAAAAGAAATAACTATTGATGACGATCCGGATTATTCCATACCTGAGGAAGAGAAGAGCAGACAAGATATTTTAATTTTAGGTATACGAGGTGAGGATGTAGAAGATGCCGATGAGACAGGCGCCATGCTTACGGACACGATAATGGTTCTAAGCTTTGACAAAATAACCAAAAAAACTGCCCTCATATCCATTCCTCGGGATTTGTATGTGAGAATATATGGTGCTAAAAAAGAAAAGATAAACTCCGCTTATGAGGTAGGAGCTTTGAGAAAAAACGGCCTTGGTTTTACTAAGAAATTAATTTCTAGAATAACAGGAGTATATATAGACAATGTCATCGTTTTGGATTTTTCTTCTTTCAGGCAAGTAATTGATGATTTGGGCGGAGTTGATATAAATCTGGATGTGCCGTTTACCGAGAACCAGCAGTGGGGCTATGAGTTTAACCTGCCGGCCGGACTAAACCATCTTGATGGCCAGAGCGCTCTGTATTATGTTCGTTCACGCTTTTCTTCAAGTGATTTTGACCGGGCTCAGCGGCAACAGAATTTGATGCTGGCCATAAAAGAAAAAGTATTTGAACTTAATATACTGACAGAGCCTATTCGTACTCTCAATATTCTAAACACGATCAGAAATAACATTGATACTGATTTGGCTATCTGGGATGCGGGCGGATTACTTGATATAGCTCAGCAGTTTAACGGAGCCGAGGAGAAAGTAAAAAGGTATGTTATTACCACAGAAAACTTGGTCTATGAAACCCACATTCAGACTGAGGTTGGTAATTTGTATGCACTTTTGCCTATCGGAGATAATTTGCAAGGTATTAAACAACTATTTCAAAGTATCTTGGAGTAGTTGTTAATTTTCAGTTATCAATTCTCAGTTTTCATTGAATTTTCAATGATCTATTGGAACATTTATTGTAAATTGTAAATTGTAAATTGTAAATTGATTTGCTCTCTATTATCATCGTCAATTTCAAAAATCCACCTCTGCTCAGATTATGTCTGAAGACTTTACGTAATGTTTTAAGATCCGGTTTTTCGTACGAAATAGTCGTTGTTGATATAGCAAGCACAGTTGAGACAAGAAATGTAATATCCGAATTCCCCGATGTTAGAATAGTCTCGTTTAAAGAAAATGTAGGTTATACTAAAGGAGTTAACGAAGGAATTAAAGCAAGCTTTGGTGATATTTTCTTTATAGTTAACCCCGACATCATTGCATTAAAGGATGGCACCGAAAGAATGGTTGAATATATTCAGGAAAATCCCGAAGTAGGTTTACTTGGTCCGCAATTGCTCAATTTTGACGGAAGTATCCAGGACTCATTTTTTGGATTTTATAACTTATGGACGATAATTTACAGAAGGACATTTCTAGGCAATCTGCCATGGGCTAAGGAAGAACTCAGCCGATTTTTAGCTAAAGATAAAAGTAGAAGCAAGGCAGCAAAGGTTAATTGGGTAATGGGTTCAGCTTTAATGACTACTCAAAAAGCAGTCAATGACGTCGGATTGATGGATGAAAATCTGTTTTTGTACATGAGCGAGGTTGACTGGGCAAAAAGGTTTTGGGAGAATGGTTATAAAGTAATTTATTTTCCAGAAGCACAAATGTATCATTACCATCGTCGGGGTTCCAAGGGCCGGTTAGATGCGTTTGATATAATAAAAAAAGAAACTCGCTGGCATATTTTTGATGCCATCAGATATTTTAAGAAGCACGGAATAACATCTAAAAATTACAGCACATGAGTTCTACCGGCCGTAAAATATTAATAGCTTCAGTTATTTTGTCCCTTGCCGTGGGTTTTGGTGGGGGTGTTTTGGTAGTTCAGCATAAGCTTGCCGATTCTTTACCCGTAGTCAGGGAGTTGATAAATAGAGATCTGGGCAAGCCGGAAGAACTTGATTTCGCTTTGTTCTGGCAGGTCTGGGAGGCTTTGAATGGTAAATATGTTGACCCGAAAAAGCTGGATATGCAGGAAATGCTATATGGCGCAATCGAAGGAATGGTTAACAGCATTGGAGATCCATATACTGTTTTCTTTGAGCCAATCATAAGTACTAAATTTCAGGAAGAAATATCAGGATCTTTCGGAGGGGTCGGTATAGAGATAGGCAAAAGAGATAATGTTGTTACGGTAATAGCGCCGGTAAAAGATACGCCGGCGGATAAAGCCGGAATTAAGGCCGGAGATAAGGTTCTTAGAGTTGATGGCAAGCCGACTGCGGAATTATCAATTGAGGAAGTTGTCAATTTAATAAGAGGCAAAGAGGGCACAAAAGTAGTACTTACTGTAGCTAGTAACGGAGATGCCCGAGATGTTGAATTAATCAGAGAAAAGATCCGCATCCCCTCTATCAAATGGCAACTGCTTGAGGGAGACATTGCCTATCTCCAAATCTACACGTTCAATCAGAACGTGGACTCAGATTTTGAAAAGGCAGTCGGAGAAATATTAAAATCTTCAGCAACAAAACTGGTGCTCGATCTTCGTAACAATCCCGGCGGGTTGTTGGACTCGGCAATTAGTCTGGCGGGGTGGTTTCTCGATAATAACCAGGTTGTAACCATGGAAGAATTCAGGGATGGAACGCGGCAGGAGTTTAGAAGTGATGGCCGAGGAGCATTAAAAATATATCCGACTGTTGTTCTGATCAATGGCGGTTCTGCGTCAGCATCTGAAATTTTAGCAGGAGCATTGAATGATAATAAAAACATTCAGCTTGTGGGGGAGAAGAGTTTTGGTAAGGGATCAGTTCAAGAGCTTGAAAAATTTGACAATGGCTCTTCTTTGAAGGTAACAATAGCCAGATGGCTTACCCCAAAAGGCCGTTCAATAACTGATCTTGGAATCGAACCTAATTATGAGGTTAAACTGCCGGAGAACCCGGAAGAAGGGATGTTAGAATTCGGAAAACCTGGCAAAGATCCTCAGCTGGACAAGGCGATTGAGTTACTCAGATAATTCACAAGTCATGTATCAAAATGAGTTGATTTGTCGGTTGTTACATGATATATGTTACATGATATATGAAGGTAATACTATTACAGAACATAAAGGGTATCGGAAAAATAGGGGATATTAAAAATGTTTCTGATGGATATGGACGTAATTTTTTGCTGGCTAAAAAGCTGGCTAAGCTGGCTAATGATGGAAATATTAAGGAAGCCGAGTTTTTAAAAAGGAAAGCAGAAACAGAGGAAAAAATTGCCCTAGATAAGGCAAAAGAAATGGCTGAAAAAGCAAAAGATATCACCTTGGAATTTACTAAAAAATCAAGTAAAACAGGTAAACTTTATGCTTCTTTGACTAAGCAGGAAATTGCCGATGAATTGTCAAAAGCAATTAATGCTAAAGTTTCACTAGACTCAATTGATCTTCGTGGGCATGGTGAACATATCAAGAAAGAGGGAGAGCATCTCATTGAAGTCGAACTCGCTCCGGGAATAAAAATCGAACCCAAGATTGTTGTAAAAGGGGAGTAGTCGGAACCATATAGAATAAAAGGCTCCATGTTGGAGCCTTTAGTGTTTAGTTAGTTTTTCGGGATCTATGTTCTCAAAATTTCTTTGAACTGTATTCTCCATATATTTTTTCACTTCTTTGCTCGATTTTTCAAACACCTCTTCAGTCACAAAAATGGGGCACTTTGAGGCAACCGCCAGAGTCAAGGCGGAAGTTACATGCAGATCAAGATTATATGTGCGATCATCTCTCGCATCTCTAACCGTAACATATGATCGATACATCCCACTGCGACTATCTATGTCAAAGATAACCATCTTCTCGATGTTTCCCGATAAGGCGAGTACGCATTCCGATACAAATTTAAATATCGTCGGCCTATCTTCTACGTTTTCAATCTCCCGTATAAGGAGGTGAAAAGAAACATCGCTTAAAGTTATTGTGAGCACTCTTGTGCCACCCATCTCCTTAAGTAAGGCTACTCTAGCTTCATCTGACATTTCAGCTAGTTGAATGTCTTCGGTCCTTATCTCCATCATCCCAGCCTTTTTAAAGTATACTGTGGGCATATCATGATATAAAAAGTAAATTATTGCAAACCTAAACTAAAATCCGTCTGCCAGCTGGCAGACGGATTTTAGTTTAGGCCTAAGACATAGTGAGTTTACTAAACCACGTTAACAATCTTGGCTAGGCGACTAGTGCCATCATAACGTTTTTTCTTGCGGGTAGTAAATTTAACAGTACCTTTAACTACCGAATATATGGTGTCGTCCGAACCTTTTCTGACTCCGTTTCCGGGAATGTATTTAGTGCCTCTTTGTCGTATTATAATACTACCCGGCTGAGCTTTCTCGCCAGCATGGAGTTTAACTCCCAAATATTTTGGTTGCGAATCGCGTCCTAACTGGGTAGACCCGATTGCCTTTGTATGTGCCATAGGTTATGATATTAACCTAAATATGTTATCAAAACTATTTGATAAAATCAAGTCCTATCAATATCATATATTTTTAGCTGTTTGCATCGGCCTAATTTCGTTTATTTCTTATAACCTTGGTCAGATATCTTCTAATGACAAAAAACCGCTGAAAATGACAGAAAATGCCAATATTTACAGTGCTGTTGAGGGTCAAGAGGCGATAGCAGGGGAGACTGAAGTTAGCTCTATCCCGACCAAAATTTTAGATATGCGGGTCGTCGTTTCAAAAGCTTCAGATTCCAAAAAATATCATTATTCTTGGTGTAATACTTGGAAAAGAATTAAGCTGGAAAATCAGTTGTGGTTCTCTTCTGACAAAGAAGCTGAAGCTAACGGTTATACTCTGGCAGGGAACTGCACTAGGTGACTTGTTAGGCATAGCCTTGTAATTTTAGTAGTTTATGACAGTATTTTGACAAGATCTTTTATATGCAAAAGGCTTAATCGTGATAAAAAAGGTAAAGAAAGTATCTGATTCGGCAGTTGAAGATAATAAATATCAGGTTTTTCCGGGGGACTTAAATGACAAAGGAACATTATTTGGTGGTAGAGCTATGGAGGTTTTTGATTGGGTTGCCGGATATGTAGCTATGAAACACAGTAATCTAATGTGCGTGACTAAGAGCAACTTTATTGAATTTGCCGCCCCTTCTTATGAATGGGAGGTACTGACATTCAAAGCTTCCGTGAATCATGTTTGGAGGTCTTCGATGGAGATAGGTGTTAAAGCCTTTGCTGAAAATTTAAAAACAGGAGAGGTGCGTCATGTTATATCTGGCTACTCCGTTTTGGTCACAGTAGATCCTAACGATAAAAAACCTATTCCGGTGGGAGTGGATTTGGAACTTTCCACTGCCGATGAGATAAGGCGTTATCATGAAGCTGATTTAAGAAAAAAATTCTGGTCAGGCATGAGAAGAAAACGGCCGTAAGGGCCGTTTTTTAGTATATTTTCTTCAGCCAGTGATCATTCTCTCCCGATTTGCTTTGTGCAGAGCGCAACTAGCAAATCGAGGATCCACGATTCACTAACCACGCTTTGCGTGAAGTGAATCGGGACCATTCCCAATTTTATCCAACCAGTATTTGTTCTCCCACTCCCACAAATCCTTACAGGCTAGGAATGCTTTAATATCTTCATCAAAAGTAGTTATTTCTTTTATCTCGTACTCACCCTGCATCGGACCCCACTCATGGTCGCATTTGATTTTTTCATTGCGAATTTTCTCCCGCCCACCTTTATCACGTAGTGTTGCCAGACACTTTAAGCAATGCCGTGACTGATCAACTCTGAATATCCAACGGGTTAATTCGGGCATATTGGGGTTCTCGTGCAAAGCTTGGATGTAAGCCGAAGTCTGCATGGAGTAGTCACGGTATATGGCAATAGATGTTTTGACATCAAGAACACCGAGCTTGCCATTAATTTCCGCTAAAACGTCCATTGTTCCGGCGAAGTGATGTTTCTTTGAAACAACTCTTTCTTCAATTTTATGGACAATAATATCATTACTGGAATAAAAATCCATAAAGGCAGAAATAGCCGGTTTAATTGACTCCGGGACTACGACTGGATCTTTTCTCAAAATTGCCTCAATAGTCTCATGGATTAAAGTTCCTTCTTCAGCTGACTTAGCTTTAATTGCTTCACCGGTTTTAAAATCAGGCAGTCCGGCATAAAACATATACAAAGCCGGTTTGGCTTTTATTCCGACAATGGCTGTGACTCGAGGATACCAAATTCCGTCTATTTCGTAGCCGTTCGCATTTTTAAAATTGTCTATATTGGAGTACCACATAAATTATATTATTTAAATGATAGCATTAATAATTCAAAAGTCACTTTACATTATTTTAGGTTTGTTCTAGATTATCCCCAGGAGTTTAACAACGAGCAAGGTGCGATGATGGCCGGAGACAAGTTCAACTTCCTTAAAACTGCTCTACAAAATTACAAAAACGCTGCCCAGTATCTTAATATTCCTGAAAGAATCTATGAATCTTTGAAGTATCCGGAGAGAGTTATAACTGTAAGAATGCCTGTCAGAATGGATGACGGGACGTATAAAGTTTTTAGAGGCTGGCGTTCTCAACATTGCAGCTGGAGAGGTCCTCTGAAGGGAGGAATACGTTTCAGTGCAGATGTTACCCAAGATGAAGTAATAGCACTTTCGATGCTGATGACTTATAAATGTGCCGTTGTGGACATACCTTTTGGGGGTGCAAAGGGCGGTATAACGGTTTCATTGGACGATGAGGCGGAAGAACTCACTGAGGAGCAAAAGAAAGCTTGGTGTTATCGCTTTCCTTATAAAATGAGTGAGCGTGAATTAAAGCATCTTACTTATGAATATATTGAAAAGATATATCCGATTATCGGTCCAAGAAACGATATCCCGGCTCCAGACGTAAATACTACACCAAAAGTTATGGGATGGATTATGGATAAATACAGCGCTATGGTTGGCCATACGGAACCAGCTATAGTTACGGGTAAACCGCTAAGTTTGGCCGGGTGCCAAGGAAGAAATGAGGCCACAGGCCGGGGATGCGTTACTACAATTCTAGAAGCATTAGATTATCTTAAAAAGAGTAACAGGCTTCATCATGAAGAAATTACTTGCGCTATTCAAGGATTTGGAAATGCCGGTTCAGTAGTGGCAAGCCTTCTTTCTGAACTGGGCTACAAAGTAGTGGCAGTATCAGATCGAAGCGGAGCTATCTATAATTCTCAGGGTTTGAAAATTCCTGAGCTGATAAAGGCTAAAAATTCTGAAGGACTCGCTTCTTACAAGGAAGCTGAATCTATTAATCCTGATGATCTGCTTACTCTGCCTGTTACTGTTTTAGTTCCAGCTGCTGTTGAGGGTGCGATAACGAAAAATAATGCTTCCGCTGTAAAAGCTCGAATCATTGCTGAAGCTGCTAATGGCCCAACAACTCCAGAAGCCGATAAAATACTGGAAGAAAATGGCATCTTTATTATTCCTGACATTCTAGCTAACGCCGGAGGCGTAACTGTATCCTACTTTGAATGGGTCCAAGGACTTGAATATCTATCATGGTCGCTAGAAGAAGTTGAGCGAAGACTGCAAGTCAAAATGACTAGAGCATTCGAGGATGTCTGGAAAACAAAATGCAAGTACAATACATCCATGCGGACAGCCGCCTTTATTACCGGTCTCGAAAGAGTAGTTAGAGCTGGGCTTGATCGAGGCAAGGGCGTATAAGTAAAAACTGCCACGGAGTTCCGTGGTTTTTTGTTTTACCAAGCATCAAATTTATCTGCTACTAACCGTATGCTTATTTCACATACCTATCCCAGTAGTTGAATAAATCCTTTGTCGCCCAGAGATCTCCGGCACAGTATTGAGCGATGGCTGAGTACTTCTTATTCTTAAACAGGTCACCGACATCATCACCGGTTATTCCTTTAGCCTTCGGGCTTTCAATCCCAAATGCTTGGCACCACATATGGAGATTACCTTTTCGCCGAACAGAGCCGAAGAAGGTCAGTCTATCAAGTAAATCAACGTGAGTAATGACTTTACCGTAATCTCCTGACTCATATCGGTTAGGCATTAAATTTTTAGTCGGTTTTATTTTATGAATTGCCGAACGAACTATTAAAAAAGGGCAATCAAAGCCACGCCCGTTAAAAGTAACAAATTGATCATATAGCTGGGCAGTTTCCCAAAATTCTTTTAGAACTTCCTTCTCTGACCCCAGCGGGTTATATTGGATATTATTTTTAGATTCTTTTTCTAATTTTCCTGACGGATCGTAAAAATATACTGCGCCCTTATCTGTTTCAGGATTCAATATACCGATTGCTACCACCTGGCCGGTAAGAGGGGAGAAGGAAAGCCCATCTTTGGCTTCCTGTTCTTCTTCTGGTGTTTGAGCGAACTTGGTAACAAATTCTTTGGACTTTTCATCCAATTTATCAAAATCAGTTCCAATTGTTTCAATGTCGAATATTAAGCGAGGCACGATAATAAATTAAAATTAAAAACCCCATGCCATAGGCAGGTCAGCCTCTGGCTGAAAGATGTAAAATTATTAAATTTATTCTATGATTTTATTATAAAAACAGCAAGGTTGACGCAGCTCTCTTTGCATAGTAAGCTTGTCCATAAGTTGTTTGATGGGGGATAGCTATGTGGACCTATAGATTGACTTATGATATGTGGTCGTCGAATGGATTAGATGTAGATCCTGCGGAGATGGTATTTAAAAGAAAAAGCGACAAAGCAGCCATAAGACATACTGTCAGAACTCTAAAAGCAGCACGTAATTACGGCTCAACTATTATGGGTGTAAGTCTGCGAAGATTAGACAAGGTTAAGACGCGACGTAATGGTAAGCATACAATTGTAGTTGGGGGCAAGAACCTGAGGATACCGAATGTTGTTATAGATCGTGAGATTATTATACATCGTCTGTTTGATCACTATTTAGTCGATTGTTAAAGGCCTATAGGGGGATAGGCCTTTTTATTTAACCTAGATCGTCGCACAATCAAGGTTATGCGTCGTACTCCTAGGCTGAGGAAGAGGCTGATTAGCTTATTAGCTGATTAGTCCTAAAATGCCCCTTAATATAGACACTACTGTTTCCAATATAGCTACAAGTATATTAGCTACAAATATAAAGACTTCTTTGGCCATACCTAATGCTTTCGGCGCTGAGATGTCTCCTAATGTATCTTGGAGGTTAGAACGCGCTTCTGGGCCCGATTTTAAGAGCTCTAGGAGACCAACTTCATCCAGATTCAGCTTACTGCCGATAATAGCTTTCCAGATACTGTCCAGGGGTGCCATAACATTACCTAGAGATTCTAAAGGATCAACTTCTGATAAGTTAGTTTTTTGGAACTTTGAAGTTATTTGAGAAAGCAAATCATGGGACGAAAAATTGAAGCCAAGAGCTACAATGGGAGCAGTAATTCCCAACAACGTAGAAATAATAACAGTTGTAATAATGGTTATCGTAGTACTTTTATTATACCACCCCGTGGTGAGCTTGTCGA
>MGKQ01000007.1 GCA_001795735.1 Candidatus Yanofskybacteria bacterium RIFCSPLOWO2_02_FULL_41_13
TCAAAAGAGGAGCTTGCTTTAGTAGAATACAAGCTTAATACTAGACCCAGAAAAAGACTTAACTATTTAACCCCCGCAAAACAAATCCCCGACATTTTGGTATAATGGATTAGTGATACACATTGAAAGATCAGACACTGAATATGCGCTTCTAGCCGGTCATTACCGGAAGTCAAAAACACGGCTAATTCGAGACCGAGCTCATGCTGCGATACTTTCAATGCAAGGAAGAAGCATCCCCGACATAGCTGGTATACTGCTCAGAAACGAAGAAACTGTTCGAGAATGGCTCCATTCTTTCGAAAAAACAAGGATATCGAGCATATTTCCAGCGTATGACGATAACACAAACGCTGCTAAATTAACCGAAGAACAGCTTAAAGAAATACAAGAAACGCTAGGTAAACCTCCCTCCAACGCAAAGGGAAGCTTGCCTAGCCCTTTTTGGGACATCAAAAAGTTGAAAGAATACGTATCGGCTGAATACGGCGTAGTATATGAATCAGACAGGTCTTATCATCACATCTTTGCCTTATCGAACTTCTCTTTCAAGCTTCCCGAAGGATTTGATAGGAGAAGAAACGACTCCCTTGTTGAGAAAAGAATGCTTGAAATACAAAGGGAAATCAAGGTAAGACAAAAACAAGACTACTATGTATTCTTTGCTGATGAATGTTCTCTCTGTTGGGAAACTGAATATCGCAGGGTTTGGCTGCCGAGAGGAGAAAAGACCGTACTAAAAGTTAATCGGGAAAAGATTCGTCAGAATTACTTCGGAGCATTGAACATCGAAACAAAGAAAGAAGAACTTGTGCTTCTTTCATGGCAGAATACTGATAATATCATTGAGGCCCTTCGAGAATTAACGAGAAGGTATCACGATCAAAAACTCTGCCTTGTCTGGGACAACGCCAAATGGCATCGTTCAAAAGAATTGCGCATGTTACTGGGAAAAGATAAGGAGTTCTCTCATATCAGATTCATCTGGCTACCACCCTACGCTCCGGATAAAAATCCCCAGGAGCATGTCTGGAAAATTGGGAAAGATGCGGTAAAAAATACCGTCACAGAAACCTTTGGCGAATTAAAGAGAATATTTGAAACTTCAATACAGGGTAGGAAATTCAATTACGAAATGTCGGGGATTTGATTTGCGGGGGCTATATTTAACCCCATTAGAAGCCTTTAGTGTTGCACTTGCAGGTTGAATGTACTCAGATCTACCTTGACAAAGATTAATAATGTATGTTTTAAAATATTTAAACAACCTTAGGGGCGTAGCGCACTTGGCCAAGATTGAGGCAAAGACAAGAACTGACAAGAGGACGCACAAGTTGTCATTAGTCGTTTTTAGAAAACAGGGTAACCTCGCCCCAATATATATCCAGTGTTTTATTGACTGAAAAAATTGACAGCAAATATCTTATGTCAACTAATTGTCTTATTATCCACCCGAAAAATCCTTTTACCAGCCATCCGCCCCATAGATGAGCTAGGGCATACTTACCTCCTATCGGTATTATCCAGACTCCATAGAACGGTTTGTAGTCCTTTAATTTTATATCTGATTTAGCAATTAAACTAAAAATATTTTTTGCGGCAACTTTTCCTTGATCAACGGCAACATAGGCCAAGCCCGGCACATTCTTCTGGGTCTCTGGATCTATAAACTCAGCACTATCCCCTGCTACAAATATATTCTTGTATCCTCTAACTTGCAGAGTGTTCTCCACTATAATTTTGCCCGAAGAAGTCAGGGGCAAGTCTTTAATATCAGCAAGCAGATGATTTGGTTTAATACCGGTTGTCCAGATTATAAGATCGCCGGGTATTTTGTGACCGCTCTTAAGTTTAATAAAATCGGGACCCACTTCTTCAATTGGGGAATTTTCCATTATTATGATGCCTAAGTTGGTCAATCTTTCTTTAAATAGCCTGCGTTCTTTTTCAGGAACTATTGCTAAAATCTTCGGTCCGGCTTCAAATAAAGTTATAGTTGAACAGCGTCCCCGCAGTCTGCATTTCTCTCGTATTACTTTTGAGCAACAGCCTAATTCAGCCGCTAGCTCAACCCCCGTAAATCCGCCGCCGCATATTAAAAATGATGATGGCTCAGTTCTGGACCCGTTTTTAAATTCTTCTGATAGCTCATCTAGCTTTTGGTTTATGAATAAAGCATCTTCAAGCGTTTTGAATTGATGGGCGTACTCTTTAACCCCCGGAATATTATAGTCGGCTGTTTCACTGCCCAAGGCAAAGACAAGATAGTCATATTCAACCATGTGACCGCCTCCGGTCTTGACTGCCTGGCCGGCCAGATTAACCTCTGTAATTTCTGCTTGTATAAAATTGATATGCTTTCCGGCAAAAATATCGGCATAGGGCATGCAGATAGTTCTTTTGAGCTGAACAGCAAAAGGATCTTTCTTTATGCCATAAGCTGAAGCAACTTCGTAAATATCAGGTGTAAACAAATGATAGCCATTGCGGTCGATAAGGGTGATCTCAAATTTTCTGTTCTTTAATTGCCTGAGTTTTTTTTCAAGATCAAGAGCAGTACGAATACCGCCAAATCCCCCGCCGAGTATAAGAATCTTTATCATAAGCTAATTATAGCATGAACTCGGTGGTGCTATAGATAGTCAAGAGGGTTTATAGAGCCTTCAAAGTAGTTGAAATAAAGTTGGCCGTTTTTTTCTCTAATGTATGTAAAGAATTCTTTGTAGAGACTTAAGTGTAAATGGGAACCAGTGGAGTTGCCAGTGGAACCTTCGTAACCAATAACTTGTCCGGCCTTGACTAATGTACCAACTTGTAAGAATTCAAAAGCGCTCATATGGCCATAAACGCTGACTAAATTGTAGGGGGGGTGTTTTACGGCAACCCAATTTCCGAACCCATCGTTCTTGCCATTAGCAATAATTTCTCCTTCCCCCATTGTCTTAACTGGGCTACCATAACCAGAAGCCATGTCTATACCGTTATGAGGCGCGCCGCCGTAAGGTCCCCTAGAACGGCCACATCTGGCATATGAAGTACAGCCGTAGCCCTGGGTAACTCTGTAATCATCCTGGGGCCAGATAAAGAGATTTGTTCCTTTTGGTGGCAAGTTTACAGCTTGAACTCGTAAAATGTATAAACCACCCTGAATAATTCTCGTTTCTAGTTCTTTTAGCTCGGTAAAGAAGAGGGTTTTCTTTTGTTCCACTTCGGTTAGCATTTTTTGATAAGCGGCCTCTTGGCCCTTTGTCTGGGTTAACAGATGGTTTTTTCCTGTTTTTGTCTGGCTTAGTGAGCTGTTCTGCTGTCTCTGCCGTTGATTGAGATTCTCAAGTTCACCCTTTTTACCTTCCAAGCTTGCCTTTTCTTCCTCAAGATCCTGCTTCTCACCTTTCAGTTCGTCAACTAAATTAAGAAGCGATGCATTCAGACTGGAAGCGTATTGAATTTTTATGAAAAAGTTAGAGATGTTAACGTTCTTAAGCAAAATGAGAAGAAGATTCTCGTTGTCTTTTTGATACAATTCCAGAATTACTCGGCCAATGGCACCTTTTTTATAATCAATATTTCTCTGTTTATCAAAAATATTACCCTCAATTCCCTCAATTTCTATGCTAGTTTTATTAATACTCTTTGAAGTAATAGCTATCTGAGTTTGTATCTTTTTTATCTGGTTATTGAGTACGCTTATCTCGCCTTGAAGTGACTTAGCCTTAGCCTGTTCACTGGCGATATTTCCGCGGTACTGTTCGGCCTCCTTCTCAAGGGCCTCAATCTGCTGTTGTAACTCTGCTATACGCTGATTACTCGCCTCGCCGGAGCCTTCGGCGGAGCGCGGGTCAGTTTGGGCAGAGGCGCCAGAAGCGCCTAAAAGTAAAAATGTAAAAATAAAAATGCAAAATGATAGCTTAAAATTTAAAATTAATCTAGGCATCTATTATTCTAAGGCCAATCTGACCCTCTCAAGGGTTTTTTCTTTACCTAAGACATATGCAACATCCACCGGGTCGGGGGATTTATCACGGCCGGTCAGGGCAACTCTAAAAGGCCAATAAACTAATCCCCTGTCCCCTATCTCTTTTGCTAAATCATCTAGCTTGCTTCTTATTTCATCCTTATTTTTAAAGTTGTGGGATGAAACGATTTTTTCAACTTGTTCCAAAGATTTTTTAGAATCTTTCAGTGAAAATTTCTTCCATTTCAATAACTCACTGTCGTAATCGGGACTCTTCCAGAAGTAGTCAAAATTACTTACATCAGTTAACTTTTCTAGCCTTTCGGTTACTAGCGATACGGCCTCATTTGGCAAATTCGGTACATTGGCTAGGTTTTTAAATTCTTGTGGCGACAATTTTTTAATATATTGAGAATTTATCCAGTTTAACTTTTTGGCATCAAAAATTGCTCCTGATTTGTGAACTTTTTCCAGTTCAAGCTCCTGAACCATTTCTTCTTTGCTTATTATCTCCTTGCCGTACGTATAACCAAGAAATCCCATAAAATTTATCATTACTTCCGGAAGATAATCTTTTTTATATTCATTAATGGAAGTTTCACCGTGACGTTTAGACATTTTTGAACGGTCGGCTCCAAGAATCAGAGGCAGATGAGCAAATATGGGAGGATTCATGCCCAGAGCTTCATAGATAAGCAACTGCTTTGGTGTATTGGAAATATGATCCTCCCCCCTTATGACATGAGAAATCTCCATATCAATATCATCAGCTACAACGGCAAAGTTATACAATGGAGTTTGTAAGTCTTTAGCCAAGCTGAAATCGCCCATTAAATTTTCCTCAAATTCTATTTTCCCGCGTATCACATCTTGAAATCTGATTTTTTTATCTGAATTTTCATCAACCGACAGCCGTATAATTTGTCCGGAATTTCTTTTTTCTTTTTTATGACTGCAGATATGCCGAGGTGATTTGCTCTTTGCTCTTTGCTTTTTACTTTCTTCTTCTAGCTCTTCTTTAGTATGGTCACACCAGAAAGCTTTGCTGGAAGACAGAAGCTTCTTTAGATAAGCCTCATATATGTTAAGACGTTCTGACTGCCTGATTATTTCTTTATTATCCCAGCCTAAACCAAGCCACCTAAGGCCATCAATAACATCTTTTTCGTATTCCGGTTTTGAGCGCTCCAGGTCTGTGTCTTCAATGCGAAGTAAAAATTCACCCTTGTTTTTTCTGGCAAAAAGCCAGTTAAAAAGCGTGGTACGGGCCGTACCAATATGAAGATTCCCCGTCGGACTCGGAGCCATTCTTGTTCTAATCATAATATCAACATTTTACATTAAAATTAGGACTTCAACAAACGGATTAATTGATATAAAGTATAAATATGTTTGTTATCGAAGTTATCCCCCTTGCATCTCTGCCCCCTCAAGTGCCTCAGTTGCTGAGCTATTTTTTTAGTAAACCGTTACTCAAAGGCTCTGTTGTCGAAATTTTAATAGGCAACCGAAGAACTCCCGCAGTAGTTGTTTCGTCTGTATCTCTTGAAGAAGAAAAAGCATCCCTTAAAAAATCTAGTTTCCAATTGAAGAAGTTATCGGCAGTTATAAGTGAAGTCCCATTTGTCAGTAACAGGCAGTTCAGAATTGCTGTTTGGCTGTCCAGAAATTATTTTACTCCTCTCGGACTGTGTCTCAAAACGGTATTACCGTCGTTCTTTCTTAAGAAGAATTACAAATTACAAATTACAAATTACAAATCGGAGAATAATCAAAAATCAGAAACTATCAAGCCAATAGTGCTACTATCCAGAGCAAAGGACACAATAAAAACCGTAGAGACGGAAATTAAAAAAACATTAAGAAAGAAGAAACAGGTTCTTGTTGTTGTGCCCGAAATCTCTATGGTCGGATACTTCTATGATGTATTAGCGAGCCATTATGAAACAACCGTGATACACAGTAAGATCTCTTCTAAAAAACTCTACCAAAACTGGCTCAGTATATCTTCCGGTGATACAGAAGTTCTAATAGGTACTAGACTGGCGCTATTTGCTCCTTTTCTAAGCTTGGGCTTGGTTATTATAGAAGACCCTGCCAATGAAGCCTACAGATCAGATATGTCCCCCAAATATAATGCTCTTGACCTGGCGGCCGAGGTAACACGCACTTACTCCGCACAGCTAACTATGATTTCGGGGATACCAAGCATGGATGAGTATTACAAAATTAAGTCAGGTCTGCATTACATAAGAAATGACCTCAAAGATCTTAAGCCGGCAGATGTTAGTATATCTAATATGCTGGAGGAGATGAAGAAAGGAAACTTTTCTGTTTTTAGCCAAGAATCTAAGAGGCAGATTATAAAATATGCTAAAAGCAGAAAGAAAATACTTATTTTTTCTTCACGTAAAGGATATTTCGGGTCTCTGGTGTGCGAGAACTGTAGTTTTACCTTCAAATGTCCTAACTGTTCCATCCCTTTCAGACTTCATAAATCGCCCGAATCTCTTTTTATCTGTCATCGTTGTTCGGCAGTTCAAAAACCGCCCGATAGCTGTCCTAACTGCCGCAGTTATAAACTTAGGCCGGTTGGCTTCCCCGGGAGCCAAAGACTGGAGGAAGAACTGAATCAGATATTAAGCAATAATAGCCTTAAAGCCGATATCTTTGTTTTTGACTCAAGCTCGATAAAAACTTCTAAATCCGAAGATGAAATGCTAAAAAACATGGAAGAATCAAATTCGAGCATATGCATAGCTACCCAGCTAATATTCAGCCATCGTTATAGCAAAAAATTTGACCTGATACTGATACCAAATTTAGACAGCCTAACAACGGTACCGGATTTTAGATCAGAGGAACACCTTTTTTACCAATTTGCTAAAATTCTCGATTTCGAACCGGAGAGTATAGTCATTCAGACCTACAATAGCGAAAGTCCCCTAATTAGCAAGCTTGTGAGTAATAACTATGATGAATTTTATGACCAAGAACTGCCGGTTAGGAAGATTTTCTGGTATCCTCCTTTTGCGAGACTCATTAAATTATCCTTCAGGCATCCAGAACACTCAAAAGCTACTTATGAAACGCGGATAACCAGTGAAAAACTAAAAATGGCTATTGCCCAAATGAAGTTAGGCGAATCTGTTAAAATTCTTGATCCTTCGCCGGCATTTGTGGAAAAAGAGAAAGGTTTATATACTCACAATATTATTCTTAAAATAATGCCCGAACAAAAAGCAGATGAAATTCTAAGGTTTGTCCCTTCGGGCTGGATTATTGATGTAGATCCTAAAAACATACTTTAATTTACAATTTTTAATTTTCAATTTACAATAACTAGGTCGTCTTAAACTACATATGGCAGATATTATTAAAATTCCTAACAAAATACTCTCTAATAAAACCGAATTGGCTAAAGTCAAGGATATAAAAGATGGCTCCTTCAAAGAGCTTATTTTAGAGATGAGGAGGTCCATGAAAGATCACCAGGGTATCGGTTTAGCCGCTAATCAGATTGGAAAGAATATCAGCATTTTTGTCATTGAGCCTATACTGGCTCAGGAAAGCGGCATACAGGATGTTTATATAAATCCGGAGATAACCGAGTACTCCAAAGATGAAGACGAGGTAGAAGAAGGTTGTCTTTCTATCCCAGAATATTATATACCCACAAGACGGTCTAAAAAAATAAAGATAAAATTTATTGATGAGTCGGGAGAAAAGAAGAAGCTTAGAGTTAGGGGTTTTGCGGCAAGAGTACTTCAGCATGAGACAGATCATCTGAACGGCACCGTAATA
>MGKQ01000008.1 GCA_001795735.1 Candidatus Yanofskybacteria bacterium RIFCSPLOWO2_02_FULL_41_13
GGTCTTATCCAAACGACATATCCAACTCAAATTCTTGAACTTAAACTTTTTCGTGCTGGCCTATTCGCCTTCGGCGAATTACAGACCGACGCACCCTTTCAGGGTTTGGTCAATTTCTTCGTCAAAACTTCCGCTTCTCGCTCACCATAGTCGAACTATGGCTCGCTTCGATGCTCAGTTTTTCCTCGAACTTGACTCAAACGTTAAAAGTTTTCAGACTTTCACGGAAAGTCCTGATACTTGACAAAATGAAAAATTTAATATAAACTCTTTACAAGTTTCTGTAGTTCCTTGAGGAGACACAATGGTCACGTTTCTTGTTTATTTAGTACTTATAGGTTCAACTGCTCTATTTTTATTCGGTTTCACTAAGATATTTTCATTGCTAGTACAAAGCAGACTTCCAGTATTTTTTGCAGGCATACTGGGTGCTTCATTCTTTTTAGCAGGACTTTTCTTTGTGATATGGTGTACTGGATTCGTGATCAAAACATTTGATTACGAATGGTATAAAGCAGTATACCCCTTGTAAGAATCTAGACCGCTCATAAGATGAGCGGCTTTTTAAATCCAAAAATTTGAGTTGGATGACGCGCTTTTAACACTCGGTTTCCCTATCCATACGTTCTTTTGGAACTTATAGGTGTCATTTAGATAAACTCGTTGGGTCATTCTTCAATAGGCACACCGTTACCCCGTGACTCGCTACCGCTCATCACATTTACCAGTTTTCATTTACCAATTACCAATAATTTATTCAATGAAACAATGTAACAATGATAAATCAATGGAAAATGGAAAATGTTAAATGATAATTGTGGCGAACAATAGTGAGCCACGAAGCTCCGGCTCTTTGTAGGCATATGGTTTCAGTTACTATTTCACTCCCCTCGCCGGGGTTCTTTTCACCTTTCCCTCACGGTACTGGTTCACTATCGGTCACATAAAGTATTTAGCCTTACCCAGTAGTATGGGCAAATTCACTCAGGACATTCTTATCCCGAGCTACTCAAGAAACAAAACAGAAGTCCCAGAAGTTTTCGCTTACAGGGCTATCACCTTCTTTGGCCGGCCGTTCCAGGGCCGTTCTGCTAACTTTGGGTTTTGTAACTTCTCAGAATATCAAATACCGCTTACGCTTTAGGCGCATTCGATATTTGAGATTCAGTGTTCTGCCCTTATAACCCTCACGCTCCACTTTCGAGAAACGAAAGCGAAGCGATATTTAAATATTTAAATATGCTCACTTTCACTTCGTGAAAGTGAAGCGTAAGTTTAGGCTGTTCCGATTTCGCTCGCCGCTACTTACGGAATCTTTTCGATTTATTTTCCTCTGGCTACTAGAATGTTTTACTTCGCCAGGTGCACTCCCGACCACTTTAATATGGTCGAGTAATCAAGGTTTGCTTGATTGGGTTCCCCCATTCGGTCATCTCCGGATCAAAGCCCGCTAGACGGCTCCCCGAAGCTTATCGCAGTCACGCCACGACCTTCATCGCCTTTATGTGCCAAGGCATCCTCCATACGCCCTTAATTTAATGAGTAATGTCCACGCAATTTCTTATTTTACCCTCCATAGCTTTATGCGACGGAGGGTTTAATTTGATGATTATTCTTGTCCCGTTAGAAGTAGGTCGTTCTTAAACGACCGTTAGTTCTAATGGGATTTATTCTAACTTACCCGCTATTCTGTAAACTACTTGATAATTTACAGAATGCATCCCGCTTAGAAATTACGATTGTCTTAGACAACCTACTTCTAGCGGGATAAATATGAGATTTCTTCTGAAGAAATCTTTTTTTCAAGATTCTTGCCTCGGTAACCAGTGTCTAAATCCTTCAAGATTCAATCATCGGTTACAGAAACGACCCACGCCCCATCTGGGCTCGCGCTATATCTTAAATAATTTTATTAAACTTGCAAATCCGCCTTCGGCTCTTTCATACCTACCATCTAAATTATTGCCCAAATGGGGCGGGGTTAATGCTTATGGTGGACTCGTTACTTTCGTCCAATAAGCATTAAAAAAACCGCTTTCAAGCGGCCTCACTGACTACGCACAAAAAATGGACGTTTTATCAGCCGCTTTTAGTAAGTAATTGTAATGTGGTTATCATTTTTATTGTGGCTTTAGTATATCAGAAGGGGGTATTAAGAGTCAATACCCGCTAAATGTTCTTTGTGGATAGCAAGTTATTTTAACCTTTTCTGCTCATTCTCTATATGTTTCTCTTCTCTTCTTAAATAATACAAAAGCGAGGTAACGCCAACTACCAGAATTTTCATCAGCCATCTAGCTAAAATCCGGTGATGATGAACCCAACCAGTAAAACCTTTATTTATATGGATATCCTGTTGCTTTTTAGCTTCTTCGCTCATAATACTAATTATATCACAAGCTATTGAGTAAGTATTAACGGACCTTTTTCGGTAATCGCTATCGTGTGCTCGCAGTGGGCGGCTAAACCTCCATCTTTAGTCTGAAAAACAAATCCATTCTTACCTTCTTTGATTGCCCAGTCTCCGACTACCACCATCGGTTCAATTGCAATTACCATCCCTTCGACAAGCTCAGGGCCAGTCCCTCTTTTACCGTAATTAGGAACTTGGGGATCTTCATGGAGCTCCTTGCCAATTCCATGACCGACTAAATCACGGACTAAATTTAATCCTTCTCCTTCGACATATTTCTGAATCGCAGAACCGATATCGCCTATTTTATTGCCGATCCGAGCTTCTTTTATTCCTAACTCAAGGGCTTTTCTGGTAACTAATATTAACTTCAATTTTCTGGAATAATCTAGTTTAAAGATACGACTTAATTTTGAACTATTTGAGACCAGAACCGTCACCGCTGAGTCCGTATGGAAACCTTTATAGAAGACGCCCATATCGAGTTTTAGTACATCCCCCTCTTTTAATTTTCTGTCAGACGGAACGCCATGAACAATCTCTTCATTAACAGACGTGCACAAAACAGCAGGAAAACCTCCATAGTTAAGAAAGGCGGGCTTTATGCCAAATTTAAAAACAAGCTCCCCGGCGAGCTTATCTAATTCTTTGGTGGTAATCCCTGGCTCAACAGCTACTGATAGTTCTTTTAATATCTTTGCCAGAATCTTACCCCCCTCATGCATCATCTCTATCTCTTTTTGTGATTTAGTTTTTATCATTCCTCTCCAAGTCCTTTTAATATATCTTTATTGACCTTGTCTATCTCCTGTTCACCTTCTATCTCCACCATCTTGTAACCATTTTCCTCCATAAAAGAAATAATTGGCTGGGTCTGCCTAAGATAAACTTCATAACGAATGCTGATTGTTTCAGGAGTATCAAGCTCACGTTTTAACAACTTACTGCCATCCTTTGGACATACTGTTATATCCTTGAAGATAGGAAAGCTGGGTATAGTGTGACGATTAGCCTCGCAAATCCTCCTACTTGAATTCCTTCTTACTGATTCCTCCTTACTTAAATTTAAATGTATCGGCCTGACGTTATCCCTGCCATATAGTTCTTCAAAAACAGGTATTTCTCCCTCAGCTTCAAACATCGTTCTAGGTGAACCGCTAAGAACAATGCCCATTCCTTTTCTATATAATGAACGAATCTCTTCAAGCATCCACGCCCTGACTAGCTCAGGATTGGTTAACTGGCCAGACTTCCAAGCCTCTCTTTCGTGGGCTATAACCTTATCACTAACATCTGCATTCTTAAACTTATCCTCTATGACCTTTGAGGATTCCAAATGAAAAAGGCCGAATTTTTCGGCTAACATCTCCGCCTGTGTCCCCTTTCCTGACCCCGGCGGTCCTATTAAGATTACAACCCACTTTCTATTCGCGTCTAGCGGGTAGTCCTTCCGAAGCCTTGGCGAAGAAGGATCTATATTATCGTTCAACATAATAAGTTGATAATACCACTTTTATAAAAAACAAAAAGCCCTCGACGGGGCTTTCAAATTTATTTGACTTCTCTTCTCGGCACAGCAAGCTGCCAAAGATCCTCGCCTACTTTCGGCTCAGGCCTACGTTCATAAATAGTTTCATATGTTTTTAACGCAACTCCTATGCCAGGATAATCGGTTGACTCATATACGTTACCAATAATAATTACAGTTTTGAAGTTACCTGTTAAATCTATCTCAACCGGTGTATCTTTAGATAAATATATATCTTGAGTTTGCGTCGGTAATTTTCCAATCCTATGTAAGAGAATTCTAAGCTTGCCCTCCTTGAGATTGAATTGACACGAAGAGGCGTGCAGCATATATAAATCATTTTTGAATAATTTTTCTCCTTGAGGAGTTTCGGTAGAATCTATATTATGGAAATCCAGATATTTATAATCTGAGTGGGCAAGTATAGCCATCGTACAACTAACTTCCCATTGCTTAGGTGAGGGCACTTGGCCAAATACCGAAACGGGAGAAAGCATTATGGCCGTCAAGCCAAAGACAGCTACGATTCGACTGATATTCATGGGGGGTCCCTATTCTCAATGAACAATTCGTGGTTAGATAGTACCAAAGTTAAAAATACTGTCAAACAAAAAAGCCCTTCGGTAGGGCTTGGAACTAGGTGGAGTCTAGATACTTTATAGACCTTGAACGTATTAACAATTTTATCAAGCAACTTCTTATGGGCATTTTTATCAGGATCATCACTCCAAAGTCCTACTGTAACTTGAAAATTACTTATACAAATTGTCTTTTCCAAGCCGCTCAATGACCCCGAATCAACGAAATCATCTGATTTTTTATTGCAAATTCCTTCGGCAATATTAATCCACATTCCGGGAAGTGGCGGTAGGCCCACTCCATGGATAAGCTGTTCGGGTGGAAGGCTGGTTATAAATGTAGGGTCTGCCTCAGTTACAACATGCCAGTCGGCAGGGTAGCTAATCTCGAATTTTCCATAGCTACGACTAACCAGTTCCTGGTCGATCGTACAACTTCTTCTAGTAAACAGGGAGCCTAAAACCAATAACAATACCAGAAAAGTTTTCGTCAATTTTATACTCCTCTCTCAAAGAACAATTCGTGGTTAGATATTATTAAAAAATCTAGTTAGCGTCAACACCAAGAGACAGCGCAGAAGCAAAATTAAAACTTCTCTGTTTGGCTCAAATTCAAGGCAAAAGCGAAGCCCGAAACGAGCCATACTTAAAGGTATGGCGAGGGAGGACTGGAGCTTTTAACGCCGAAGTTTAGCAAACCCGAAGGGCTTGCCTTCGGCCTATAAATTCTTATTTAGGCCGGCAAGCAGAGAAGTTTTAATATTCATACATGCTTAACTGAGCATCCACTTGCTTCATAACCTCAAGCGCTACCGAAACAACGATAAGAATAGAAGTTCCGCCGACCGTAAAAGCAGTTATGCCGGTAAAGCCCTGAACAATATTCGGCAATATGGCAATTGTGCCCAAGAATAACGCGCCAACTAAAGTAACTCTAGTTAGTAAATGATTGAGAAACTGGGCGGTCATCGGTCCCGGCCTTATACCCGGAATATATCCGCCGTTTTTTTGGATATTTTCAGATATTGATTTTGGATCAAAAGTAATTGCAGTATAAAAATAAGTAAATAAAACTACTAAGAAAAAGTAGAGGGTGGAATACCAAAGATTGGATTGCAAAAAATCATTTATTTTAACAGCTACTTGCGAAATCCCGGGAATATTGTAAGCCGAGAGAAAATTAGCCACCATCCCCGGAAAAAGCAGTATTGAGAGGGCGAATATTATCGGAATTACTCCGGCGTTGTTTACTCTCATCGGCAAGTAGGTTGAAACTCCCCCAAAAACCTTTGATCCCCTGATTCTGCGAGCATAGTTAATCGGAATATTTCTTTGAGCCTCGGAAATATAAACTACGCCTACGATAACTGCTAAGGCTACTGCAACAAAAATTCCGTATGTAATAAGCTGATTGGGAGTGTAAGAGAAGAATGCCTGTCGAACCGATGTCGGAAACCCGGCAACTATTCCGGCAAGAATTAAAAGGGAGACACCGTTGCCTAAGTTTTTTTCCGTTATAAGTTCGCCAAGCCACATTAAAACTATGCTTCCGGCAGTAATAGTAACCAAAGTTGCAATCCACTCTATGGTAGTTAACGATCCGATAACTCCCTGACGAGACAGCAAGGTTAAAAAGCCAAATCCCTGAAGAGCCGCTAGGGGGACAGTTAAAAGACGTGAATATTGATTGAATTTCATTCTACCGGCCTCACCTTCATATTTATACATCTGCTCCAGACTAGGAAAAATCATAGTCAGAAGCTGCATTATAATTGAGCCAGTGATATAAGGGCCCAAGCCAAGCATACCTATGGATAATCCGGTCAAGGAACCTCCCGTAAACGCGCTTATCAGTCCGAATAACTGGTTTTGCTGAAAAAAGTTTTTCAACTGTTCGGCATCCACCGCCGGAATAGGGATGTTAGAAATAACTCTAAAAACAACTAAAAGCCCCAAGATAAACAGGACTTTATTTCTTAACTCCGGACGCTTGAAGATCTGTAATATTCTATTCATGCCATAATTACCCGCGAGCAGAGCAAGTGGCTGTAATTATGAACACCCCGCCCTCTATGCTCGTCATTCTTGAATTCATACTGTGAATCACAAGCTTAGAGGGCGGGGTAACTTTTGTTACCGCTCACTTCGTTCGCGAACAAAACTTACTTTATCTTTCCGCCTGCCTTTGATATTTTTTCTCTCGCTGATTTAGAAAATTCAAATCCTTGAAATTCCATTTTTCTGTTTAACTGTCCGTCTCCCAGTACTTTCACTTTTTTTTCAGAATTAGCTATAAAGCCTTTTTTATTCAATAACTCAGGATTAATAATCTCCTCTTCCGTAAACTGGTTGAAGAAACTCAGATTAAAGACTACCGGTTTATCTTGATGAAGCCTAAAATAACGATGCTTCCTGTGGGCACCCTTGCCACCTGGTTTTTTAGAGGCTCCCCTTTGCTTTGGAAAAAGCTGCCATATACGATTATCCCCACCCCTAAATCCCGGCTTAACGCCTGCTCCAGCTCTGGATTTCTGACCCTTCGTTCCGCCACCGGAATAAGTACCGCGTTTACCTCCACGACCAACACGCTTTACTGATTTACGGATAGTATTAGGTTTTAGATTTGATAGATCCATATTTAATAAATTCGAAATTAGAATATCGAAATTCGAAAAAAATTCCAAATTAGAATTTCTAAAATTCTAAACCTTTCAGATTTAGGATTTAGAATTTTCGGGCTTTGTTTCGGATTTAGGATTTCGTGCTTCGGATTTTATTCTTAGGCTTCTCAAAGCTTCAATCGTGGCTTTTGCTATATTTATCTTATTGTTGGTTCGCTCAATTAACTTTCCGGTTAAAGCTTTAATTCCTCCAAGTTTAGCAATAACACGAACCGGACCTCCGGCCTTGACTCCGCCTTTAGCCGGTTTTAATAATACGACAGCACTATTATATTTATGCTCTATCTGATGGGGTATCGTACCATTTACAATCGGAATGGTAATCAAGTTCTTTTTGGCTTTGTTAAAAGCTTTTTGCATTGACTGGACGACATCTTTGCCCTTGCCGGTACCGATACCGACTCTTGATTTACCGTCACCGATAGCAATAGTGGTTCTGAAGCTGAATCGTTTGCCTCCTTTAGTTACTCTGGTTACTCTTGCAACATCAAGGACTTTCTGTTCAAATTCTGATTTCTCTCGAGGAGCACCCCGAAAACCACGATCTCCTCTCTCGCCACGACGACCCCTTCTCTGCCTATTATCGTTTGGATCACTACTCGATGAATTATTACTTAGGTTGTTATTTATTGGATTATCCATATATTTAAAATTTAAGCCCGCCCGCTCTTAAGCCATCAGCTAGAGCCTTAATCCTGCCATGATACTTATACCCCCCTCTATCAAACACGACTTTTTTAACGCCGGCTTCTTCGGCTTTTTTAGCTAATATCTTAGCTATTTCTACAACTTTTTCAGTTTTTGTTCCTTTAATCTTACTCTTTTTGGCAGGTGTGATTTTACTGCTTAAAATTGTCTTCCTAGCAGTATCGTCAATGAACTGAATAAAAACATGTCTATTACTTTTAAAAATTGAAACTCTGGGTCTATCGCTCGTGCCCTTAACAGCCGCTCTTACTCGGTTATGACGCCTCATTCTATTTTCACGTTTTATTTTAACTTTCATAAATCGCTTAAATTGCAAAATTTAAAAATCAAAGTGTAAAATGACTCGCCTCGCCAAAGCCTACGGCGTAGCGCGGACAGCTTAAAATCTTAGAATTTTTAATTTTGAATTGTCCTTCGATAAACTCAGGACCCTGAGCTTGTCGAACGGGTAGTTTTGATTCTTGCATTTTGAGTTTTGAATTATTCTATGCCGCAGTTGCAGCCTTCTTGCCGGCTTTTCTTCTTATTATCTCGCCTGCATACTTAATACCGCTACCCTTATAGGGCTCGGGTAATCTTTTTGATTTTATTTCTGCCGCAACTTGTCCAACCAACTCATTATCCATGCCCGTTACCTTTATAACATTTTTTTCTACTTTGAAAGAAATTCCAGCAGGAGCCCTTACCCGTATCGGATGAGAATAGCCAAGACTTAGCTCAAGCTCATCGCCCTTCACATTAGCCTTATAGCCAACGCCTTCGAATTCTAATTTTTTTTCAAAACCCTCAGAAACACCTCTTATCATATTAGCTATTAATGCCCGGCTTAGACCCCATAAAGCTAAATTCTTCTTATCCCCGCTTTTATTTTTTAAATCAACTGTTACTTTGCCGTCGCTTACCGCGACAGAAATAACACTATCAATATTTTTAGTCAATTGACCCAGCGGTCCCTTGACCATAACCAAAGAGCCTTCGACTTTTATCTCGACTTCCCTTGATACCTGAATTGGTTTTTTACCTATTTTACTCATAGCTTACGCTTAATGATACTAATATACTGATTGTACTAATGATACAAATAATACTAATTCTTTTTCTTTTTTATTCGTGTTTATTAGTATAATTCGCATGGATTTGTATATTGGTACCTCATATTTTACCATATCTCAAATAATATCTCTCCCCCCGTTCCTTGCTTTTTTGCCTCTTTTGAACTCATAATCCCTTTTGAAGTAGAAATAACTGCTATTCCATATCCTGAATGAACCGGCTTAATATCTTTTGCTCCAACATACATATGCCGAGAAGGTCTACTTATAATCTTAATCCCGCTTATGCCCGGTTGCTTATCGTCGCCATATTTTAAGTAAATATCCAAATAATCAAACTCGTTTTTTTCGTTCTTCTTTCTCCTTCTTTCAACTTCCTGAATAAATCCGGATTCTTTAAGAGTTTGTGCAATTTTAAACTTAACCTTAGAAAAAGGGATAGAGACATGCTCCCTGCCTACGGCTTGAGCATTTTTAATATTTACTAACATGTCAGAAATGGGAGACATATGAAAGTTTAAATATTTAAATATTAAAATAATAACTTTACCATGACGATTTCTTAACTCCTGGCAATAAGCCTTCACCGGCTAATTCCCGAAAATGAATTCTGCATAAACCGAATTTTCTCATATAGCCGCCCTTGCGGCCACATAAAAAGCATCTTAAAACGGTCCGTGTAGAATATTTTGGTTTTTTATTTGATCTTGCAATTGTTGATTTCTTTGCCATATTTGTCTATGAAGCGTAGCTGAATAGCTACAAATATGAGCACCTCGCCGAAGTTCCAGAAGGAACGAAGGGGCGGGTAGCCATATCATTTATCTTTCTTAACCGGAAACCCCATCAACCTTAATAACTCTACTCCCCACTCTCTGTTCTTTTTTGCTGTCGTCACTACCGTTACTTCCAGTCCGAATATATCCTTTAAGCTCTCGTAATGTATCTCAGGAAAAATGCTATGTTCTTTAATTCCTAAATTCAGATTACCGTTATTATCAAAATTTTTAGGGTTAATGCCACGAAAATCTTTTGATCTCGGCAAGGCAACATGAATTAATCTATCAATAAAATCATACATCATCTTTCCATGTAAAGTGACAACTAAACCTATATTCATACCCTGCCTTGATTTAAAGCCGGCAATAGACTTTTTAGCCTTTCGAAAGACCGGTTTCTGGCCCGATAACAAAGCTAGATCTTTCTGCACTTTTTCAATAAACTTATCATCCTTGGCTACCTTGCCGATACCGACATTGATAACGACTTTCTCTATCTTTGGCACGGCCATTATGTTATCAATTCCAAACTTCTTCTGCATAGCAGGTGCTACTTCTTTCCTGTATTTGTTTAATAAATTGGAAATAATTAACGGATTCCGAATTCCGAATTACGAATTATCTTTTAATCCGTAATCCGTAATACGTAATTGACTATTTTTAATTGAATGTATATAATATCACAAGATTTATTTTTTGACAACGGATTATTCATGAAAACATTGATTATAAAATTTGAAAATTTTATGGACAGGTCTCGCAGTAAATCATCTCGGGAGGGGTTAATTCTAATCGTCCTTACCTTGCTTGCTCTGTCTATTATCTTCAGCATTGCCCTGATAACTGAACTATCTGCTAAAATCTTCTCCTACTTTTCCTAAACCGCTTATGGCGGTTTTTATGTCTCCATCTTGTCCCGCACCAATCTCGTCTTGACTCCGTCCCGCCCTATCTGGATTCAAATTAACTTTTAGCACATTACTTATCCTGCAAATCGCCTTCGGCTTATCTTTTTCTTAATATTTTACTTTGTGTCCAGATAGAGCGGGACTACGCCTCGTCAAACCTCGGCTCCGCATTTTTTACAAATTCTTATTTTATTCTCTCCTTCGACTTTGTAACCTAATCTCGTCTGCTTGCCGCATGATTTACATACTAAGGCAACCGATGAAGCGTTCACTGCTCTTTCTTTTGAAACAATTTGGCCCTTCTGACCTTGTTTTTTGGCCCGAAGATGCTTTTTGACCAAATTCAAACCCTCAACGACAACCGTATTCCCATCACGCCCGCCTATGCCAAGGCTTCGGCGGGTAAAAAAAACGTGGGTAATCTTACCTTTCCTACCACGGTCTTTCCCGCTTAACATTATTACGTTGTCATTCTTTTTGATTTTCATATCATTATGCCAATATGCAAATTTTATGCTAATCTACGAATCGCTAATTTTCTTATTCGTAATTCGCATCATTCGCATTACATTCGTTGATTCGCATCACACAACTTCTTCGGCTAACGATGCTATTGTATTAAATCCCTTTTCCTTAATTTCTCTCGGTATCGGACCGAAAATTCTGCCTCCTTTTGGTTCTTTTCCATCCAGAATAACTACGGCATTATCGTCAAATCTTATATAGGTACCATCTTTTCTTCGGTATGGCTTTCTTTGCCTCACAACAACAGCCCTTAAGACATCTTTTTTCTTGACTGCCTTGCGAGGCTCGGCAACCTTAACTGAAACAACTACTATATCTCCTAATTCGGCATATCTTTTGCGGGAACCGCCAAGCACCTTAAAAACTCCGACCTTCTTTGCACCGGTATTATCTGCCACACCGACAATTGATCTTAATTGAAGCATTTTTGTGTCTAAAGCTTAAGGTCTAAGGCTTAAGGCAAGAATCTTTCTGGCTTTAGTCTTTAGACTTTTAGCTTTTTACTAATCGGCTTTGCCGATTATCTTCCAATGTTTGTCTTTCGACATCGGCCTTGTTTCTTGCATTCTAACTTTATCTCCCGTATGATATTGATTTTCTTCGTCATGAGCCTTAAATTTCTGGTTCACTTTATAATACTTCTTGTATTTTGGGTGCTTTTTCAATCTTAAGACTTCAACCACTCTGGTTTTCTGCATTTTATCCGACGTTACTATTCCTTTTAATGTTTTCATGGATACTATTAATTTATGAATTAATACGAACGTACGAATTTTATTGGGAGATTCTTGCTCGTAAATTCGTAAAGATTAGTAAATTCATAGTTTATTTATCTATTTAATGCTTCTCAGTGCTGTTAGCACTCTGGCAACATCCTTTTTAGTCTTCTTAACCTGGCTTACGTCCTTAACCTTGCTTTCGGCTAAATCAAAATTCAATTTTAATAATTTTGAACGTAAATCAGCCAATAATCGGTTTAGCTCGTCGTTGGATTTATTTTGTAAGTCTTGGGACTTCATTAGGGTTACTAATTTATGAATTAATACGAATGTACGAATTTTATTGGGAGATTCTTGCTCGTAAATTCGTAAAGATTAGTAAATTCATAGTTTACCGTTTTACTATCCTTGTTTTTATCGGCAATTTGTGTCCAGCCATCCGTAATGCTTCTTTGGCAGTTTGCTCAGAAATACCATCAATCTCAAATATTATCCTTCCGACTTCAATTGGAACAACGAAATGGGAAAGACCTCCCTTTCCACCACCCATGCCTACTTCTGCACTCTTGGCCGTTCTTGGTTTATCAGGAAAAACTCTAACCCATATTTTCCCCCCTCTTTGAAAATATCTAGCCAAAACTTTTCTGGCTGATTCAAGCTGATTTGATTTTACCCAGGAAGATTCTTCGGCCTTTAAGCCAAAACTGCCAAAACTTAATTCGGTTCCTCTTTTGGCTCTGGTTCTTAATCTCCCTTTGTGAACCTTCGGATGTTGTATTCTTGCTGGCTGAAGCATAATACTAAAAGTAAAAAGTAAAAAGTAAAAAGTAAAAACTCTCATCTAAAATCTTATACTTTTCTAAACTTTTTAACTTTGACTTGAAATTTTGCATTTTGATTTTTGATTTTTTATTTGTCAAAGACTTCGCCCTTATATATCCAAACCTTCACCCCTACTGTTCCATATGTTGTGATTGCGGTTGATCTGGCAAAATCTATATCTGCTCTGATTGTTTGGAGGGGCAGACTTCCTTCTTCCAAATGCTCTGACCGAGCAATCTCAGAACCATCTAATCGTCCTCCTATCATCAGCTTAGCTCCCTTCACCTGACGATTAGAAATAATTTTGGCAAGTGTTTGCTTCAAGATTCTCCTGTATGGAATACGTTTCTCAACTTGCTCAACCATTGATTCAGCCATAACTTTGGCCGAAGATTCAGGATTTTTAATCTCTTGAATCTCAAGACGAATACTAATCTTCCGTTTTAGAACATCTTTGATCTGGGCCTTGAGTTCTTCGACTCCGGTGCCGCCACGGCCTATTAAAAATCCGGGACGCGAAGTAAATATAACTACATTTAATAAATCTGTGCCTCTCTCAAGCTCAATACGATCAATGCCCATATTCTTAAGCTTTTTTTCCAAAAAACTTCTAACCTTTAAATCATCCTCCAAATAATTCTGATATTTGCGGCCGCCAAACCACCTGGACGCCCAATCCTTGTTAATTCCGACTCTTAATGAAGTTGGCGAAATTTTTTGTCCCATGACTGGTTTACTCAACGATGCAAGCAATTCTGATTGCGACGCTGAGTTGTTAGTAAATCGTCACCCCCACACCTATCAGGTTCAAAACCTGCACTATCACCTGTCTAGAGCCGTAAGGCGGCTTCGCCTTATATTCGTCCATTAAAACCACGCTCTGACTCTGATAGGTGTGGGGGTAAACATTTGTGGCCAATCGGACTTCGTATCCGCCAACTGGCGGAACACTCATCCTCTTGGACAAATGCTTAGATCGCCTTTCTCTGAAATATTTTTTTTCCTAAATTCCCCAGCATATTACCCTTCATGCCAATTTCTCTTTTTACTTCAGGCTTTTTATCCTCATTACCTTTAATTGCTCTGGTTGTGCTTTCGACTTCTTCTTTCTTAGTCTTAGCCTTTCTCTCCATCCTTAGTCCGGCCTTACGTTCACCTAACGTAAGAACTATATGGCTTGTTTTCTTTTGTATTAGTGCCGCCCGACCAAAACCCTTAGCTCTGAATCTTTTTAACTTAACACCCTCATTAACTACTATCTCTTTAACATAGAGATTTTCCTTTATCATATTAAAGTTATTCTCAGCATTAGCAATAGCTGAGTCAACAAGCTTTTTTATGGGTCTGGAAGACTTTCTAACAAAGTTATCTAACTGAGCCAGAGCAGTTAAGACATCCTTTCCTTTAATCAAACCGACTACGGCCCGAACTTTTCGGGGAGCAATACGCAGATTATTTAATTGGGCTCGTACCTCAGACATATTGTAATATTTAAATATTTAAACGTTGAGACATCTTACTTTTTCGGTGCCACTGCTTCCGCCGCCGGTGCTGCCTTAGCCGCCTGAGCCACCTCTATTTCCTTCTGCTTCTGGGCAGCCTCTAACTCTCTCTGCATTCTGCCCCCATGCCTTACAAATTTTCTGGTTAACGAAAACTCTCCCAGTTTATGTCCAACCATGTCTTCTGTAATCAAAACCGGAATATGAACCTTTCCATTATGGACGCCAAAAGTATAGCCGATCATTTCCGGAACAATAGTACAGGCACGAAACCATGTTTTAATAACCGTCTTATCGCCGGCTCTAAATTTGCCGATCTTTTTCAGCAACCTTTCATCTACATATGGTCCTTTTTTAAGTGATCGACTCAACTAATTTAAGATACTAATATACTAATCGTACTAATGATACGAGTGGATACTAATCAGATTCTTATTCGTAGCCATTAGTATCATTCGCATACATTCGTATATTGGTATCTTTTATTTCATGCGTCTGCGCATAATAAACTTTTTCGATTTCTTTTTCTTGTTTCTTGTTTTTCTCCCCCCAGTAACTTTACCTTGAGCGGTCTTTGGCCGTCTAGTGCCTCTTCCCTGCTTTCCTTCTCCACCACCGTAAGGATGATCAACGGGATTCATTACCGTGCCTCTTACTTTCGGCCTTCGTCCAAGCCATCGTGTTCTTCCGGCTTTTCCTAAAACTATCGAACTATGCTCCATGTTAGACAACTGACCGATCGAGGCAAAACACTCTTCCGACACCATTCTTATCTCAGATGAGGGCATAACTAATTGTACATAACCCTTATCGCTGGCTAAGACCGTAGCTCCTGAACCTGCCGATCTGACCATTTTTCCGCCCTGAAACGGAAATATCTCAATATTATGAACGATCGTGCCCTGAGGTATATTTTTCAATTTCATCCTATTACCTGACTTAACCTGCCCTTTTTCTGAAGCAACAACCAAATCTCCCACACTTAAATCCTGAGGGGCCAAAATGTACCTTTTCTCTCCATCGGCATAATGAAGACGGGCGATTCTAGTGGTACGGTTAGGGTCATATTCAAGAGCGACGACTTTTGCCGGTATATTCAATTTCTCCTGCAAAAAATCTATATAACGATATAAATTCTTTTGACCCCCTCCCCTATACTTACTTGTGATTCTGCCCTTGTTGTTGCGGCCGAAAGATCGTTTCAAGTACGAAGTCAAAGACTTCAAAGGCCTATCCTTCGATAGTTGAGAAAAATCATATCCCATTGCATGCCTTCGTGAAGGCGTTGTCGGTTTATATAACTTCAAGAAATTTTCATTTATCAATTCTCAATTTTCATTAAATGTTTCAATGTATCATTGGGTCATTGAAAATTCATTGGAAATTGGTAATTGCCCTCTTAGGGTTTGGCTTGCCCGATTGTATATCCTTCTTTAAGAACAACAACCGCTTTTTTAAATCCTGATTTTACTCCGGGATGTCTCCCAAAATCTCTTCTTTTTTCGGGCATATTTATAATTTTAACGCTCTTAACTTTAACATTAAAAAGTTTTGAAACCTCTTTCTTGATTTCCGACTTGTTGGCTCTGTTAAAAACTTTAAACGTATATTGATTGGCAGAATTACCGATCGAAGACTTTTCGCTGACATAGAAGCCTCTCAATATTTTGTGGGTATCAGTGCTTCCGGTATTCAAGAAAGCAGAACTGCCGGCCGCTTTTTCCGGCTCCTGTTTTAATTCTGAATCTTCAACGTCTTTTAGTCTTTCTTCCTTTTTTGTTTTTTTACTAAATAAGGCCACTATTCTGTCTGAAGTGTAAGACTTAAAGCAAGATACTTCCGGCTTTAGTCTTTAGACTTTCAGCTTTTGGCTTATACTTTGAAATTTTTCTCTATGACATTAAGTGAATCTTTCAATATAACAAGGTTTTTTCTAGCTATTACGTCCAAAGCGTTTAAGTTTTTTGCCTCCATTACATCAACTCTTGGCAAATTTCTTGAAACCCGTTCAATAGTATCACCCATTTTTTTATCTGTGACCAACAGTAGGCTGCTATGTTTTGACGAAAATAATTCTGAAATTTTATTTACAACTACCGCCATTTCTTTTGTCTTCCAACTATTAAAAGCGATGCCATCTATAACTATCATCTCCTTGTCTTTGACTTTTGATGATAATGCTAAAAATAATGCTTTTCTGGCCATTTTTTTATTAATTTTCTTTTTAAAAACTCTTTCTTTTCTTGGTCCAAAAGTTACTCCTCCGCCTTTCCAAATAGGAGACCTTATCGAACCATGACGGGCTCGGCCAGTACCTTTCTGACGCCATGGTTTCTTGCCTCCGCCCCTGACTTCTCCTCGATCCTTGGTGTGGGCGATATTTTGTCTCTTGTTGGCCATTTGAGAAGTTACCACTTGGTAAAGTAAATCTTTATTTAACGGCAGACCAAAAATGGCATCCGGTAATTTTACCTTTCCGACGTTCTTTGCGCTTTGATTGTACAAATTAACTTCCATAGAATCAACACTCTAAACAACTTATTTCTAACTATTTCCGCATATTTCAATGTATTTCTACTTACTTCGAAATACGCTTTGCGAAATATATAGAAATTTATTGTGTTTGAATTGCTATCAGACTGCCTTTATTCCCTGGTACTGCGCCTTTTATTGCCAGTAAATTATTCTCTTTATCTGTGGCGGCAACTTTTAGTCCCCTAACGGTAAATTTGTCATGACCCATTCTTCCAGGCATTCTCATCCCTTTCAATGTATGCTGGGGGAATCTTTGACCGATAGAACCGGCGTGACGCAGTACAGAATGAGCACCGTGACTGGCAGGCATACCATGAAAGCCATGTCTTTTTACAACACCCTGAAATCCTTTACCTTTTGTAAAGCCCATAACTTTAATGATATCTCCCGGAGTAAAAGCTGAAACATCTATTTTTTGACCTATAACTAATTTATCATCAATTGCTTCCTGCTCCTGACCCCTTGAAGTTCTTCCTTTTCTATCAAGTCTAAATTCTCTTAACACGGCGAAGCTGCCTAAATCTTTAAAATGGCCTTTTTGCGGCTTACTTATGTTCTTTTCTTTTCTCTTGCCATACCCAACCTGAATTGCATCATATTTATCTTTCTCCTTGGTTTTAACCTGAGTGATCGTATTTGGTTCTGCCTCAATAACTGTCACCGGAATGACATCACCTTTTTCATCATAAATCTGGGACATTCCTAATTTTTTACCTAATATAAATTTCATATTGGGTGCCATTGAAAACAAATCAATCACTAGACACGCAGGATCTCCCCAGCGAGGAAATCCTGCTCGGCTTCGGCTCGCTCTCCGCCTCCTGCCTGCCAGCAGGCAGGTCAGCGGAACCTGCCCGCTCGCCTGCAGATGGTCTACTGACTGATTTGTTTTCAATGACCGAATTTTCCACAAAAAATACCGGACTAGCCGGCTTCTAGCAAGCTAAATCTTTGTACCTATCTATATTAAGTGGTTTTGTATGAATTAAAAACCAATCTGTTTGATTAAGGTCATAAGTCGATAGTGTAATTTTACGAAACCGGTCCCATAGACGGATTCGACAGTTCCCAGCCCCTCTTTTGCTTCCAAAAGTGGGGCTGGGCTTATCGAACCACTTGCTAGGGTTGAGCCGGATAACTACTACTATTAATTACTACCTTATTCCCCAGCCCCTCTTTTGCTTCCAAAAGTGGGGCTGGGAGTAAGGGAATAATTTATTTTTCAGCCAATTTTTCATCAGCCAATTTTTCAATTGCCTCCTTCAACTCATTAGCTTCTCGTTCACGCCTATCCATAATATCTTGGTCATCAATCTCCAGCATCTCAAGTTTATCTACTAACAACATGCATCTTTTTAATATCTCCTCTTTATTCTCAATTTTTGGTTCTGTTGGTTCCATGGTTTTATTATTATTCATGCCATCCCGGCACCAATCTTTTACTTACTTATCATTTATCCCGCCCTATCTGGATTCAAATTCTTATTAATACTCTGTTTCATTCTGTAATTTCGCCTTCGGCTTCTTTCTTCTTTTTCTGTTATTTGTGCCCAGATAGAACGGGATGACTATTTCTAGCGAATCGGCCTTCGGCCTCTTCTAGAAATACTCACATCTTAACCTCAATGTCGACTCCTGCTGGTAGATTAAGGTTCATTAATGAATCAATTATCTTCGGGGTTGGACTCGGAACATCGATGATTCTTTTATGCGTTCTCATTTCAAACTGCTCTCGGGAATTCTTATCAATAAAGGAAGACCGGTTAACGGTGTATTTATGTATCTCTGTCGGCAACGGAACAGGACCGGTAGGTTTACCGCCGTTACGTTCTATCGTTTCAACAATCTGCTGAGCGGACTTATCTATAATCTTATTATCGTATGCCCGCAGTTTGATTCTAATCTTTTGATTTAATTCTTTTTCTTTTTTCGTTGCCATTGCCTTTACAAAGAACAGTCAGCACCGAGCTTAGATCAGTGCTGAAGTTTAATTACGCATTGATTTTTGTCACAACTCCTGCTCCGACAGTCTTACCGCCTTCCCTAATAGCAAATCGCTGTTTTTCTTCCATGGCAATCGGAGCAATAAGTTTAACTTTCAAATTGGCAGTATCTCCCGGCATAACCATCTCGGCTCCTTCCGGAAGAATAACCTCGCCGGTAACATCAGTGGTTCGGAAATAAAATTGAGGTTTGTAGCCCTTGAAAAATGGAGTGTGTCGTCCCCCTTCTTCTTTGGTCAAAACGTAAATTTCAGCATCAAATTCAGTATGCGGAGTAATAGTTCCCGGTTTAGCCAATACCTGACCGCGCTCAATATCTTCCTTCTTAACACCTCGAAGCAATAGCCCTGCGTTGTCACCGGCCATACCTTCATCAAGAGATTTGTTAAACATTTCAATTCCGGTAACAACTGTCTTGGCTGTCGGTTTTAAACCGACTATTTCGATTTCTTCGTTAAGTTTAACCTTGCCTCGTTCGATTCTTCCGGTAACGACAGTTCCGCGTCCTTCAATTGAAAAAATATCTTCAACCGGCATTAAGAACGGTTTTTCTGTTTCTCGAACTGGATCTGGCACGTATGAATCAAGGGTATCGATTAATTCCTTGACTTTTTTGACCCACTCATCGTCTTTTGATTTGCCTTCAAGAGCTTTTAAGCCTGATCCTTTGATAATTGGGGTCTTATCTCCAGGAAATTGATATTTGTTCAAAAGCTCCCGAATCTCGGTTTCAACAAGATCGATCATCTCCGGGTCATCAACCTGATCAACTTTATTCAAAAACACTATAAGATACGGAACGCCGACTTGTCTGGCAAGAAGAATGTGCTCTCTGGTTTGAGGCATCGGTCCATCTGAAGCGGCAACAACCAAAACCGCCGCATCCATCTGGGCAGCGCCGGTTATCATGTTTTTAATGTAGTCCTGGTGGCCGGGAGCATCAACATGAGCATAGTGCCTTTTGGGAGTTTCATATTCGGAATGATGAAGAGCAATCGTAATACCTCTGGCTTTTTCTTCCGGAGCATTGTCAATCTGGTCAACAGCCTCGACTCGAGCTCCATAGCCATCATCTTTATACAAGTTTAATGTATGCAAAATAGCCGCGGTTAGAGTAGTTTTACCGTGGTCAACATGACCGATTGTGCCGACATTTAAGTGCGGTTTAGTTCTTTCGAATTTTCCTGCCATTCTTAAAAAACTAAAGCATAAATTCTAATTTCTAAAGCAAATAAAAACTGCTTTAGTCTTTAGTTTTTAGCTGTTAGTTATTATTTTATGTGTAGTATCTATTGTAATCTAATAGAAAAATTTAGTCAACCCCGCCATGTGCATTCTTTTCTTCCATTTCAATTTGATTCTTCAAGGCTAGTATCTCTTTATTCAGCCTCTCTAATATCTCCGTTTCTCTCTCATGGTGGCTATATCCATTAAAATTATCTCTGCCGACCGAGTGATTAATAGGAATTTCCTTTTCTCCCTTATCTTTTACCAAATCTCTGTACATTTTATAGTCTAAGACCACAAATAATGGATCGCCATTATCTAATACTAAAACAGAGGTCGAATTTTTTATAAGTTTTTTAAGCTCGTCAATCTGCATGAATGTAAGATACTAAATATACTAATTTCTAATTTTACTAATGATACAAACGATACTGATTCTTTATTATTCGTATTTATTAGTATCATTCGAATGGATTCGTATATTGGTATTGCATATTTACTTTTTTCCCTCCATAATTTGGCCTGCAATATTCTGCGGAACTATCTCATAGCGGCTAAATTCCATGGTAAAGGTTCCCCTGCCTTCAGTCAATGATCTTAAAGTGGTAGCATAACCGAACATTTCCGATAGAGGCACTTTGGCGCTAATAACTTTTAAGTTAAGCTGTCCTCTTTCGCTCATATTCTCAATCTGACCACGGCGCGATGCTAAATCACCGGTAGTCTCACCCATAAATCTATCGGGAGTAATAACTTCAAGCTTCATTATCGGCTCAAGCAAAACAAGCTTTGCCCTCTTTGAAACTTCCTGAAGAGCTATTGCTCCGGCAATTTTAAAGGCAATTTCCGAGGAATCAACCTCATGATAAGAGCCATCGTATAGAGTAACTTTTATGTCAACCAAAGGAAAGCCGGCCAAGACACCCTTATCCATAGCTTCTCTCACGCCTTTTTCGGTCGGATTTATAAATTCTTCCGGAATAGATCCTCCTCTGATTGCGTTAACAAATTCAAATCCGCTTCCTCGTTCTTTCGGCTCGATTCTTAACCAAACATGGCCATACTGACCGCGACCGCCTGACTGGCGGATGTATTTACCTTCAGCCTCGGCAGTTCCGGTGATTGTTTCCTTATAAGCAACCTGTGGCCGGCCGACATTCACTCCGACGCCGAATTCTCTCTTTAGCCGGTCAACAATAATTTCCAGATGAAGCTCGCCCATTCCGGAAATAATTGTTTCGGCCGTTTCTTCATCTGTTTTAATTCTAAAAGTCGGATCTTCGTCGGATAGTTTTCTCAAAGACAAACTCATTTTCTCCTGATCAGCTTTAGTTTTAGGTTCTATACGGAGAGATATAACCGGTTCAGGAATATCTATGCCCTCAAGTATGATCGGGTGCTCAGGATCGCAGAGAGTATCGCCCGTCTTAGTATCTTTAAGTCCTACCGTTGCGGCAATATTCCCGGCATATATTTCTTTTATTTCTTCTCTCTGATTCGCATGAAGCCTGACAATACGGCTGATGCGCTCCTGCTGACCGCTTCTGGTGTTTAAAACGTAAGAGCCGGAAGAAAGCTTGCCGGAATAAACCCTGAAGAATGTAAGCGAACCGACAAATGGATCGGTTGCTGTTTTAAAGGCTAGGGCTGAAAAGTAAAAATTATCGTCCGGTTTAGCTTCTACGCTCTGACCTTTTGAATCAACTCCGACAGCCGGAGGAATATCCAGGGGTGACGGTAAGTAATATGCTACTGCATCAAGAATAAGCTGAACTCCCTTATTCTTCAGAGCTGAACCGCAAAAAACCGGGAAAATTTTATTTTCTATAACCGCCTTTCTTAATATCTGCCTAAGCCTGTCCACGCTAATTTCTTTGCCTTCAAGATAATCAGCCATAGCCTGATCATCGTGCTCAACGATTTTTTCTACGGTATTAGCTCTTTCTCTCTCGGCTTCAGCTTTTAGATGCTCAGGAATCGGTCCTTTAATTACTTTTTCTCCTTTCTGTCCTTCAGAAGTTACATACTCCATCGTGAGTAAATCTACAACGCCCTTAAACTGATCCTCGTGGCCGTCTGGTATCTGAAGCTTTAATCCGTTCGGCGAAAGTCTTTCGAGAATTGACTTAAAAGATCGGTCAAAAGAAGCACCCAAACGATCAAGTTTATTTATAAAACAGATACGAGGAACCTTGTAATCATCAGCATACCGCCAGTTGGTTTCAGACTGAGGCTCTACACCGGCGACACCGTCGAATACGACAACTGCTCCATCGAGGACTCTTAATGAGCGTTTAACCTCGATGGTAAAATCGATATGACCCGGAGTATCAATAATATTGAGCTTAACTTTTTCAGCTTCCTTATCCTTAGCATCTGTCGGAGACCAATAAGCCGTTGTTGCGGCAGCAGTAATTGTTATTCCCCTCTCCCGTTCCTGTTCCATCCAGTCCATAATTGTATCCCCTTCGTGAACCTCGCCTATCTTATGAGAAATGCCGGTATAAAAGAGAATCCTCTCGCTAGTGGTTGTTTTACCTGCATCTATATGAGCTATGACACCAAAGTTCCTAATTTTATTTATTGGATAATCTGCCATGACGATTTTATCTGTGAGGAAATACGAATCTTTGAGTAGACGAAGCAGTTATAAAACTCGACACCCCGCCTTCTATGCCCGTCGTATATATTTAATCTCTTATAACAGCACTGACTTTTAAATAAGCGGTTCTTAACACAACAAGCTTAGAGGGCGGGGTAAGGTTTTGTAACTAAAATTTGTTCACCTACGGCTCCAAATTTTAGACAAAGCCCTTACCAAGCAAAGTGAGCAAAGGCTTTATTGGCCTCAGCCATTCGATGCACATCCATCTTCTTCTTAACCGCATTGCCAGTATTATTTGCCGCATTTATCAGTTCTTCTGCAAGTTTTTCTCTCATTGGCTTTCCTTTTTGCGATCTTGCCGCGATAAGAATCCAGCGCAATGCCAGAGCTACTTTTCTTTCAGGCCGTACTTCAATCGGTACCTGGTAATTAGCTCCGCCAATTCGGCGGGATCTTAATTCCATTTGAGGAGTAACGTTATCAAGGGCTTTTTCGAAAATCTCCAGACCGGTCTTGCCGGTTTTTTGTTCAATTATTGAAAATGTGTCGTAAACAACTTTCATTGCCACAGCTTTTTTACCTTCTTTCATTAAATAGTTGATTAATTTCGCAACTAAAACATTTGAATATTTAATATCCGGCTCTACTTGGGCTCTTTTTTTTATTGGACGTCTCATCGCTTTGCTAAATTTAAAATTTAAAAATCAAAATTAAAAGTTACAATGTAAAATCATAAAGATTTTAAGATTCCGAATTGTCATTTTACATTTTGATATTTGTATTTTCAATTACTTTGGTCTCTTTGCCCCATACTTGCTTCTTTGCTGCATACGACCTTCCACACCAGAACTATCTAAAACTCCTCTGACTATATGATATCTTATGCCCGGCAGATCTTTAACTCTTCCGCCTCTTATAACCACGACGGAGTGTTCCTGTAAATTATGGCCTATACCCGGAATATATGCGGTAACTTCCATGCCATTAGTCAATCTGACTCGGGCGATCTTTCTTAAAGCTGAGTTAGGCTTCTTAGGCGTAGTTGTCCTTACCTGAATACAGACTCCCCTCTTAAAAGACGATGGATACTCCTTAGGCCTGTTCTGTAAAGTATTAAAACCGAATGCCAAAGCAGGCGACTTTGTTTTCGCTCTGGAAATACTGCGAGGATTCTTTAATAGTTGTCTAAATGTCGGCATGACGATTTTGTCTGCAAGGAAGTGCGAATCTGTGAGCAGACGAGCATCTCACAAAACTCGTCACCCCGCCCTCTACGCCCGTCGTAATATTCTAAGCTTTAATTAAATAAATAATCTCCTACAAAAAATGCCTCATACAACAAGCTTAGAAGGCGGGGTTATATGTTTATAGCCAATCGCATTGAAAGCAGATGCTCTTGGATAAACGACATAAAATAAGACCCTAAAGGTCTTCGATAGTATAGCAGAAGGGGCCGTAAAGTGTCAAAGTTCTATTCCTGTTACTAGCTTGAATAGTTTATTAATCACCGGCGACATAAAAACCATAAAAATAACTAAAAATATTGGAAAAAGAATAAAGCTATTTTTATAAATATAAACTTTTAAAGCGTTGAGTCTATCGGGCAAAAATGCCATTAAAAGCCAGTGGCCGTCGAGGGGTGGAACTGGAAACATATTAAATACGGCAAGTACCAGATTGAGCATGACTATCATTCCAAACAATTCCGGCACCAGAGAAGAAGAGAATACATCGGGCATAAGACGCAGACTAAAACCGAAAAGAAGAGCCAAAATAAGGTTGGATGCCGGTCCAGCAACAGCAACTTTAACCGGACCGTACCTGCGATCAACTAGATTGTTTGGATTGTATGGCACAGGCTTCGCATAGCCAAAAGCAAAACCCGTTGTTATATAAAGAAGAAAAGGAAGCAAAACCGAACCAAATGGATCGAGATGCTTAATCGGATTAAGACTTAACCTCCCCAGATTTTTAGCTGTCGAATCACCTAAAGAATTCGCCATCAATCCATGAGAAACCTCGTGAATAGTAACGGAGTATAAAATTATAATAATGTAAAAAATTGGCAATAGTAATCCTTCCATAGTACTTGCAAGAATAACAAGTTTGGGATATACTATCAAGACGATTATTTTACACTTCCCATTTTCCAATTTCTACTAAATTAACATTGACCCATTTATATATTTCAGAAAATGATTCAATGGTTAAATAGTAAATTATTGGTAAATGATAAATGATAAATTTTTATGGCTACAAAATGTAAAAACTGTGGCAAGGGGTCAAGAATGGTAACTACTCGCAAACTATTGCGAGGCCATTATAATCCGACCTCTAAATCTCGGCGCTATCCCAATCTCCAATGGACAAAAGTTGACGGTCAAAGGGTTAAAATGTGTACCGACTGTATAAAAACTCTCCATAAGACTAAATAAAATAATAAACCAGAGGTGATAAAAGAATCGTTACCTCAAATAAAATCCTCGGAGCATATCTCTGGCGTTGAAGAGGAGGCTTTTGATTTAATAATTCCCGAGCATGAAGATCTTGCAATAAAGTTGGAGGAATTTGAGGAAATCTATGGAAAGGAGGAGATAGCAAGAGATAACGTTGCCGTAGAAAGAAAACGGGCTAAATTTGAAAAAATAGATGGACCTCTAAAAAGAAGGGCTCGCCTCCTAGAAGCTATTCTTTCTCAACAAATAGAGCTTAGTGAGTGGTTTGGTAAAGATGCAGCGACAATAACACCCTCTGAATATGATGACCTTTTTAATGGTGTCGATATGATAGCTGAATTTGAGAGAGATGATTCTTTTCAGTATATGGCTATGGGAGTAGATGTTACATCGTCAGTTCAGCAAGTAAAAAAGAAGTTGGCTATAATAAAAGAACACATAAGAGACGGCACATTAACTCAAGTAAAATACTTCAAATCTGAACGCAATGATATTCAGGGCAGAATGGGGAAGATTCCCTTGTTAGTTGTAGGAGCTGATAGTAGAACAATCAGCGAGTTAGCGAATCTATGGCTTGCGACATACAAATCTAAACATCCAGAAGTAGGCTTGGACAAGCTGGACATCGAGGAGTTAAAACAAAAAGCTAGAGAAGCTAGAGAAATATTAGCTAAGCACAGAGCTGCCATCTTAGTTTTAAAGGAGCTAAAAGCCCAGCTAGAAGTTTTTATAGAATTTGCTAGAGGAGTAAAGTCAACCGAAGTAGAAGCTAGATATAAGAATCTTCTTAGGGTAATCGACGAAATTATAAAAGAAAAAAATATTTCTAAGTCAGATGAGTTAGAAAATGAATCTGACAACGTCTACAGTGCAATCATGGAAGAACTCAAAACATTTCTTTCTGAGTAATATTTAGACCATCGGGCTGTAGTATAACGGTTATTATGCATGGCTGGGGGTCATGTGATCCGCGTTCGATTCGCGGCAGCCCGACATCGGAAATTAAAATCCCGCAGTAGTGCGGGATTTTAATTAGGACCCATCCTTTGCCTCAAGTCTTCAGCTTTGTAGCTAGTGGGTGTCTGCACGATAGCCCATCGGAACTGCGATACTTCGCAACTCACCAGAACTATCAAATAATAAGACTCCCTGATAAGACAACTTGTTCTAAAGCTTGGAAGCAAAAGAAGAGCCTACACTAATTATACCAAGCCGGTAAAAACAAAAAAGTGGATATCTTATCAACTTTTACTCCCCCCTTTCAACATCATAATAGAAGTCAGCATCCAGCTTATCATAGCCAAAAATCTCGGTAGACTTAAAATAAAGTTTTATCTCCCTGTCGGCCGCCTCGCCATCTTCAGATGAATGAATAATATTTCTAGATATGCCTGCGCTGTAGTCGCCCCGGATAGTCCCTGGAGGGGCATTCCTGCCATCAGTCGGACCGCACATAGTACGAACAACTTTTACAATATCTAAACCTTCCAATACCACTAAAACGACGGGTAGCATTTTCATATATTTTTTAGTCGGCTCAAAAAAATGCTTTCCCCTGTGCTGAGCATAGTGCTTATCAAGGATCAAATCGGACAGCTTAACCATTTTCATGCCGACGGGTTTTATTCCTTTTTGCTCAAATCTATCTAGTATTTCACCCGTAATACCCCGATGAATCGCATCGGGTTTTAATATGACAAGTGTTCGTTCGAATTTATTAGGCATGTCTAAATTTATTAGACAGATATATTTCCGACTCGGGCCACATTCGGTTTCTGAGGCGATTCCAGAAGCGGCTAAAGCACGCTTCTAAAACCTTCGCCTTAATCCAGCAAAAACCGAATCTTAAGTTCTTCTCGTCAAAATTGTTCCTATCAGAATAGGAAACCAAGCCAATTTTGCCTGCGAATTTCCTCCCTAGAAATATATCTGTCTAATAAGTAATTATCTGATAATTTAATCCGTCGCTAATCAGCTTAACATCACCGTCTAGGTCATTACGATAATACTTTATATCATAGTTTTCGAGTCTTTCCAAGACCTCAGGCGATGGGTGGCCGTATCGGTTCTTTTCTCCAACTTGGATAATTGCTACTTCCGGACTTACGGCTGATAAAAGTTCCTCGGTTGAAGATGTCTTGGAACCATGATGAGCGATCTTCACAACATCAGCATCGAGATTAATACCATCAAGAAGCATTGCCCTCTCCCCTTTAGTCTCAATGTCTCCGGTTAATAAAACTTCCAGTTCTTTATATTTTAACATCAAAACAACAGAACTATCATTCGGGTTTTTGAAATTTTGGCCCTCCAGAGATTCTTTCGGATACAAAACAACCAACTGAGTCTCGTCTCCTAAGTTGATAGTCCTGCTAGCAACGGCTTCAATTTGGTTTGTCCCCTCGTTCTTAACAGCCTCCCGCCAGGCGCTAAATCCAGCTGTATTATCTTCTTCTTTAGCTTCCAGAATGCTATCTACGTCATATCTTGATAGAACCTCGATCAGGCCGGCGTAGTGATCAAAGTGAGGGTGAGTTAAAACTACTAAATCGATAGACTTGTCATAAAAAGGCATCACTTCGCCTAGTTTAGATAAAACCTGATTCCCCGGTCCCCCATCAATAAGCAATTGAAAACCAGAAGGAGTTTCGATAAAAATCGCATCCCCTTGTCCAATGTCGAGAAAATGGACTTTCAAGAGCCCATCTTTCTGAGAGGCGATGGAATGTGTTGAGAAGGCAAAAACTGCTAAGCAAAGCAAAATAACCAGATGAGTTAGAGATAGTTTTCGCATGAAGATTTAATAACATGAATTTGGGAAATAAAAAAGCCGACGGTTAAGTCGACTGTCTAGGAAAGATTAGGATTTCTTATTAATATCTCTAGCCAGGGCTTCGAGTGCTTTTGATTGTTTCTGAAATAGTTTTTCTAGCTCATTCTGGCACTTCGGACAAATATCAAGATGTTTTAGATATTCTTCCGATGCATCGCCAGTAGTAGTAAGCTCCTTAAAGTCTTTTTGCCACTTTGCATTGCAGGGCTTACATATATTCTTTCTCTTTTTATTCACTAACTGCTGGGTCTTGATTAAATCCAGCAAAGATTGAAGCTCTTTATCGGTAGCCTTCATTATGTAGACAGTAATTTTGTCTAACAATGTATCTTTGGCCATTTTCTTCCATCTTTTTTCAAAGGCAACTTGTCTTTGAAATTAGAACGATTTAGATAGAATAGGCTTATGAAAAAAACAAAAAATGGATTCATC
>MGKQ01000009.1:0-5660 GCA_001795735.1 Candidatus Yanofskybacteria bacterium RIFCSPLOWO2_02_FULL_41_13
ATTGGCTCCGTAGAGTTGGGAGGCGCTTGCGTAGCCACTAGCTTCAAAGTTAGAAGAAACGGAAGCACTGCCCGAAACATCTAAGCTGACGGCTGGAGATGGTTTGTTGATTCCGACTCTGAAGTTAGTCGCATCGACAAAGAAGGTATTTGAAATTGATGCCGTGATTCCTGATGAACTGGCTATCTCAAAGAAAGTCTCCGGAGTAAGATCGCCGAATCCGAATCTTCCCAGCGAGGTGGAAGCAAAGATAAATCTACCGGTGGAGTTGTCTTGGAATAAGACATCGTTATTGAAGATCCAGTCTCCGGTCACGGTTTCATTCTGAGATAAAGAAGCCGGACCTCCTGATCCCCAGTTAATATCAATATCATAGTAGCCTGCGGCATTGTTAGTTACAGTAAACTTGCCGGCATCAAAGGATACGGATGACCTGAGAACTCCTCCATTATCAAGAGTGTCAGAAGTGAATATTTCGATTGCCGTTCCTCCTCCGCCTCCGGTCTGGTCTGCTGCACAGGAGAACTTACCGGTTGAGGCGGTCCATAAGAGTTTATCGGCTGTAGTGCTTGAACAACCATCCGTTCTGGTAGCATCAGCGAAGGCAAGACCTCTGAAAGCAGAAGCACTGGCATAACCTGTTACTTCAAAGTTAGAAGAGACAGAAGCACTGCCGGAAACATCTAAAGTGACGGCTGGAGATGGTTTATTGATTCCGACTCTGAAGTTACTTGCATCGACAAAGAAGGTATTAGAAATACTTGCCGTGATTCCTGAACTGGATGCTATCTCAAAGAATGTCTCAGGAGTTGAGTCTCCGAGAGAGAATCTGCCAAGAGAGGTAGAAGCAATGGTTAGGAATCTTGTTCCGAGATTATTGTAGAATTCTAGGTCATTGGAGAAACTTGCTCCGGATCTGAATTCCCAGAAACCGGTGATTGATTCGTTGACTGATCTGGAGGCGGGACCGTTGGTGTAATCTATGCTGACTACAACTTCATGGGAACCTGAGGGAATCACATCAAATCCATTGGCATTAAAAGATATTGATGCCACTGGATTTAATATGCTGGTCAGGCCTTCTTTGACTTGAAGAGCGGAACCGGAGCCTGATCCTCCGGTAATGGTAGTGCAGGAGAATTTGGCGGTAGTAATGTCCCACTGAAGAGCGTTGCCGGAAGAGGTGTTGCAGTCGGTTAAGCCGGCGCCGGATAAACCTGAGAAGGAAGCTGAGCCGGTTACGGTCAGACCAGCTGTAGTTAAGTTAGTGATGGTTGCGGTCTGAGTGACAGTAAGTGTTTTGGTTGTGATGTCATCGGGGTTGATGACAACGGTCGGACGGATATTCGGATCAGCCGGCATAAGCTGGATGAAGGGGTTAAAAGCCGGGGGCTGGACAACTGTTGAGTCTATGCCGGCAACCTGCAGGGTTAATGAATCCAGCTTGGCGTTGATTTGACTGATCCGGTCATAGATTGCGTTAAGCTGGGAGGGGGTGAGGTCTTGAGTGACTCTTACCTCTTCGATGGTCTTGGCGCTTTGACCAGATTTACCGGCATCGCCTTTTTCTCCTTTTTCTCCTCCGATAACGGTGACATAGATTGATTCTCCAAAGGGGTTAGTGAATTTATTCCAGAGATAGGCGATGGGAGATTTGATTGAGTTGCCCAGAGAGTAGATTCCTTCTCTGAAGGCAGAGGGGCCGAAGGGCCAGAGATAGAGGAAAATTAAAACACCGCCTAACAGTAGTGAAGCTGTGAAGGCGGTGTTGATTCTTTTTGTAAGTTTTTTTTCTGCGCTTAAGGAACTTTTATGATAAAGAACTGTTTCATCAGGGCTTAATAAGCCCTGATGATGTAAAGGCTCGCCGTCACTGATGCTTCGACGAGGAATGGAAAGAACTGTGTCCGGCCGAGTTTTCGGTTCCGCCGTAATTACGCGCGGCGCCGAAAGCTCGGCCGGATCTGATATTTTCTCGGTTTTTTTAAAAACCAAGGGAATTTTACTTGCTGATGTTCCTAAAGAAACCTCCTCCCCTTCTTTGGTTTTTTGATTTTCTCTAGATAAAACCTCGGATTCTTGATTCTGCTCACCCAACATCGTTGAGGACAAAATCGGAACAGGCCTAGACACTGTTAAATCCGCGACCACCTCAGAGGAAGAAGAGAGATTGCCTTGTCTGACCGCTGATAATTCTTTCGATTTAGCTGAGTATCTTTTTTCACTAGCGCTAGCAAGAGAAGAAACGTATTCTTTCAAAGAGTTCTCGAAAGCATACCACTGGCCATACTTACCATACCGCATAGCCTCAATTCGGCCGGTTCTTGAAAGCCACCCGATATAGTCTTTAGCATAGCCATATTTTTCGGACAGAACGATTAAAGAAAAATACCCCTCCGGTAAAAGCGAAAGTTGATCAGGCTTCCCTGATTTTTCTTTTTTGACTAATTTTTTCTCTTTTGTTTTCTTCATAAACTCAATGGCAATAAAAACTCCATTGAGCGCAGAAAATTTTTCAATGAACTTACAAAAAAAAAGAATTGTTGTCGAGACTCTCGAGAAATACGAGAAGTTCAGCAACTATGTATATTATATTAGATTTACCTTAAGCCGTACAACCTTACTTATCCACAAAAAACAGCCTTAAATTTCCTGCTGATTTTACACACTAAAATGTCCTTAAAATTGAGTCTCCGATCCCTATATGTTAAGGCCCCATAGCGGAGCCTTGTTCATGGGACTATTTAGGGCCTAGATGACACGCTCCTAAAAACGCTATATATGGGGCTAAAAGTATAGTAATATGCTAGTAAATTAAACTAGACAAAGCCATTAGAAAAACCGGTAAGCAGTAAACTATCCACTCTGATTCAAACGGTGATTAAAATTGCTGATGAGAACACGACTTTGGATACATTCTAAAGTTCATATGCTGAGGATAACTTTATAAAGGTTAATAGATTAAGCCTCAAAGAATATTAAACTATACTACTTGCTTAGCCAGAACCCATTAAATCGTGGTTAGTCTCCTTTACCTATCTAGAGTATTTCTAATACTGGGTCCGGCAATATTAATTCGCTAAGAACAGCTAACTTTTCTTAATGACTATTCGGGGAGATAGTCGCACAACATAGTTTATTCAAAAAGTATGTTTTTTATTTTTACTACGAGATCCACGAGATGACTAGGTATCATATGAGTTACTTGATTAGACGGTCTAAAGTTGCAGTTGCTGTTTTGTCCCATGTAAAATCAGCGGCTAATTTTTGTCCTAAGGCGCTTATTTTATCCTTAAAACGCTCATCGTCCAGAATATTTGAAATAGACAGGCATAAATCGCTGATATTATGAGGGTTTATTAAGATTCCCCCTTTTCTTACTACTTCCGGGAGTGAAGATGAGTGGGAAACAACTACCGGAGTGCCACAAACCATTGCTTCAAGAGGCGGGAAACCAAATCCTTCAAAAAAAGAGGGATATACAAAAGCAGATGCTAAACCATAGAAAAAGCTCCGGTCTTTATCGGGGATATAATCTTTAAATATGACACTCTCATTATATGTAGACCTGAGAGCTTCTGTTGCTATACCCTCATCGAGCCATCCCCTTGAACCCACTATTACCAAGCTGAGATCTTTATACTTTTTCTTTAGAGCTTCGAATGCTTTTATTATGCCAACAATATTTTTTCGAGGCTCCAGCTTGCCTAAAAAAAGTATAAATTTAGAGGGAAGTTTATTAGCCAATCTGAAACTCTCCAGCTCCTTGTCAGTAGGCCTTTTGATCGATGGGGAGACTCCGGAGTAAATTACAGAAACTTTAGTTGGATCAACACCATAAATACTAACGAGGTCATGTTTAGTTGAATCAGAAACAGCGATTATTCTGTCAGAAAACTTCGATTGCCATCTGGGTTTCATTTCTATAGTGTGCCATAGGCTTCTTTGCCAAGAAAAAAATTCGGGAAAGTGGACATAAGATAGGTCATGAAAGGTTGTTACTCTTTTACAATCCGGTGAAAGAGCAGCTAAAAGAAAATGAGGCGAGAAAAAGACATCAACACCGCCCAGTATTTTGTCCACTTGAGGACGATCAAACAAAAATGAAGAAGTGCGCAGTAATTTATTCGGTATCTTAAACTTATGAACTTCGATATTAGGTTTTAGTAACCAATCATAGCTGTACAGTAAATCCTTTTTTCCTGAGCTAAAAAGCTTGTATTTTATTGACTTATCGAGCGGAAGCATATGAGAAAGGAGATTCTCCGTATATTCCTCTATACCGCTCTTTACCCTGTTTTCCAAAACTCGAATGTCGATACCGATTACCATCAAACAAGCTCGAAATTTGAAGATTTAAAACAATTTATTTCTACTGTATTTCAACCTTATTTCTATTGTATTCCTGAAATGAGTTGAAATACGTTCCGCAAAATATATGGGAATATATTGTTTTTAATCTCGTGTTTCGGATTTTAACTTTTCTAGTACTTTTTCTTTAAACACCCCTATATTAAACTTCTCGGCTTGATTACGGCATATAACCGGATCAAAATTATCGGTATTAAAGCTTTCTAAAACTTCCAGCAATGCTTCTTCTCTTTGCTCGTTAAAGAAGAGGCCCGTCTTCCCTTCTACTACAGTCTCCATCGCTCCCCCGCTACGATAAGCAATCACGGGTCTACCCGAGGCCATAGCTTCTAGCGGGACAATTCCAAAATCTTCCTCCTGAGGAAAGATGAGGGCTTTAGTATGGGAATATAAATCAGCTAGCCTCTTATCTGAAACGAGTCCTAAAAATTCTATATTTTTATCAGCTATTTTCCTTAGTTTATTAATTTCAGGACCGGTTCCAGCAATCTTCAAGGGCCAGCCTAGTTTGTTAAAAACTCTTATAGCCAAATCAAATCTCTTATAAGAAACCAGCCGGCCGGTCATAAAAAAGTAATTGTTTATCTCTTCTGAAACATAAAACTTATCGGTATTAACCGGGCAATAGATGACTTCCGAATCTCTGGAATAGTACTTTTTGACTCTATTCCTGACAAAATCAGAGATTGACCAGAATTCATCAACCCTTGATGATGCTTCCCTGTCCCATAAACGAAGGTAGGTTATAAGGGGCTGAGAAAATAACTTAATAGGCCATGGATAGCTGAAATCTTCAACGAATTTCTGACTATCGTCCCATAGAAAACGGGGCGGAGTAAGACAATAGCATATATGCCTTGTGCTCGGTTTGGTAATAATACCTTTTGCGAAAGAGGCAGATATGGAGATAACCACATCAAATTCAGAGAAATCAAACTGTTCAACGGCTACCGGCATAAATACCGGAAAAAATCGGTGATACTTTTTAATAAAAGGGGTTTTTTGTAAAAAAGATGTTCTGATGTCTTTACCCTCAAAAACCCCTCCGGTCGCTTCGGTATCATAAAAAAGAGTGTATATGGGTGCCTCCGGAAACATTGCACTCAAAACCTGAAGCACTCTTTCAGCTCCGCCGAATTGATTTAAGTATTCATGGGCTAATGCTATGCGCATTTAGGCTGTAGCCTAGTTTAGGTAGTATATAGCATGGTTTACGGAATTTAAAATATTTTTCATACCCACGCTACTTTCTACATTCTACTTGCTACTTTCTTTATACGGCGCTTCTA
>MGKQ01000009.1:5667-29192 GCA_001795735.1 Candidatus Yanofskybacteria bacterium RIFCSPLOWO2_02_FULL_41_13
ACATCTTTAGCACAGTTTTTAGGATTATTTTTGTATCTAGCCATAAAGACCAATTGTCGATATAGAAACTATCTAAAGTAACTTCCTGTTCAAAATTTAAATCAGAACTTCCTGAAGTCTGAGCCAAACCGGTTGCTCCGGCTTTGACTGCTAAAACTTTCTTCTGGTGCCTCCTGTAAAGCGCTATTTCGTCAGGCTGGTGCGGTCTTGGTCCGACAAGGCTCATCTCACCCTTTAACACGTTGATCAACTGGGGAAGCTCATCAATCCTTATCCTTCTCATCAACCTTCCTATATTTGTGACTCTAGGGTCGTTTCTCATCTTAAAAAGCGGGCCGTCGCTTCTCTCATTAAATGAAGCTAAAAGAGGTTTTAACTCTTCTGCATTTTCTATCATTGAACGAAACTTGAGAAGATAAAACTCTTTTCTTCCGCTTACCCGGCCTAAACGAGCAAAGATCGGCCCCTCCGTTTCCCATTTGATCATGAGAGCTAAAAGTCCGAAAAGTGGAGATAGGATTATCAGGCCGGCTAAAGACCCAACAATATCGATCACTCTTTTAATAACCTTCCCCCAGCCGTCAAGGTTAGTTCTTTTAATTTCTATAATCGGCAGACCTTCAAAAATATCTATGTCAAAATTACTAGCCAGGAGGTTAGATCCGGTCGGAATGAGTTTAAAAATTATGTAATGCTCATGGCAAAGATTTACCACTTCCGAAATTTGGTTCTGAGGGTAGTCATTCTGAGCCAAAAGAACTTCATCAATCTGGTATTTCTCGATCAGCACTCTTAGTCTTTCGATATCGGGAGAGTCTACCGCTTCGACGATTCTATAACCCAAAGACAAGTCTTCGGCCATAATTGAAACAAGAGCCGAAATTGCATTGCTTTTCCCAATAATTATTATTTTGTGAGCGCCGAAGTCGTACTTAGCAACAGCTACAGCCTGAACGTATCTGATAATAAACCTTCCAATAAACACAAAAATAATGCCAAAAAACCATCCGCCCAGAATTAAGAATCTTGAATCGAAAAGCTCCTGCCGCAAGAAAATATAAATGATTACTGCTAAAATAGCGGCTGAGGAGGCAAAAATTACTTTGGATAGTTCTTCGAAAATCCTGATCCTGGTTTTTATCGAGTAAAGTCCCGAGAAAGCATAGCTGGCAATAAAAATAAAAGACACCGGTACGGCTAGATAGAGAAACTTGCTCAACGGTAAATTAAATTCAAAAAGCACCGGCCTAAAAGACGATAGAATTTCCGTTCTTAAAAAGTACGTCACCAAACCAGCTAATATAAGCATTAGGGAATCAACCGGCAGACGCAGAACATTAAAGAATAGGTCAGATTTTTTCATAAAACCAGAGGTTCAACCTCTAAAATACCCAAGGTTGAATCTCGCAAAACTACCACAAAGAAGGAGCTTTTTCAAACGAAAACTTCCCTTTCGGGAAGTTTTCGGCCTTGTAAAACGTAAGCCGAGTTCTGTTATCCCTTTCGGGATGGCAACAATTTATCTGTGATCGATATCACTACCGACCTATAGCGGTCTAACTTTTCGAATCCTTCAACAAGCTAAGGACAAGCCTCAACTTATCAAGAAAACGCTGACCTTGCACTCAAGTAAGGGTTTAGCCGTTTCATCTCTGCTTTTTTATCCTTATGGCAGAGCTAAGCCAACTACGTTAGGACTGGGCTTTCCTTCACCTTTCGGTTCAGGACGTTTCTGCTCGCACCTCTTGGATCACTCCAGATGGGAATTACCCACTACTCGTCCGCTCCATTGAAGCGGTAAGTGCTCGGACTTTCCTCTGTGGGTTGCCCCACAGTAGTTGCCTCATTTACAAGGTACTGTGATTATAACATACCCAGACACTAAATTCAATCTATCTATCGAGCTTATCAATCTATCGAGGTTGAACCTCATTATATTATCTGATAGATTAAAACTCATGATAAAACCTCCATTCATAGATAAAGAGATTTACCATATATACAATCGGGGGGTAGAGAAAAGAATTATATTTAATGACGACAGAGATCGGTTTCGTTTTATACATAGCCTATTTCAGTTTAATGACACCAATCCGACCCCTACCAACAACTGTTACTACTACTCTAGATCTCCCGAGTATAATGAGTATAATGAGGTTGAACCTCATTATACTCGGGAGCCTCGCAAGCCCATCGTGGATATATTGGCATTTTGTCTTATGCCCAACCACTTTCATTTAATGCTTAGACAAAAACAGAAAAACGGCATAGTCAATTTTATGAAAAAACTTGGGACCGGCTATACAATGTATTTCAACAAAAAACATGAGAGAGTCGGTCCCCTATTTCAGGGTAGGTTCAAGGCAGTTCATGTCGGTTCTGACGAGTATTTCAGATACCTTTGCCATTACATACATTTAAATCCCCTCGATATGAATACGCCAGAGTGGAGAGAAGGAAAAATAAAAAATTTCAACTCTGCAATAGATTATATCGAGAACTATAGATGGAGCAGTTTACAAGACTATTCAAATATCAAGAACTTCCCTTCTGTTATTTCTAAAAACCTAATATCTGAAGTATTTAATAACAGATACAAACAGGATCTTCAAGCATGGATAAAAGATTTTAATCTTGAACCGGTGCGGGATTTACTCTTAGAATAAATGAATATAATCAAACCTGACCAACCTAATGAGGTTCAACCTCATTAGGTTGGTTTTTGTCTATCTGCCCATGTTGTAGAGTTTTTGAATTTCCGCGGCGGAAAGGGCTCGGTTATAGATGCGGACGTCGTCAATTTGGCCGTTTAAAAAATTACCCCCGCCATTTGGTTCGGAACCAATAGCAACATTATTGGAAGTATTTGCAATTGAAGTAGTTTCCGATCCTTCTGTTATACAGGATGCGTCGATACATAACATTGTATAATTTTCAGAATCACTGTACACTGCCACAACATGATGCCAACTATTTATATAACTGTAGGCAGTTGATTGCATAATAACAGTATTATCTTGGTTAAGTCGTAATAAGCCCCCGCTAACATCGAATTCGTATTCACTACCTTTCACAATTATTCGTTCTGCCGTAGTGCTAGTTAAATAAATCCACGCTGCAATAGTAATAACCCCATTTGTTTGTATTGAACTATTATTCGGAATTGCAACATAATCATTACTCCCGTCAAAACTCAATGCTTGGCCGAGTTTGCCGATGGTGGTTGTGGGACCGTTGGTGAGGGTGCCGTGGTTGTTGTTGCCGGATGAATCTTTTGCTCTAGTCCCGGAAATATTAGGACCGTCGAAATTCCAATACCCGACGAGTCCTTTGGTTAACGAATCGGTCTGCGAGGAATTATATTTTGATTGAGTTAATTGATAGAGACGGCTGATTTCGGCGGCCGAGAGGGCGCGGTTATAGATGCGGACGTCGTCGATAATAGCATTGATAAAGTTTGGGCTACCAATTTGAGTCGCTCCACCAATTTGAGTTTGTATATTGTTTCCTGTGATACTATTATCATGAGAGCCAACAGAACCAGCAATACCATCAACATAAGCCGTAATAGCGCTGGTTGTTACTACCATAACCGCATTGTGCCATTGGCCATCATGAAAAGTCCCATTTACAGTTGAAGATTGAAAGGCTCCGTCATAAAGACCAGCTATAAGACCTGCTGGATTTGTGGTTTTTATATATATCTCATAATTGATATTGGTTATGGATGACCATTTTGACAAAAGACGTTCTGCATTTGTCTGGTTTGTCGTCTTAAACCAGAGGCTAATACTGAAAGGACCGGAAGTAAAATCTATATCACCCACGTCTACGCGGTCATTCACCCCGTCAAAATTCAGCGCCTGACCGACTTTGCCGATGGTGGTGGTGGGACCGTTGGTGAGAGTGCCGTGGTTGTTGTTGCCGGAGCGGTCTTTGGCGCGGGTGCCGGAGATGTCAGGACCGTCGAAGGTCCAGTGGCCGACGAGGCCCTTGTCAAAAGGTTCGGCAGACGTTCCCCGATTTGCCGTCGAACCAAGCCCGATGCGATAGAGACGGGCAACATCCGTGGCCAAGAGAGCGCGGTTGTAGATGCGGGTTTCGTCAATCTGGCCAAGAAATGGCCCAAACGGTAATGGCCATATTCCGATACTTAAACCCCGATCGCTACTCGACGTATTGATAGTTGCAGAAGTTGTTAAAGTCTTATCTAGTCTTCCATCAACCCATATTTTACATGTATTAAGATTGTTTCCAGAACAAGTAATGGCTACATGGTGCCATATATTGTCTCCTACTGCAGTTACAGCCGATTCGGCAGATCCTTCAATTCCGATAGATAAAGTGTTGCTAGTGTTTATACTAAATGTGAAACGTTGTCCTGCTACACTATCCGATCCCCAAGAAGTAATAGTTCTATTGGTTGCAGAAGATGTGACTTTTACCCACACACTGACTGTTCTGGGATTACCACCGGACACAGGAACAAAAGATCCCATATTTACCCAGTCATCCACCCCGTCAAAACTAAGGACTTGGCCGACTTTACCGACAGTTTTAGTAGGACCACCAGTCAGAGTCCCCACGTTATTATTCCCCGAACAATCAGGAGCATTGGTATATGAGCCGTCGAAGGACCAACAACCCACTAACCCTGCGTTTAAACCAAGGTATGCTGGCGACTTAATGATAGTTCCGGCGTGGGTAGTAGAAGAAAGTAGTATGTAGAATGTAGTAAGTAGTATGGGTAGAAATAGAGGTTTGAAGAATTTAGGATTAATTTTCCTTACTACGTACTGCATACTACATCTCAAAAGCATGTAGTATGGTAAAGATTTTAAGAATTTAATTTTCATGCACAGCTCTAATACTTTTAATTAATCCGTTCAATAATTTACTAATTATTACAGTCCTTTCTGCTATTTTATCAAAACTTTCTTTATTAAGATATTGAACATCTCTTGAAATAAGTAACTGATTTTGCACTTCTGTTAATGAACCTAAAGACATTGAATAGAACTGAGCTTTTTCTTTTAGAGATTGCCGACTAAAACCTTCGGCAATATTAGAGGTAATCGAAACAGCTGCTCTTCTAATTTGGTTTGTTAAGCCAAACAGCTCTTCTTTAGGAAATTTTTTTGTTAATTCATAAATATCAACAACTAAACTATGGCCCGTCTTCCAGGCATTTAAATTAGTGAATGATTTTATTTTATCTTTTTCTTCCATGCTACATGCTACATACTACTTACTACAATCTATTTCCACTCCCACTTTTCCAGGGTCTCAATTATCAATTCTTCCGCCGTTTTTGGGCCGACTATTTGGTATAGCTTCCCTCCGTGAACTGTCCAGGCTTCGAATGTTTCGCCCATGTCCTCGTCGTAACCGTTGAAAACGAGGGTTTTTGAACCGTCGAGGTCGGCGTTCTTGGGGTCGTTGATTTCGGCATCCGGCAAGTCCTGCCAAATCCGCTCAGGAGTAATGGATCCTGACTCATCCCAATCTATAATAAATATCTGAAAACCGCTCCCATTCTCGTTCTCTATTGTTACTGTTTCTGTGCTAACTCCATCAAGTTCTGCCGGAACAGAAGTCACTTTGTATCCGCTTGAGTATTTAAAAGAAAAACCGTCGCCGGAATATAACTCTTTAAGCTGGCCGAAAACAACCGGTTCGGCAAAAACCGGATCAGGCTCGATAGGAGCTAGCTGTTCTTCGGACGACAGTTCGGATGGAGATAGTCCAAATTTATTGAGGTCAGACCTCAATAAATAGTATGCTCCGGCTCCGATGATGATTATTATTGTTGTTACGACAAGAAGTTTTTTCATGCTACTAATTTAAAATGTAAAAATCAAAATGGAAAATGACAATGTAAAATCATAAAATTTTAAGATTTTGAATTGTAATTTTTATTTTTGATATTTAAATTTTGCATTTTATAGACCCAATTTATTCCCCTCCCTATCCAGAACCTGATTAACCAGCTTATCGGCATCTTCATTTTTGCCCCTTAAAACATGCTTAAATTCGACTTTTTTAAAATCAAGTCTGAGGTTATGAACTTCTAAGAACAACTTCTGCATACCTTCGTCTTTCACTTTATATTCATGATTAAACTGCTTTACTAAAAGTTCGCTGTCCATATAAAAAACCACCGAGCTTTTTTCGGCACTATCGTTGCCAACCAGTTGTTTTAATTTTTTTAATCCAAAAATAACTGCCTGATATTCAGCCTCGTTATTTGTTTTTACACCAATGTATTCTCCGTATTCTTTCTTCCAGCCCAAAGAATCGAGGTCGGACCGGGTCTCCGAGGTCGGACCTCGAAGATTTCTAGAGGTCCGACCTTCTTGTCCGACCTCGGCGGAGATAACGACGCCGATAGCGGCCGGACCGGGATTGCCTCTTGAACCACCATCGGTGTGAATTGTATATTTATGCATAGATTTAGTAGTAGGTAATGAGGTATAAGTAGTAAGGTTTTTGAACACTTCTGAACCATACGACATACTATATACTATATTCTACTTACTACTTTTAACTTCTTTCCAGGGAAACTGACTTTTTGATATAAAATTGAATCCCGCCGCCGCTTTGTGGCCACCTCCTCCGAACTTTTGGGCTATTTTAGCCACATCAATTGAACCGTCGGAACGTAGTGAAACGTTAACTCTTTCCTTGTCTTCGCTCCAGATAATAGCAATAGGTGGATTTTTTGCTATAAGTATGGTGCCAATATCAGAAGCGGAGAAATGAGGAGCATTCACACAGTAAGGCTGGTAGCCCTCGAACTCAACTAATCGAGCTCCTTCCTCAACCATACGGTTAATAAGCCTGTTTTCATGTTTAAGTATTATTTCTCCTTTCTCAATACAACTAGCTATATACTGACCATCTTCCATGTTTTTAGCAAGTTTATCCCAGACAGAAAAATCGTATTCAAAAGTGTCGATAAATAAGCAAAGTGCAGAAGTATTACCAAGACTAAATCTCCATAAATCCCTGTCTTCTATGTACTTGAGAAGTTTTGGCACCGGCTTATCGGGATAGAAATACATCCAAGCAAGAACCGAACCGGAATGGTCGTTGGAATATAGGTAATCCGTAGTCAGCTTAACTGCCCCTTCTCTCGTAGCATGATGGTCAATTGCGGTCACTCTTTTACTTTTACTGATAAGATCTTTCATTATTTCCTCAGGATAACAAAAATCTAATAAGTAAACATCTTTATCTTTAAGACCTTCGGGTATGGGCGAGTTATGGTGTACTCCTATGTACTCGGCCTCGTCTCCTAATTTTTTATGAGCCACCCAAGCCGCCCCAAAACCATCTGGACATTCGGCATGATATAAAATGATAATATCCTTCAAAAGATTATTTATCATTTTACATTTTTCAATTTCCATTGAATTAACCATTTATTATTTATACATTTCGGAAATGACCGAATTGTTAAATGGTAAATTATTGGCAAATGATAATTGGTAAATGATAATTACTCATAATATCCCAACGCTTCCAATCCGGGCAATTTATCTCCAGCCAGAAAGGACAGCATGGATCCTCCGCCAGTAGAGACAAAATCGAATTTATCGAGAAGGCCCAGCCTATTAACTACCGTAATCGTATCTCCCCCGCCTATCGTCTTATAGCCCCCAGACTGGGCAATCGCCATAGCTACAGCATTAGTTCCAGCAGAAAATCTTTCATCTTCAAAAAGCCCCATCGGTCCGTTCCAGATGACTACCTTAGCACTCTGAATTTTATTTACGTACTCTCTTATAGTATTGGGTCCAATATCAAAAATCTTCTTCTCAAAAATATTAAAATCAAGCGGTATCATCAGCCGCTTATCCTTAATATCAAGCCCCTTCAGCAACCCGGCCGTATCTCTATCGGCAACGGAAAGACCTATATCTACGCCCATTTCTTTTAAAATATCATTGGCCACCACGCCGCCGACAAGAATATTCTGAGACTTACTGATAAAATTTTTAATAACCGGAATTTTTGTCCTGGCCTTTGCTCCGCCCATGATTATTACTTTCCCGTCTTTCTGAGAATCAATTACCTTTTTGAGCTGAGATGTCTCTTCCTCAACCAAAAACCCGGCGTATGACGGCAGAAATTTAGTTATAGCCGAAATTGAAGCATGCTTTCTGTGACAGGTAGAAAAGCAGTTGTTTATATACAGATCCAGCCCGTCCGCCAAGACTTTGGCAAATGATTCGTCATTCTTCTCCTCGCCGGGCCAGTTTCGGATATTTTCTAACAGATACAGTTGTCCGGGCTTTAAATTTCTGGTTTTGGACCCGAGCTCTCCTAAACTATCAATGAAACTAAACTTATGACCCAACATCTCCTCCAGCTCCGGCTTTATTTCCTTAAACGAGCTGGCCGCCTTAATATGGGCAACTATCACGACTCCCGATTGTTTCAATAAAAAATCTATAACCGGCTTTTGTTTTTCAATCCTGAATTTCTCTATAATCTTTCCGCCAACGACGGGCACGTCAAAATCACAGCGCAAAAGCACTTTTTTACCATTTAAATAATTGGTACCTGGCATTATTCTCATCTCTGTGATTACAAAGGCAGTCTTTGCAACGCAAAGACTGCCTTTGTTCAAATTTTGGAAGCAATGTCAATAATTTTAACAAACTCTTCTTTGTTTACACTGGCTCCACCGACAAGAACACCATCAATTTCTTTTTCTTTGAGAAAGCTTTCTGCGTTTTTAGAATTGACGGAACCACCATAGAGAAATTGAGTATCTAGTATATTGTATTTAGTATTTAGTATATCTCGGATATAAGAAATTGATTCGAGGGCAGAAGAAGGGGTATCGGGACGGGAGTTGGGATTGGTAGAGATAGCCCAGACTGGTTCGTAAGCGACAATACATCTCCCCACCTCGTCAGCCGTAAGACCTTCGAATGTTTTGAGGATCTGATTTTCAAGAAATTGCTTAAAACCGGCATCGCGAGTTTTCTCACCAATACATACGATGGGCACCATCGTATTTCTTAATGCTGATTTTAATTTTTGATTTACCACCTTATCAGACTCGCCTAATTTCCAGCGACGCTCAGAGTGGCCGATAATAACATACCCCACTCCCAGTTTTGTAAGCATAGGACCGGAAACTTCTAAAGCTTTATCCTCGATGGCAATATCTTGAGCTCCAAGGAAAGCTTCGTGCTCAAGATGCGATGTTTTTAATATCTTAGAAACCTCCTCCGTAAAAACAAACGGCGGACAGAAAACTAAAGAAAATTCTTTTTTTTCTGATAATGATTCGAGATAGTCGTTCGTAAATTCTAAAATCTCTTGCGCTTGAGCAAGAGATTCGGGATAGTTCTTCCAGTTAGCTATTATAAGTTTCTTACTCATATTACCTTCTCCCGATTTTGTATTCGGCAAAGCCGAATCTACAAAATCGTGGATCCTCGATTCGTTATCAAAATCTTTAAAAGATTTTGGACGAATCGGGACAGTTTGCTACGATTAGTTTCTTATCCATAAACTAGAAATTATGACATCCAAAACAATTTATTTCTACCGTATTTCAAGGCTATTTCTACTGTATTTCTGAAATGAATTGAAATACGCTTCGCGAAATATATAGAAATACATTGTTTAAGATTTCGTGCTTCGGAATTAGACCTTGGCATTCCTATAGACCTCTGCGCACTCATCCGGATCAACTACATTTATTGCCACTCCGGTGCCTATCTCTACCCCCGCATCAATTTTTAAATGGGGAACTATTTCCATATGCCAATGGTAAAACTCGTGCAGATGAACACCAAACTCATCAGTAAGAGGAGCCGTGTGAATAAACATATTGAACGGAGGGCTATCCAGAGCAACCTTCATTTTTTGAAAGGCAGTAAATACGGCATCGGCAAAAAACTCATCAGAGCTATCAGGCATTTGGTGGAAATGAGCGTGGCCTTCTTTTGAAAAGATTCTTAGCTCATATGGATATTTGGAAACATAAGGACAAAAAACTATGAACTCCTTATTCTCATAAACAATCCTTTTTCTTTCTTTCTGCTCCCACTCCAGAAGTTCCGCATACACCTTCTTTTTATGGTCTTTGTAATACTGAAAGGAACCGTTAACGCTTCTAAAAACATCGGGCGGGAGAATCGGCATAGTTATAATCTGAGAATGAGAATGGTATACGCTGGCCCCGGCGGACTTTCCCTGATTATGAAAAATCAATATATATTTAGCACACTCGGATTTTTCAACAAGCTCAGCAAAACGCTTTTTATAAACTTTCACCGTTTGTTCAAGCTCGGCAAGAGAAAATTTGTATATTCCGTGATCGTGGTCCTGATAAACTATAACCTCGTGATCACCTATCGGATCAAATATTTTAAAAGGTCCGACGGATTGTTCGGTGGTGCAGAGGCCGGACCTGACAGCAGGGTATTTATTTTTAATAAGCGTAGCAAACAGATTGTTGACGTCGGGATACTGCCAAATTACTTCCTGACCAGATTCGAGTAGATTTTCAAACGGACATTCCCTCTTTGTCTGATAAAAATCCTTAAACTCGTCGCCTCTTAAACTGTGACTTCGGCCAGTCATAAAAAGCACCCATTCGCCGGAGACTAGATCTTGTCTGAATTCGTTGAGCGACTTCGTATCCATTTAGTTATAGCGTCCGATTATTAAGTTCCATCTTATTATTACTGTTTCGATTAAAACCTGGATATATGCTTTTAGCCCGACCTTCGAGTTAGGATCGTTCTTCCAATCTACCGGAAGTTCTTTTATCTTATATCCAAATTTTTTCGCCAAAGCTAATAGTTCTATGTCGAATCCCCAGCGATTAATTGTGAGCTTGGGAAAAATATGATTAGCAGCTTTTGAGGTTGTAAGTTTAAATCCCCTCTGGGTATCATGTATACCGGGGACGGCCATAATTTGAATAAACAGATTTCCTAATTTGCCTAATATTCTCCGCCAAGCCGGCTCACTTCCTGAAGCAACTTTATGACCGACAACGGCTATCGAACCTATAACAACATCGTAGCCCTGGCTGATGTACGGGATGAATTTTTCTAGATGATCAATCGAAGTCGAATTGTCAGCATCGGTAAAAAGACGCAGGTCTCCATACGAGGCAAGCATGCCCTGTCTGACGACATAGCCCTTGCCATGATTCTCGGGATTATCTATCAATCGCAATCCCCTGACTTCAGCCTCCAAGCCAGTTACTAATCTGCCGGTTCCATCTTTTGAGCCGTCACTAACTACAATAATCTCATAGTCATAATTTTGCCGACTTAAATAGGAGTCTATTGATTTTAGAGTTTCTCTTATCCTTTTCTCCTCATTATAAGCGGGAATGATAACGGATAGATACAATTAAAATCAAAAATCAAAAATCAAAAATCAAAATTACAATTTAAATTTTAAACTGTCATTTTACGCTTTGATCCTGAAATTTTACATTATAATAATAACATTAATGGTATTTTAATGAAAATTTGACCAGAACCTGGATAGCATGTATTCTTTGCAGAATGCAATATCCGATACTGGAGGTAAAACAAGGAGATAAGGAATACCCTAGATTACTCGCCCAGATCCATGATCCGCCAAAACAATTATACTGTCGAGGCAACGTAGAACTTTTTAATACTTTTTGCTTTGCAATTGTCGGGACCAGAAAGATAACTTCGTATGGCAGGGAGGTAGCCGAAAGTATAATTGCCGGATTGGCCGATACGGGCTGGACGATTGTTAGCGGATTAGCGCTGGGTGTTGATGCCGCTGCGCACAAAGCGGCTCTGGATAACAACCTGCCGACTATTGCCGTGCTGGGTTCCACCGTTAATGATAACGGTATTGGACCAAGATCGAACTTCCAGCTCGCTAAAGAGATCCTAATAAATAAGGGCCTGTTGATTTCTGAATATAAAAGCGAGGGAGATGTAGTCAGGGCAAATTTTGCGATCAGAGATAGGATAATAAGCGGTTTATCAAAGGGAGTGCTCGTGGTCGAGGGAGCAGAAAAAAGCGGCTCTCTCATAACCGCAAAATCGGCCGCCGATCAGGACAGAGATGTTTTTGCGGTACCGGGAAATATTTTTTCTTCAGTTTCAAAAGGAACGAATAATCTGATAAAAAACGGGGCCAAGATGGTAACATCAGCTGATGACATTCTCGAAGAATACGGTAAAAACCCCGAGCTAAGCTTAAGTGCTAAATCTAACATATCAACAAAAGATCCGATTCAGCAAAAAATCCTTGATATACTTGATGAGAAAGGAGAGCTGTCGGCGGATGAAATAATAAGAGAGTCGAAAGAAGAGGCGTCAAAAATAATCGGCTCAATATCAATGCTTGAGATAAGAGGGACAATAAAGAAGAGGAACGGAAAATATTCATTAATTTAAAACTTAAAAATCAAAGTTCAAAATAACAATGTAAAATTAAAAAAGTCTTAATTCGATAATTTTAACATTTTGAACCGTAATTTTGATTTTTGATATTTACACTTTAAATTTCATTAATGAACCTAGTCATCGTCGAGTCTCCAACTAAAACCAAAACCATCTCCAAATATTTAGGGGGTGATTTTACAGTCCAAGCTTCGGTTGGCCATATTCGCGACCTTCCGAAAAGCAACAAAAAAGCAATCGACATCAAAGGCGGTTTTATCCCCCATTATGAAGTCAACGAAGATAAAAAACGTATTATTGAAGATTTAAGGAAAACGGCTGAAAAAGCCGATCAAATTTATCTTGCCACCGATCCTGACCGGGAGGGAGAAGCAATCGCTTGGCACATATCGCAAGTTCTGGAACTTGCTAAATTAAAAAGTAAAAATGAAAAATTAAAAGTTAGCAGAGTCGTATTCCATGAAATCACTAAGGAAGCGATCCGAGAGGCCATAAGCCATCCTCGGGATATAGACATACAACTGGTTAAATCCCAAGAGGCAAGGAGGGTCCTCGATAGGCTTGTCGGATACGATCTATCGGGCCTTATTTGGAAAAAAGTTCGTTACGGTTTGTCAGCCGGAAGAGTCCAGTCCCCCGCTCTTAGAATTTTAGTCGAGAGGGAAAGAGAAATACGGGCTTTCATAAGCGAGGCTTATTATACTATTACCGCTAGGGTTTCCAGTAAAAATAAAGGGGTCTTTACTGTCGCCTGCGAGGAAGAAATTAAAGACAAGGAAAAAGCCGAAAAGATCCTGGAAAAAAGCAGGCCCGGTTCCTGGTTTGTCAAAGACATTACCGAAAATGAAGTTAAGAGATTACCACGATCACCTTTTACGACTTCTACTTTACAGCAAACGGCAAGTTCCCGCCTTGGATTTTCGCCTTCCCGGACAATGTCTATAGCTCAAAAGCTTTACGAACAGGGATTCATCACTTATATGCGCACTGACAGCGTCAACCTCGCTTCATCGGCCCAATCGCAAATCGTCAGCTTTATAGAAAAAACATATGGAAAAGAATATGCTCAGCCAAGATCCTATAAAACCGCCAGCAAAAATGCCCAGGAAGCTCACGAAGCTATTAGGCCGACAAACGCATTTTTAGAACAATCTGGATACACCGAAGAACAGAAAAAACTCTATCGCCTTATTCGTGAAAGAACGGTCGCTTCACAAATGTCTGATGCCAGACTCTTAAAAACAAAAATAACAGCTAACATTATCGGGGAAGAAATTCCAAATTTCTCAGCAGTCGGCTCCAGAGTTTTATTTGACGGATGGCTGGCTTGTGATAAGCGCGCCCGAGGAGAAGACATTGAGTTACCAAAAGTCAGCAAAAATGAGAGTTTAGATCTTAAAGAAATAGCGAGCGAAGAAAAGTACACCGAACCACCATCGCGCTATTCAGAGGCAGGATTAGTCAAAGAATTGGAAAAACGAGGCATCGGCCGGCCATCAACTTATGCTTCCATTATAAAAACTCTTTGTGATCGTAAGTATGCCGAAAAGGAAGGGAGAGCCCTAAAACCGACAGATATAGGAGAAGTTGTCAGTTCATTTCTGGAAGAAAACTTCATGAATTATATCAGTGACACCTTTACTGCCGAGATGGAAAACGAACTTGACGACATTGCTGACGGAAAAAGAGAATATGCTAAAACTCTGCAAGACTTTTATATCCCCTTTCATAAAGACGTTAAAGCCAAAGAAAAGATAGACAAGCTGACAAACCTTGGTTCGGCCGGCGAAGAATGGAAGTGTCCTGAATGTGGCAGTTCTATGACGATTAAACTGGGCCGAGGAGGAAAATTCATGAGCTGTGAAAAGTATCCGGAATGCAAGGGCGCACGACGGATTGACGGTTCAGTACCGGAACCGAACAAGTCCCTGGGAATAGATCCTGAGACTAACCTGCCTATATTCGTCATGGAAGGACGCTTCGGACCCTATGTTCAGATTGGAGAAAATCCGGCAACTGGCGGAAAAGCCAACCCAAAGCCCCGACGAGCCAGTATACCAAGAGATAAAGACATGGGCACCATCACAATGGAAGACGCTCTTAAATATTTGGGCCTGCCCAGAGTCCTTGGCACTAATCCAGAGACAGGAAAAGAAATTAGTGCTAATATCGGGAGATTCGGTCCATATGTTGTACATGACAAGGATTTTCGCTCGCTAAAAGAAGATAATGTTTATAGTATTGAACTCCCGAGAGCTTTGGAGATATTTAAAGAGGAAAAGAAAAAGAGAAGTTTTGGAAAATCTAAAAAGTAAGCACCAAGCATCAAGCACCAAATCTCAAATAATCTCCAATTTTATAAAATTCTAAATCCCAAACAGTTTGAGATTGATTATTGGAATTTATTTGTTATTTGATGATTGTAATTTGGAATTTAAATTATGGCAAAATGTGACAAGTGCGGTTCGGATATGGTGATTAAGGTCGGCCGTTACGGCAATTTTACGGCCTGTTCTAATTTCCCGGAATGTAAGAACATCCTCAAAGATAAAAAAACCGGTCCCCCGCCAGAGAAAACGGGCGAAAAATGCGATAAGTGCGGCGAAGGAGAATTTTTAATAAGGGACGGTAAGTTCGGAAAATTCAAAGCCTGCAGTCGCTACCCGCAATGTAAAAATACAAGAAAGATGGAATCCCACACTCAATAGTTGCAAGAAGACTATACCCAGACTCGGATTTAACTCACAAGAGATTATTACCTTTCGGGACCCATTCGCCTTGCTCCAGCGGCAAGACTCATTTGATCGTCGCCGGATTTTGTCAAGGAAAGACCGTTGACAAACCAAGCAATCCGGCGACTCCATGGTCCCGAGAAGGTAACAATCTCTTGCTCGTAGCTTTTTATTTCCTCCTTGGAGTATAGTCTCTGAGCTTTCTCGGGTATTGAAAAAGACCCATACGGGGGTCTTAATGATCTGAAAATATAAGCTCGGCAACTAGTTCAAGCTCTTGTATTTCTTCTTCTGTTAACTTCTCTTTTCTAAACTGTTTTCCGAGAAATGTTCCGTATCGTTCTCTTAATTTATTTTCGTCTCCGAATCATTCGTATCTTCTTGCAGAATTATCGAAATTACCTTCCATAACATACCCTCGTTGAAAAAAGGCTTTTATTAGAGTACTTTTAATCTATCAATAAGTCAACAACCATGGTCCAGATACTAGAAAAAATACTAAAAAATCCGATATATAACGAGACTGATCAACGGTTGATACAGAAGGCTTTTAACTTTGCCGAGCTTGCCCACCGAGGACAAAGGAGACTTTCGGGCGAAGATTATATCTCCCACCCGCTTTATGCGGCATATTTTTTATCTCAATTGGGGATGGATGCAACAACAATCGCCGCCTGCCTGCTTCATGACACTCTTGAAGACACGAACATTAAGCCTGATGATATTAAAAGAGATTTCGGTCAAGAGGTATTATTTCTCGTCGAAGGAGTAACAAAGCTTGGAAAAATAGAATATTCACCGAGCCAGCCAAATCAAAAAACTGCCTTCGAGAACATCCGCTCTCTTAAAAAAATGTTTTTTGCTATGGCTGAAGATATCAGAGTAATTCTTATTAAGCTGGCGGACCGCTATCATAACATGGAAACTCTCAAATACCGGGACAAAGAAGCCCAGAAGAGAATAGCCCTTGAAACACTTGAGATATACGCCCCGATTGCGGCCAGACTGGGAATGGGAAAGCTGAAGGGCCAGCTTGAAGATACCGCCTTTCCTTATGTTTACCCCGAAGAGTACGCCTGGCTGATGAAAAACGTTAAAGGGAAGTATGCCGACAGAATGGAATATATAGAAAGGACCAGACCAATTCTAAAACACTATCTGACTGAAGCAAATATATCTGTCCTGGATCTTCATGCTCGCGCCAAACATTACTACAGCCTTTACCAAAAAATTAAAGACCACAGCATGGATGCGGAAAAAGTTTTTGATCTTGTAGCTATGCGGATAATTGTTCCCGACATTAAGTCCTGCTATGAAGCTCTTGGTGTTATTCATAAGCATTACCGGCCGTTTCCCGGATTAATAAAAGATTATATTGCTCTCCCAAAACCCAACGGATACCAGTCTTTGCATACAACAATATTCTGCGAGAAGGGAAAAATTGTTGAAATACAGATAAGAACTCCTGATATGCACGAACATGCCGAAAACGGCATTGCCGCCCACTGGGCATATTCGGAAAGCGGAAAAAAAATATTCAAGGCAAATCTTAAAGAAACAGAGTGGGTAAATCAATTGAAGGAGTTTTTGCAGGATATGAAGCCTCGGGAGGGTATAACCAAGCTAAAAATAGATTTTTTCAAAAATAGAATTTTTGCATTCACCCCCAAGGGCGACGTAAAAGACCTGCCTGAAGGAGCAACTCCCATTGATTTCGCTTATGCCATCCATACCGATCTTGGCCACTCAATGAACGGAGCAAAAATAAACGGAAAAATAGTTCCGCTTAACCGTAAATTAAAAAACGGGGACGTGGTAGATATTATAAAAAGCAAAAACATGAAGCCGTCTAACGACTGGCTGAGAATAGTTAAGACAACTGAAGCTAAGAAGAAAATAAGGTCCTGGTTCGCCGAAGAAGAAAAGAAGAAATCAGAACTTGAAAAGTTAAGTAAAAAGAGCGGAGATGAAAAAATTACAGCCAGAAAGGAGAAAAAAAAGAAAATTGCCATAGTCTCCGGTCCCAAAGGAACTCCGGTGATTCAGGGCCAGACGGGACTTATGTATAAAATTGCAAAATGCTGTAACCCTAAAGTCGGAAATAAAATAAAAGGCTATATGACCGTCAACCAAGGCGTCAGTATTCACTCCGTTGACTGCTCTAATATCAAAAAGGTCTCCGGAAAAGACAAGCGCATCCTCTCCGTCGACTGGTCTTTGCGGTCAAAATAGTCGTTCGCTCTATCCCTATTTTTTGACCTATCGGCTTTTTTCGGACAATGCGTTTTTTATTTTAAAGAACAAGGCTAGTCGCGACTAGTCAATAATCCTTTTTGCGACTTTGTTGAGTTCTTGGAGAGTGGCAAATTTGATGACAATATGGCCGCCTTTGTCGGTTGAGCGGATCAGAACCGGAACTTTGAGCATTTCGCCGAGATTTTTTTCAAGATTTTGGAAACGATTCATTTCCTGAACTGATAGTTTAGATTTTTTAGAAGGTTTTGACGAAGACGCCATCTGCTCAACATCTTTTGATGAAAGTCGTCCACCCATTATATGGCCGTAGACTTCTCTTTGCTTTGTCTCGTCGCCAAAGGCTAATAAAGCTCTGGCGTGAGCCCGTGAAAGCACACCGCCACGCAACGATTCTTTAATATCTTTTGGCAGAGCCAGTAAACGAATGGCATTAGCTACTACCTCACGTGATTTGCCGACTTTCTGAGCGATATCGTTCTGAGTAAGGCTAAACTCTTTGGCCAATCTATCATAGGCCTCGGCTTCTTCAATTGGATTTAAATCCTTTCTCTGAACGTTCTCAACTAAAGCAACCTCAAGTTTAGCACCCTTAGTCACAAAATCATCTCTTATCACAACCGGCACATTGGGAATACCGGCCAGCTTAGAAGCCTTTAAGCGCCTTTCTCCGGCGATTAGCTGATAATATACATTTCTTCCCCTTAGACCTTCTTCCTCAACTTTAGAAACAAGTAACGGCTGGAGAACACCGTATTTTCTAATGGACATTGAGAGCTCTTTAATTCCGTCTTGGTCAAAATCCTGCCTCGGCTGATCAGGATTAGGTCTGATTTTATTTATCTCAACATAAAAAACGTTCTCTTTTTGAGACTCGGGGTGCATCTGCTTGGAACCCGGGATCAGTGATTCCAAACCCTTTCCAAGTCCAAACATTTTTTTTACATTATTAGACATGATTACAAGGTCAATTTAATTACCTCTTCCGCAAGACGGCGATACTCGTTCGCCGCTTTAGAACTGGGACTAAATTGAATAATCGGCTTGCCGTAGCTTGGCGCTTCAGCTAAATCAATGGTTCTTGAAATTATTGTATCGAATACCCGTCCTGGAAAATTCTTGGTTACTTCATTCACAACGTGTCGGTTAAGCTGAATCCTCTTATCATACATTGTAAGTAATACTCCTAAGACTTGCAAATCCGGATTCAAACTCTGTTTTATCAAATCTATAGCATGGAGAAGCTGGCCTAATCCTTCAAGGGCATAGTACTCGCACTGGACCGGAATAATAACATTATCTCCGGCGGTAAGAGCATTAACCGTGAGCATGCCCAGCGACGGTGGACAATCAATCAATATATAATCGTAATTTGTTCTCAGAGAATTTAAGGCCTTCCTTAAACGATATTCTCTCTCATCCATTGATACAAGTTCAACAGTTGCTCCGGCGAGGGCTTGAGTGGCCGGCAGAACATCAAATCCGAAGATCGTGGTTCTCTTTATCATTGATAAAGGATTCTGATCATTTACTATGGCGTGATAGATATTTTCGTGATCGATAGGTATGCTTATGCCCAAACCTCCCGTAGCATTCGCCTGGGAATCCATATCGACAAGAAGGACATATTTACCGAGAGCGGCTAAATAAGCTCCCAGATTGATGGCTGTAGTGGTCTTGCCAACTCCCCCCTTGGCATTACAGATAGTGATTATTCTTGCCATTTTATATTATAACTTTTGCGCAGAGACGGCTTGATTTACTGATACTTTAATTTTATACTCTTAACAAGAACTTTTCAAATTAAGGAAGGCGGCCTAGATGGAGCTTGACGGTATTTTGCACTTCTTTTGTGAAGCGGGGTTTGGGGGCGGTTATTGGGCATTCCAGGATAGAAAATTTATCGAACCTAATACTAGTTATTTGATCTGCAATAAATGCTACCTATACTGGAATAGAACCAAAAATTCGGAATGCCCGACTGCAAATATCTCAAATATACGGAACATTCCGTTGGATAAGGCTGTTGATCTTAACTTTCAACTACCACCAGAGTGCGAAACGAGTCAGCACAATTTCCGGCCCATAGCTGATGAGTGTTGGTCATATGACGGTCTCCACATTTTGGAGAATGGGGATATTCTTACAGTAAACTCGAAAGATGATCCAAATACAATTATTTGGAAAGGAACGATAAAACTAAGCGGTCTAGCTCCAGGCTGTGCACACGTTAACGGTGTTCTTAAAGTATTCTCCTTCCAGGAAGACACCGACAAAAATACGTGGCTGAAGTGGTTTTTTGAAGAATATCCGGCTAAATTAATAAAGATAAGACCTCAAAGATGAGGTTTTTTTATTTGAAAAATAATGCAAAAGTGATAAAATACAATGGTACTTTGGCTTGCTATCAAGCTTGCCGAAATGCCCGAGTGGCGGAATTGGCATACGCGCGCGACTCAAAATCGCGTGTCCTCACGGACTTGTGGGTTCAACTCCCACCTCGGGCACCAGAATGGAAATTTTGAATTTAAGATAGCGCTGGACTTGACCAGACGGCAATACGAAAATGGCTCGGGCAAGACCTAGAATTATGTCTTAACCGAGCCATTTATTTATCTCATCCGCCATTACCTGATCCTCGCTTTCTCAACTTTTTCAAGCCATCTGAGAAATTCCGGTTCAGTAATAATCTTATTCACAATCGGACTGAGAATGGTGTGATCGTCCAGTAGTCCGCGCGAAGGAGTAAGCGTATTTAACCACCAATGGACAAACTCATGGACCAAAGTTTCGAACCCGGCTTCACGCCAGAGCGTAATATCCAGATGGCTGGGGTCATTCTGATCCTTGTTCCAGCGACCATAAATGATGAATCTTGCGTTCTCCCCGACTGCCCGACATCCATTAATAACAGAAATGTCGATTGTTGACTTACTCGCTAGACATTCCTGATATGCCTCCTTCAAGTAGAAATCATGTAGCTCCTTCTGGGCTACATAGGTAATCGTAACACGAGAAGGCTTTGCCCCCGTCATTTCAGACAGCTTACCGATAATGAAAGAGTTAGAGTCGGCTTGATTCCAGATTTTGTCTTGAGCTTCAACAATCGTGGGAATGGCCGCAACTATTACAAAGGCCATGATAAACCGCCGAGTCCATGCCATAGCGCACCTCCACTCAAAGAACTGATCCAGAGGTAATTCTCTGGCGGGAAGAGGCGAAAGCAAATCCACGCTTAGATTCTCTAATAGGCGTATTCATGGCCTTCTTCCGTCAAAGAGTCAGGCTCTTGCCTAAATTAATTGTTATTTTAATTGTACCACCTCTTATAGAACTTGTCAAATCACTTGCTCAATACAGTAATATGATATATATTGTACCGAGATATTAACACGAAGGTCTGCCTTGAATAGCCAAAAAGAAGTCCTGCTGAATATTAGTATGTATAAGTTTCTGCTCGGAACTTTGTCTAAAAAAGAGGTGGGAGTACTTAAGGAAGAGCTTGCAGAAAGATTCCAATCAAGTGAAACTAACAGCGCCCTTGAGAGAAGACTTCATGAGGCGTTTTCAGTAGACAGAGCTACGAGAGATTACCTAAACCAGTCATTTGATGAGTGGGAAAAGAATCTTAAAGGAAGAAAGTCGGTGGATTAAGTAAGTAGTCCCCATACCTAAAACCGCTCCTCCGACAATATCTAGCGGCCAGTGAACGCCACTGAAAATTCTGGCAAAACCGATAAGTCCGGCTAATATAAAATAGATATAGCCGGCTTTTTTATTGTACAAATAAACTCCGGTTGCTAGGGCAAAATAAAAAGAAGCGTGGCCCGACGGAAAAGAACCGGTCGTCTCATGGTTAATCAGTTGGTTTATATTTTCTAAAACCATAAATGGCCTGGGATTATAGTAAAAGAATCTTATTGCCTCAACAAAAATAAAGCGCGAAACAATCGCAGAAGCAAAAGCAACGATAAGCATCTTTTTATAATAGCTCCGTCGTAGCAAGACCGTTCTTGCCCAAGAAGAAATGCGGTCATTCTTTATAAAAAAAGTGAGGAGCCATGGAGTTACAAGAAGCAATAGCAAAAAGTATCCCAGCCACTCGGCTGAAAATACCATAAACTCATCAAGCCACTGATTTTGTCCGGCCCATGAATTGATTATTATAAGTAAAGCCTCATTCATTAATTTTTGACTTTTAATTTTTAATCTTTAATTTTACGAGGTTCCCTAGAACCGTAGTAATCAGTATCGGTCCCATACCTCCTGGAACGGGCGTAATAAGACTTGATTTTGGTGCAACCGAATCATAATCAACATCTCCAACCATTTTATCCCGATTTGTCTTTCCGGCAAAGCCGGAATCAGCAAATCGAGGATCCTCGATTTTTCTATCTTGACCTTTGGTCAAAGATGAAAAATCGGGACCCCTTAATCGTCCGTAACCAAAGTCTATTACTACTGCTCCCTCCTTCACCATACCGCCGGTTATTAGTTCAGGTTTTCCGACTCCTGAAATAATTATATCAGCTTCTCTTGAAATATCTGCTGGATTTTCTGTTTTACTTCTGATTACCGATACCTGCGCCCCTTGTTTGTCCAGCCAGAAAGCAACGGGCTTGCCCACTAGAAATCCGTAGCCAAATACGGCAATCTTTTTGCCCCTCAAATCAATGCTGTATTTATCGAGAATCATCTTTACTGATTCTACGGCCGGAGGAAGAATAGAAAAATCACCAGAAAAAAATTTATCCTGAAGCGGTTTTGATAAAGCATCTAAATCTTTACTGGCCGAAATAACATCTAGAATGTTCTGAATATTTATATGTTTGGGCAAAGGCAGCTCGATAAAAATTCCGTCAATTTTTGAATCGCCCGATATTTTCTCAACTTCCTTGATTAATTCGTTTTCGGATATATTTTCATCAAAAAAATAACTCTGAAAACCAACTCCGATAGACCTAGCCGCTTTTTCTTTAAGTTCAACGAATTTCTTAAGCGCTAACCCTTCGACTCCCTCGGGGCAAGCCAAAACAGCCGCCATCTTTAGGTTTAATTTTTTTGAAGCAATTTCTTCCCTTAACTTAGCCAGGGTTTCCCCTGCCATCTGTTTGCCGTTGATTAACATATTTTTCCTTAATTTTATACGTATTTCCGTGTTTCAGCAATCCGAGATAAGAGCTTACGGCCTCTGGGCTTTTGTTAGTTTTTAATTTACTGATCATCCTTCTTTTAGTCGCTGTTCTCAATACTCTATGGTCGGTAAAGTGAACCCAACCTAAGAAATCAACTCCCGAAGATATGGTTTTAATGAATATCTTATTGGGATGTAATTTTAGTTGTAGTTCTTCAGATAAAAAGTCTCCGATTTTGATTAATAATTCATAGAGCCAGTCTTTATCTTGAGATAAGACAACAAAATCATCGGCATATCGAATATAATATTTGGCTTTTAATTTATGCTTAATAAACTGGTCAAATTCATTCATATAGATATTAACGAATAGCTGAGAAGTTAGATTACCCAATGGCAAGCCTTTATTTATTGATTTATGAAAACTGAAAATTATTCTTTCCAACAGCCAGATGATACCTTTATCTGCTATGCGTCTTTTTAATATTTTAATTAATATTTGATGATCTATATTCTCAAAGAACCTCTTAATATCACATTTTAATGCCCAGCAGGTTTTAGTGTTATTCTTACTTACTTTTCGGAAGAAAGACCTGAACCTATTTAATGCTTTATGAGTACCCTTGTTTACTCGGCATGAGAAAGAATCGGATACGAAAGTTCTGTCAAAAAATGGATACAATATCCTATGCATGGCATGATGGAGAAGACGGTCACGAACAGGTGCTTTATGGATGCTTCTGGTTTTAGGGTCATTTATACTAAAAGCTTGATATTCTCCGTGCTTGTAGGTATGATTGTTTAAATCTTGATGGAGAGATATTATATTATCCATCAAGCTTAGAGAGAATTCCTGGACATCCTTTCTCCCTCGTTTTCCTTTGATAAACTCCTGCCAGGCTAAAAGCAAGTTATCTAAACATATTATATCCTCGTAACTATGAATAAATTCAATCCTTCTACGCCCCCCCCCCA
>MGKQ01000009.1:29261-40913 GCA_001795735.1 Candidatus Yanofskybacteria bacterium RIFCSPLOWO2_02_FULL_41_13
TAGAAAAAATCAACCGATATGCTCTTGGTCTAAAAATTGATAGTTTATTTATTGAAACTCTGGGGTATTTATTTATTGCGGTTCATAAAAACCACGAACAAAAAGGATTTTATCTTACCAAGGCCTCGGACTCATTTGATATGTTGAAATTTATATTACAAATTGCATGGGAAATAGAAATACTCGATGTAAAGAGATATATAGCGTTATCAAATAATCTGAATGAAATAGGCAAAATGCTAGGTGGCTGGCAGAAACAAACAAAATCCCGGTAGAAGCCGGGATTTTGAACAAATATAATTTCGAGAGAACCAGGTTACCGGCATTCCACTCGTTCAGGTTGGCAACCGAGTTGACGTTCACGTTCCAGTCGCCGTAATTCGGGTTCCAGTTCGCGTTGACCGCCCAAGCTCTGTGCGAAGTACATCCATTACCACTGTCCTTTGAATACTCTTAGGACTGTATCGAATTCGTGAGCTAACTCACATAGTGCCCCGCACCAAGTATCTTCGTTTTTAAAGCTCCGAGAACAACCTAAATGCACGCTTAGAATTCGGCCGCTGATGTCCGATTGGAGGTCAGCAGATTCGCCTAATATCCAAATCTATTATAGATAATATTGAAAAAAGAAAATGCCCTACGTGTTGACAACACGTAGGGCACCAGAACCAACCCAAGGACCAAGAACCCAAGAGTCCTAGTTCCCTGAAGATACTTGCGAGAGAACCAGGCTACCGGCAGGCCACTCGCACAGGCGGGCAACCGAGTAGACGCTCACGTACCAGCCGCCGTAATGCGGGTCCCAGTCCGCGTGGACCGCCCAAGCTACGCCGTTCTCGTCAAGGATATATGCGATGTTCGCATATCCGTTAATGAGGAGAGGGCCCTCCTGGCCTTGACCCTGCTCTTCAATCAGCTGGTATAGGTGACCCAGCTTGATGAAACGCCTGGACTGCGGACCGAGGGCAACCATGATATCGGGGTCGTGCTTGGGCAGCAGGAGCGTGTTCACGGCCAACTCGCCTGCTGGCACGTCCTCCTGCTTGCTGAAGAGCTTGCCGATCCTCTTGTCAATGTAGCCGACCTCACCTTCGGATTACTCTTGGTAAAGCTCTCTTTGACGATGAATCGGCGGTTGGCCACCGAAACCTTCCGCTCGAAGTTGAGAACCATGGCGGTCGCGCGAGGGTCGGTCCGCTCGACGAGTATGAGTTCTCCGGACTGGAAGCGTTTGATACGCTCCTCGGTGCCAAACTTGTTGGCAACATCCTGCATTTGTTCTATCGGATTCCAACGCATGACTTCCTCCTTCCGGCACTATGCCGGTAGTCTTAGTCGCACTATGCGACAGCAGTGGCCACCTGAATTGATAGCCATAGCGATAAAGTGCTTAAAAGTCAGCCCCTTATCGCTACGGCTATTCTCGCAAATAGTATACAAAAGTACTTATTCTGTACTTTCAATTATACACCTTTTTAACTAAAAAGTCAAGCAAAATAGAGTTACCTAAAATTAGAAATTAAGACTTAGAGATTAGAATTTCCGCAATACGCTTAGCTATTGCGGTCATGTCTTTTTCTTTCATTCCCTGAGTAGTCACCGCCGGAGTACCAAGACGGATTCCGGACGGATCCCAAGCTTTACGAGTATCAAAGGGTATCATATTTTTATTAACGATTACCCCCTCTTTTTCCAATTTGTCGCTGGCCTGCTGGCCGGTTAATCCAAGCGGAGTAACGTCAACTAGAATCAAATGGTTATCTGTTCCGCCGGATACCAGTTGAAAGCCAAGATTTTTTAATTCTTCGGCCAGCGCTTTTGCATTTTTTACAACTTGCTGAGCATAATCTTTGAACTCCGGCCTTAATGCCTCCTCAAGTGCCACCCCCGTTGCCGCCACTGCATTCATATGTGGTCCGCCCTGAATGCCTGGGAAAACAGTTTTATCAATATTATCTGCCAAATTTTTCTTGCAAATTATTATCGCGCTTCTGGGTCCGCGAAGGGTTTTGTGAGTGGTAGTTGTAACAATATCAGCATATGGAAAGGGCGACGGATGAGCTCCTCCGACAATCAAACCGGCTATGTGAGCAATATCAGCCATCAACAGTGCATTAACCGAATCGGCTATCTCTTTGAATTTTTTGTAGTCCAACGTTCTTGGATAAGCCGAAGTGCCAGCAATAATTAGTTTTGGCTGAAATCTTTTGGCAATTTCTTTTACTTGGTCGTAATTAATATATCCGTCCTCTCCAACCCCATAGTGTTCAAACTCAAAAATTTTACCGGTAATACTCGCGGTATGACCGTGAGTTAAGTGACCACCATGCTCAAGAGACATAGAGAGAACTTCATCATTAACATTAAGAACGCCAAAATACGTCGCAATATTTGCGATACTGCCCGAATATGGCTGAACATTCACTGAGTACTCGTCTTTGTGAATATTAAAAGCCCGGTGGACCAGATCAACAACTTCATCCTCAAGCTCATCAACAAACTCATTGCCGGCGTAGTAGCGATGATGGGGCTTGCCTTCGGCATACTTATTAGTAAAAACCGACCCAAGAGCCCTCAACACATCCTCCGACACAAAATTCTCCGATGGAATCAGATTTATGGTCTCCTTCTGACGTTTCTCCTCTTTTTCGAGTATTTCGAAAATTTTAGATGGCATTTTTATATTTTATCAGAGATTATCCACTCTTCATATACCCCAGAGCCTCCCCACACTCCTCTTCATCACCTTCGCTTCATCAACAAATTCAAGATATTTATTCATTTTTCAGACATAAAATTGGGTCCCGCTCGTCAGTCCTTCGGACATATTGGTAATAAGAATTACCAATGCCAGATAAGACTCACTCCCGATTCTTTGTCTTCTGAAAAACTATCATAAATATCCTGAATTTATACTGAAGAAGCTCAAATGGATTCAGAGGAGTATGGCTAGTCTCTGGCTAGCCATAGAGAGCATCAAAATTCCAAATAAAAATCCCCTCCTTTGCTAAGTCTAACTTAGCTCCGGAAGGGCAATGCGCCGTTAGGCGGTTATTTAATATTAGCTTCAAGAATTTCTATGACTTCCTCTTCTAAAATTTTCTTTATTTTGTTACTTGCAGTTTTGCGCCACTCAGCCTTCAAATCGTTAATTTTTTCATGCCAACCTTCTTTCTTATTTGGACAGATAAAACTATCGTGCAGATGTTCTCTATGACCCATTGCTTCCGCCCAAGAAGTCGCCCCAAGCACATTGCGCCTAACATCCATATTGGCTCCACAAGAACCACACTTAACTGTCTCCATCGTTCTAGGACCTGGAGAGCAGTAACCCGAATTTCCACACCAATCTACCTTGAATTCTTTTGCCACTTCATTTCTCCTTCAAAAGAACCTTCGATATATTATCATAGTCGCAATAAAGAACAACGCCCTCGATAGACGAATCTCTTCCCAATTTATTCTCCTTCCGCAGTCAAGAAAATATAAGAAAACTAAAGAGGATTTACTCAATAATCACGAGGTCGAGCGCCGAGCTTTATAGTGGCGAGGGGGCAAGCGAGGGTAACCTGTGATTATTGATACGTAAATCCTTATTTAGTTTGAGTATATGGACGCAGACGAGGACTGGAGAAAAATTGGGAAGAGATTCGTCTATAACTATAATCGTAACAGCTTAAGAAACTCCTCCGGTTTTGAGGGACCGATGCGGGAGATTTTGGGTTTGTCTCCGGTAAGATCAAGAATAGCTGACGGTTCAGATCTGGGGAGAATACCGATATCAAGAGCAAGATCTGGCCTTTTGATCATTGGCTGTTCTGAGAATATTTCTATAATTTTATTGATATCCTGCGTTGGCTCTTCTCCGGAAATATTAGCTGATGTTAAAGCAATCGGATAACCGAAGATCTTAAGTAGCCTATCTACTAACGGATGATTTGGTATTCTAATGCCGACAGTTTTCTGGCCTGAAGTTAGAATATCCGGGACAATTTCTTTTTTTGGCAAAACGGCGGTTACTCTCCCCGGCCAAATCTTACCTAGAATTCCTTCATTTTTCTTACTTACAAAAGCTAATTCCTTAGCCCATTTAATATTTCTCACTATTATCGGCAAGGGTTTTGCATATGGCCGTTCTTTTATGCTAAATATTTTTCTTACCGCACTCTCGTTCAAAGCATTGCACCCGATGCCGTACAGCGTATCCGTCGGACAGATTATTATTCCGCCCGACTCTAGAACCGCCGTCGCTTCTTTTAGAGCATCGGAGTAATCTTTATTTAAGTCAATTTTCAGTACTTTCATAAATTTATTATTTGCAATTTAAAATCTGCTCTGCTTTTTCTAAGTCGCTGGGATATCCGATCGGTAGCCAGAAATTTGACCTTATTGCCTTAAACTTGTATCCAGTACTTATCATTTGGGATATCGAATCTGTCAGATAGTATTCACCATTTGCGTGCTGTTTGGCCGGATATTTAAAAACGTTATCGTCCAGAACCAAAACACCGGTTGAAACAAGATTTGTCTTTGGATTTTCGGGCTTTTCCTCTATCCCGATAATGTTCCCGTCTGAATCTATCTCAATAACTCCGAACTTCTTAGGATCCTCAGCCTCCAGTGCCAATATTGCACAAACCTCCGACTCAGAACATTTTTTAAAATTATCGGCGCCATGCAAATCATCGGCATAGGTAACAATAAACTGTTCGTCTTCGCTAATCATGTCCTTGCACATCTCCAAAGCATGAAACGTACCAAGTTTATCCGGCTGAATCACATAATCAATCTTCTTGTTTTTGTAATAATAACCGAAGTAATCACGTATTTGCCGATGGAGATAGCCAACAACCAAAATCACCCGATCAATTTTATCCGGCAACGAATCCAGTATATGTTCGAGAATTGGCTTTCCGTTTATTTTTAGCATCGGCTTAGGAGTGCTGTCAGTTAATGGCCTCATTCTGACTCCTTCACCAGCCGCAAGAATTATACATTTCATCTAGATTTCCATATCTAATGAGGTCCGACCTCATTAGATATGGTTTCATTTAATTTAGACCAGTTAGCTCCGCTGTCTATTAGCCAATTTTCTGTATCTTTTTTATACTTGCTTGGCTTACCAATAAACTCTTCTAAAAAGTATCTTTGTGTTATTGAAGGAAAGTTTTTGTAGCCGCTATAATCTAGATAACTGCTCCACCGATACTTATTTAAAAAGTTAATCGCCTTGTTATAATCTTTTATCTTAAACTCCCTCCATTCAGGCGATATTAAGTCCAATGAATTTAAGTGGATATAATATGGAAGATATTTAAAATGTTCATCTTCATTAATTAGAACTGCTTTAAACTTACCCTGAAACAAAGATCCAACCCTATCATATTTTTTATTGAAATACATTGCATAGCCAGTACCGAGCTTACGCATAAATTGCACTATGCCATTATCTGCTTTCTGTCTAATTAAAAGATGAAAATGATTTGGCATTAAACAAAAAGCTAAGAGTTCAACTAATAACTTCCGCTGTTTTTTAATATAATGAGGTCGGACCTCATTATATTATTCTACTGTAACGGATTTAGCAAGATTGCGAGGTTTATCTACGTCATGGCCACGAAAAACACCAACATAATAAGCAAAAAGGTGGAGTGGCATTACGGACAATATGGGCGTGAGCATCTCTATGGTTTTGGGTATATATATTACATCATCAACAAGTTTACTAATCTCTTTATTGCCTTCGGTGGCAACTGCTATCACCGGACCGTTTCTGGCTTTTATCTCTTGGATATTATTTACCGTTTTTTCATACATACTGTCCGATGGAGCTATAAAAATTGACGGAAAATCTTTACTAATCATAGCAATGGGTCCGTGCTTCATCTCTCCCGCCCCATATCCTTCAGCGTGAATGTATGAGATCTCTTTCAGTTTTAGAGCTCCCTCCAAAGCGACCGGATAATTATATTTCCTGCCAAGAAAAAGAAAATTATTGAACTTATGGTATCTTTTTGCTATTTTTTTAATATCTCCGGCCCGAGTAAGAACTTTCTTCATTTTTTCCGGTAATGCCTGGAGTTCTTCGGCTATTTTGCGTCCAGCAATTAACGACATTCCTCTTTGCCTTCCCAAGAATAGAGTAATCAAGGCCATAACCGTCAATTGGGAAACAAATGCTTTCGTTGAAGCAACCCCTATCTCCGGCCCGGCATGGTTATATACTCCGGCTTGAGTCTCTCTGGCAATTGAAGATCCAATTACATTCACCACTCCCAGGGTTAGAATCCCCTTTCTCTTTATCTCTTTTAGAGCCCCGAGGGTATCAGCGGTTTCACCCGATTGACTGATAGCCAGAAGAGCGGTTTTCGCGTTTAAACTATTTTTCTTATACCGGAGCTCGGAGGCGTATTCTATCTCAGCCGAAATCCCTCCGCTCTCTTCAATCATGTATTCACCAATTTGGCCGGCAAGATACGCCGTTCCGCAGGCAGTAATAATTAACCGATTAATGTTTCTTAAGTCTTTCTCCACCGTTTCTAATCCGCCGAGCTTAGCTAAGCCGTCTCTGATAACCAGCCTTCCCCTGATTGCGTTTTCCACCGCTTCCGGTTCTTCATAAATTTCTTTGAGCATAAAGTGGGGAAAATTGTTCTTTTTTACCGCATCGGGTGACCACTCTATTTTTTCGTGACTCCTCTCAATCGCCTTCCTGTCCAGGTTGGCTATCCTAAAATCATTTTTGGTTAAAATGGCAAATTCTCCGTCTTCCAGATAAACGACATTGCGAGTGTGAGGCAGTATCGCTGAGGCATCAGAGGCTACAAACTTAATTTCATCACCCAGTCCGATAAGCAATGGGCTGGAATTGCGGGCAACGATTATTTTTCCAGGGTGATCGGCGTAAATAATCGTAAAAGCATAAGTTCCAACTATTGATTTTAAAGACAGGCGAACGGCTTCTTCAAAACTAGTGGCTTTATCGTTCATAAAGTCTTCGACTAAATGGGCGACAACTTCAGTATCGGTATCGGAACTGAACTTATGGTTATTTCTGATAAGTTTGTCTTTCAAGTCTCTAAAGTTTTCAATTATTCCATTGTGGGCTAGATAGATCTTCTTATCACAACTGGAGTGAGGATGGGAGTTCTTATCCGTCGGCGCCCCATGGGTAGCCCAGCGGGTATGGCCAATGGCAGAGCTTGATTCGACGTTCTTATTTAAAATCTTTTCAAGCTCTAAAATTCTTCCCGACTTTTTGCGCGAAAAAACTCCCCGCACTGTTGTTGCGGCAATCCCCGCCGAGTCATAACCTCTATATTCAAGACGCTTTAAGCCATCCAGTATAATCGGAACAGCTTTTATATTATTTTTACTTACAAATCCGAATATTCCACACATACTATTTATTATATCAATAAAAGCGCTTTTATGCGCTTTTATTGATAACATTTATTTTATACATTATGCCGCTGGAACTGATTCTGGAGCTGGAGCTACTTCTGCTAATTTAATCTCTTCTGTTTTGATTTTTTCGCTTTGCTCTTTACTTTTCTTTGGTTTCCAGCTCTGCATTTTCGGCTTACTCCAGACTTTATAATTTACCATTAAATTATTGACTGTGGGTGATACTTGAGCGCCTTTTGATACCCAATATTCAATTCGATCTTTTTTGACTTTAAGCTCTTTCTGGTGAGGATTATAGTTGCCCAAAAGCTCAAGGTACTTGCCCTTAACCCTTGAGGTGTGCTCGAGAATAACAACCCTAAAATAGGCCTGTCCCCGCTTTCCCGTACGTTGTAATCTTATCATTAACATGTTCAGATATATTAACAAAAAACTGATGGCAATGCAAGGATACAACTCACAAACCTCTCCCCAATTTCTCGCTCCATCACCCTCATTTTAAATCCGTTCGCTGCATCAACAAATTCTAAGTATATTATCTTCATTTTCTCTGACCGATTGGGAACCCTGGTCCGGCCATGCGGCTTAGACCGTTCCGGACCATCCCAATCAGGTGGTGGCGACCTACAAGTCAATGCAGAAATCAATCAATCGAATCTGCTGACGGCGACGTCTCTCGCCAAGCCCGACTCTACTGAGTCGGGCTCTTTCTTTTTATCCCAAGTATCTCTGGAAACTTAACATCTTTTTTCAAAGCAACTTCTAATGATGATTTTTCATTTAAATGCTTGAACGGTTCTTCGCAATCAGTAAAAGACGTGGCTCAATGAGCCACGTCTTTTAGTTAGAGGCTGATGAACGACACCACCATGATGCCGATACCAGCGATGGCCAAAAAGGCCGATGGCAGAGAGAAACACATTTCGTGGTTCATGGTCTATAAATTATTTAAAATTTTATTAAGTTTCTCAGATTTTTCAGAATCAACTTTCTGAGACATGAAGCTGACATAGCTTTCCAGGATTTTTTTAAAGACTTTCCTTGATACTTCATCCATTTTTTCTTTTGGATAAAAGGAGTCTATTACTTTCTGAAGCTCTGCTACTTTGGGGTCATTCTTGTTGTATTGCTTACTGGTAGCAACTTTGACTATCCACTCTCTTTGTTCATCGGACATACAGTCCCGGATTTCCATAAGCAGTTGGCTGGCAAATTTTTTCTTAAAGCCTTCGAGGGCTTTTTCTCTCTCTGATTCAAAGAAACCTAAAGCATCAAACATCTCCCAAAGTATTTTTTTGTATTCACCTCTAATCATTTATGTTACTGGGTATCAGCATCAGTAAACCCTTCAAAAGCTTCCCCGACTAAATCTCCCAGGATTTCAACCGGTAATACTGTAAACTCTCCGATCATTCCCCCCAACTCTCCTATAGCCTCCCACTCTTCATGCAGGCCATACCCCTCTGATTTTGATTCTGGTTGTTCGTAAGGCATGTAGTAATTTTAAATACTTCTAATGTAATTTACAAGGGCAGAACGATAATCGCCTTTCTGAATATTAATGCTATTTATCAACTCGGCATATACCGATTTTATCTCTTCTTTGACGAGATAAACAGTATCCCCCGAAAAGCTAGATGAATCTTCTGAGAACAGTAAGCTGATTATCTCTTTTATGTCCTCCTGCCCAAATTCGGGACATTTAGCAGATATGGTAGCTAATCCTCCGGCTATATCTCTTAGGCCGTGCTGTTTAGTCAGCAAGCAAGATTCGATGATGCTTAAAGACCACTGCCGCAAAAAAATATCTGCCTTAGCATGAGCTGACTCATCCGCAGAATATTTACTAACCAGCTCTTTAGTTTTTAGGTACGAGTACGCAACAAGAATTACATGCAGACTGGGAAAACAATTTCTTGGCCTATCAAAAAAATGAAGCAATTTTAAACCGACGCTTGGACTTTGCCTGTATTTCATCCGAGTTGGAGCATTTTCAAAAACAAAACCGGCATCAGAAAAAAGATTCTTTAAATCTCTAAAATACAGGTGCACATCCTGTCTTACCTTTCTGCCAAATTGCTGTTTCAAAAACCCGAGGCTTCCGATAAAAAACGGGATTAAGCTTAAATAGCTGTTTAGCGCTCCTGACCGAGGAATAATTCTATTTTCCAATTCAGTATCTACATACACCAGAGTACGTGCCGGCTTATACTGCTCAAAAAGATAATCCTTAAACATGTGGCCTAAAAGAGTCAAGAAGTCCTTGGAGTGCCAAACCAAAAGATCGGTAAAACCGTACATAACGGTACCAAATCCAAAAAGATCACTCTTCTTTGTACTACTATTATTTTCCATATGCCCCAAACTTACCCGTTCCATCCCTTTTTACACAAAGCATCGTTTGCCGCTTCCTGCTGGGCTTCCTGTTTAGAAGGCCCCTTTCCCGAACCAGCCATTTCTTTATCCAAAAATACACCTATCTTAAAATTTCTGGCATGATCCGGCCCCCACTCCTCAAGAACTTCGTAAGTCGGAGTAATGCCCACGTGCTCTTGAGCATATTCCTGAAACAAGCTCTTCGGATCACGGTATAGGCGCTTCTCAATAATGTTGGGTAACTCCTTCAAAACAAACCGACTTATAAATTGTTTTGACGGTTCATAGCCCTGGTCAAGGTATATCGCTCCTATTACAGCTTCTATGGCGTTAGCAAGAATGTATTGCCGTGCCCGGCCGGTATCTCGCGCTTCCCCCCGAGAAAGAAGCACAAAGTCGTTAAGACTAAATTCTCCTGATATTTTAGAAAGCATATTGGCGTTTACCAAAGCCGCCCGCCAATTGGTCATCTCACCTTCCGGATTTGGGTAATTATTGTAAAGATACTCGGTAACTATTAACTCCAAAACTGCATCCCCTAAAAATTCTAAACGCTCATTGTGGTCTAAATGCCATTTTGCATTCTCATTTATATATGAGCGGTGAGTGAGAGCTTGTAATAATAAATCCTTGTTTTTGAACTTGAAACCTATTTTAGATTCAAGTTGAGAGATTTTATCGTCAAACATTAATACGAGATACTAATATACTAATGCATGCGAATGATACTGATAATACGAATAGGATAAATTTAGTATCCATTCGTATCATTAGTACAATTCGTATATTGGTATCTTTAACTACTTTCTTCTTTTTCTTCTCGCTCCTCTGAAGCGAGGCCCGCTTCATCCGATAAAGCGGCTTTCTCCTTAGCGGGTGGTGCATCATCTTTGCCCGGCTCGCCTATTTCTCTATAAACAGTTCCTAAAACACCATTAACAAACTTGCCTGAAGATTCTCCGCCGAATGATTTAGCCAACTCGATTGATTCATTAATAGCTACTTTAGGCGGAACCTCATCCCGCTTTCCAAAAAGTAGCTCGTATAAGCCGAGACGAAGAACATTTCTGTCCACAACAGCAACTTGTTCAAGAGGCCACTGGGGAGCGGCCTTCTCAATTATTTTATCCAATTCCTTCAGACGCTTGATCACTCCGTCCACAAGCTGGTGTATAAAAGTAGTATCCTCAAGACCAGAAGCAAACTCCTTAATATTTCTTTCCACAATATTGGGTAGTTCTTCCATTTTTCTGCCCTTAAAATCCCACTCGTAGAGGGATTGCATTGCGACACTTCGGGATAAATGCCGACTTGCCAAATCAAGGAACAAGGAACAAGGAACAAGGAACAGCTTTAAGTCTGCTCATCGTTCATTGCTCATTGGTAATTCTTACTTCTGTTGCTGTTTCTTCTGCTTCTCTTTCTTCTTAAGCTCTTTTGCTAAAACATTAACAATCTCTTTACCCCTATAAAAACCGCAATACTTACAAACCAAATGAGGCAAGATTTTTTTCTTACATTGAGAACAATCAGCTAATTTTAACGGCTTAAGAGCAAGGTGGCTTCGTCTGCGAAGCTGTTTACCCTTAGCCATGTGGTGTCTTGGTACTGCCATAATAACTTACTCGCTCTTTCGTCTGGTTCAAGTACTTAGGAGCCTCTGCCAAAAGAGCCCCTTGGGTTTACTCGATTTATTCGTTAAAATCTACGTTTGAGACTCGCCGTAGTTATACTACGTCCATCTCAAGCCTCGATTTTGCCTAGAACTTGAGCAAACGACCTACATTATTAAAGACAAAGATAACACAAAATGATAATTTCTGCAACTCCAACTCCAGTACATTCAACCTGCAAGTGCAACACTAAAGG
>MGKQ01000010.1:0-26168 GCA_001795735.1 Candidatus Yanofskybacteria bacterium RIFCSPLOWO2_02_FULL_41_13
TGACGAAGCTTACGAACATGAGATAAAACAAAAACAACGCCGAAAAGCGTGTTTGAAGAGAAAAAGTGGTCGTTCTAATTGATGGGTTCGGGTGCCGTCACCTCTGCTTGCAATTATAACATAAATTAAATAATAAATCAAGTGTCGGATAATTTACTCAAAATCGTATTTTTCGGTACCTCTAGTTTTGCCGTTCCAGCACTTCGGTATTTGGTCCAAAATGGCTATAATCTGGTAGCCGTTGTAACTCAGCCGGACCGACCGACCGGTAGACAAAGAGTAACAATGCCTAGCCCTGTAAAAAAGGTTACAGTTGAGTTAAATATTCCCGTTCTTGAGTTCCATAATTTAAAGGAGGAAGACTCCTTCAAAAAGTTTAAACACCTTAATCCAGACATTTGTATCGTGGCTGCTTATGGGAAGATAATCCCCTCCCAGTATCTTGAAGTACCTAAACATGGATTTTTAAATATTCACCCCTCTCTCTTACCTAAGTACCGGGGTCCTTCCCCTATTCAAAATGCGCTATTAAATGGTGATAAAGAAACGGGAGTAGCTATACTAAAAGTAGATGAAGAAGTTGATCATGGGCCAGTTCTTAAAGCTACAAGCTACAAGCTAGAAGCTACAAGCTACTATAAAGAAGTGGAGCAAGAATTAGCCGAATTAGGCGGAAAGTTACTACTGGAAACTTTACCCAAATATATAAATGGTGAAATAAAACCAAAAGAACAGAATCATGCCGAAGCTACATTTACAAAAAAAATGGAGCAACATGACGGTAAGATAGATTGGAATAAAACTGCTGAAAAAATATACAACCAAATTAGGGCTTTAAATCCAGAACCTGGAACGTGGACCTCTTGGAATAATCAGATAATCAACATAAAATCGGCAGTGCTTTCGGACAGGTCTGCGAAAGAAACACCAGGTACGGTAGTCAAACTGGATAATAGCATTGCCGTTGCTTCTAAAACGTGTTATTTAGTACTCAAGCAAACTCAGCTTGAGGGCGGAAAAGCGATGGATCCCAAAGCTTTTATCAATGGGCATCCTGAACTAATCGGCTCAAAGCTGGAGTAGTACCTTTACAAGGAGTGAACGAAAAGTGGGAATAAAAAGAACACACATTTTTTACTTTATTTTTTTTGGCATAGTTGCCTGGGTTTTATTATCTATTGCCCCGTTAATTCGCAATGCAATTACTAACAACAAATCAACTCGAGAGATTACTGTCACTCGGGCTAGAGAATCTAATTCAACTACACCTGCTAAAAAACCTGCTGACGAAGTTGTTTTTAAAGATGCGATTTTTCCTGAAAATTTCTTTTTTGGAACAGCTTATTCCGATTTCCAAACTGCCGGCTTAGCGCCTAAGTCAGATTGGGCAGTCAGGTGGAATGAGTATTCGGATATACTAAAAAAAGATTCCATAGCAAAGAAGGGACTAGTCAGAGATCCGGTCCATCCGGGCGTCGCTAATGACTTGTTCAACAGGTACAAAGAAGAGTATGATCTAGCCGGTAAATACGGCATTACTCAAGTTCACAGGATATCGCTGGAATGGGCCAGAGTTGAGCCCGAAGAAGGCAAATGGGATTTTGAAACGGTCAAAAAATATAAAGAGATTTTCTCGTATATGAAAAGCAAGGGTATTGAACCTATGATTTGTCTTAATCATTTCCCTAATCCTAAGTGGTTCGCTGATCTGGGCGGATGGGAAAATCCGAAATCAGAGTATTATTACGAAAAATATGCCGAGTTTTTAGCCAAAGAGCTTGGTCTCGCTCTGGGGATAAAATGGTGGCTGACTTTTAATGAGCCCCAGTTCTCCATAATAGTGCCTTATGGCAACGGTACATGGCCTCCATTTAAAGGAGTCCAAAATTTTCAAGATAAAGACGGCTTTGCAAGAATGATGCAAGTGGCTTCCAACATTCTGGACGGCCACCGCCTTGCTTATAGAGCCATACATCGAGTTCTGGATAAAAACCAATCCAAGGACCACAAGATTATGGTAAGTTTTGCTTCTGCTCCGGGATCTTTTTACCCCTATGACGAAAATTCTGCTCTTGATAAGTTAGCCGATAATGCTTTTAACCTGATCTACTCTTTAGCTCTTGACTCTTTTGTCGGCAACACCGACAGAGATTTTATCGGTTTAAATTATTATGGCCGAGCTCGCTTAAAGCTCCACGTATCTCTTGGCAGTTACATCCTCTCTTGGTTAACCGAGGAAAGACCTTTCGCCATTCAGTGGTTTGGTCCGGAGACAGCTTCTCAAGGTCAAAGACCGAAAGAATTCTATCCCAAGGGATTGTACGAACTAATCTTAAAGTTTAAAGACGCCGGTCTTCCTATTGTAATTACGGAAAACGGTTTAAGTGACCCTGATGATAAATTCAGAGAAGAGTTCCTGATCATCCATCTTAAGGCAGTGCATGATGCCATAACGGCCGGAATTCCGGTTATAGGTTACCAGTATTGGTCTTTGACTGATACTTGGGAACCGGGTGACGCTTCGTTTTCTCAATTCGGTTTTATAGAAATCGACAGACAGAACAATCTTCAAAGAAAATTAAGGCCCAGCGCCTTAATTTACAGAGATATAATCAGGAGCAAGAAAATATCTAAAGAATCGTTAGAAAAACATAAGGAATTGCTGATTCAATAGAAGAGACTGAACGATCTTATGCCTGCGTATGCAGGCTTTTTAATTTATCAAATGCATATTTTGCCGCTCCGATATTAACGCTATTCTCAAATTGAGCCAGAAGAACGACTGTTTCTTTTTTAGATTTAATTTTTTTCGTAACTGTTTTAAGCAATGACTGGTTATTAAAAGCTATTCCCCCGCCTAGGATAATCACCTCAGGGTTGTAGGCTTTGAGTACATTCTCTAAAAAGAGGTTCAGGTAATCACAGTATTTTTCTTGAACCTTAAGCCAACCTGGGTCTTTGGCCTTAACTCCCTCCCGCATCTTAAAAGATAATGAACTTATCTCTTCAGGACTTAGACCGGACTTTTGTATGTTAAAAACTTCGGCATAGGTTTCAGCAAGGCCGCTTGTTCCCAAGAACGATTCAGCGCAATTAATCTTGCCGCATCTGCATATTCTATCTTCGCTTCCGGCCGTTAAAAAAGTACAGCCCAGCTCAGAGGCTTGTTTAAGTTCCCCGTTAAGAACAACACTACTGCCTACTCCGGTACCAAGAGTCAGATAAACCATGTTCTTATATCCCCTCCCTGAACCTAGTTGCCATTCACCTATGCAGGCCGCATCGGCATCATTAATTAAAAATACCGGCAGATTAAAAGTTTCGCCCAAAATTTTCGCAATAGGCAAATTTTTTACACCCCAGATATTTGGCATAGTTCCAATTATGCCTTTCTCCGGCTCAACTAGACCGGGGGCTCCGATGCTTATGGCCGATTGATGCTCTTTTCTATTCTCTGTGATTAATTTAATCTTTCCGATTAGAAACTCTATGAATTTTTCGTTATTAAAATTAGCACTCACTGTGCTTGCTAGATTCTCTTGCAAAATATTATATTGCCTATTGATGGATTGAATCCTCACCTTACTTGCGCCGATGTCAATCGTTAAGATCTTGTCCTTAGCCATGGTACTAATTCTAGCCTATTGTTTTAAAAATCAAAACTCCCCAACTGGGGAGTTTTGATTTAGACCTGATTTCTAAAAGTCAGTAGGTAGAACCTAATTTCTAGAATATCACAGCTTCTCCCATTGGATACTCGTCAAATTCTATCTGGTTAACCGGAGCAACCTCGTTCTCTCTCAAGTTCATTCTTTTTACTGCAACCGGTGTCAGGTATCTCTTAACTCCACCGGTAATTTGATATATCTCACGGTCAAGCTTTGGTCTTTCTAGAAAAATAAACTCATTTCTCGGATAATAGTTGAATTCTTTTTGGCTGACAGCAATGACATCTTCTTTCCTGTCTCCATATGAATAAAATACCTTATCGTTAAGAATCGGTCTGATCATGCCTCCATCGGTCAGATAATATATCGTAGGATTTTCTTCTTCTGCTCCTTCAACTATGAATAATCTGGCCAAAGGATACTTATCGAGCTCTTCTTTGGTAATTTCCTGAACAATATTCAGGTCAAAACCATAACTGTAGAAAATTTCTGTGGTTGGGATAGAGTGCTTTTTACCGTTAATTATTCTGTAGACGGCAGTCTGGCCCGTTACATTTACAACACTTATAATCGGATCAAAGTTAGGCCCATTACTGGAACCGCTAAAGAGACCGCTCAGAAGATTACCACTTGGTTGCTGAGTATCTGAAGAAGTACCACATTCTTGCAAACCGGCGCTACAGAGCGTATTAGCGGCTAAAGCATCGCTGAAACTTGCCGGCTTACCTGTAGTAGTCTGGTTCGTTTGGGCTTTGCCGGGATTTAAAGGCAATAAGAATAAGCCTAAGAGAATGCCCAGAACAAGTAGGCTAATAACCATATATTTCACCGGATTTACTGAGTAATCATCATACATTGTTTAATTGTAACACATATTATTAATTTAGTCAAATCTAGTGGCCTGAGCAGTAAAAATGCTATTATAAACAGTATGGACTCAAATGCAATCCTAACGGTAAAAAATCTCAATGTAAGCTTTGACGGGGACCATATATTAAGAGACCTTGATTTTTCAGTTAGTAAAGGAGATGTCCTGGCTATAGTTGGCCCTAACGGTGCCGGAAAATCAGTTTTATTCAGAACTCTTCTTGGCCTTATCCCCTATTCCGGCGAGATTGAATGGATTAAAGATCTAAAAATAAGCTATGTCCCTCAAAAATTTTCCATAGACAGAGAATTACCTTTAAGTACTGAAGAATTTTTAAAGTTCAAAAAAAAGAGTATGGCAGACATTGTTAATGTTCTTAAATCAGTTGGTATAGGCAGTGAGCATAAGAACGACTCCGATCATTATATGAAACATGTAAAACAACATGTTCTAAACCAGAGACTTGGTTGGCTTTCCGGTGGGCAGTTGCAGAGAGTTCTTATTGCTTGGGCATTGTTGGATGACCCGGATGTCCTTCTGTTTGATGAACCAACTGCCGGGATAGACGTTGGTGGTGAAGAAACAATATATAACCTTTTAAAAAAACTGCATGGTGAGCGAAATCTAACAATGTTGTTGATATCTCATGATCTGAACATAGTCTATAAGTATGCTAATAACGTACTCTGCATTAATAAGGAAATGATTTGCTACGGGGTTCCGGCAACAGTTCTTGATCCGACATCGCTTGCTAAACTATACGGCGGAGAAGCCGGGTTTTACCAGCATGACCATCATGGATCCCGTTAGAAGTACCCTTAATGGGTTAAATGGCATGAACATCAATAAAACAATAATTAATAATGTATGGCACCGTACAGTGGTAGTGGGTGCTTTGCACTACTTCTAACGGGATGGATAACTCCTTAATCTTACAACTAATGACAGGTTCTTTGATCGGCCTTGGCGCCGGATATGTCGGCTCTTTTATGGTTTTAAGGAGGATGTCCCTTGTCGGAGATGCCTTATCTCACGTTGCTCTACCGGGAATAGCCATATCTCTGCTAATTAATATCAACCCATTTTTTGGCGCATTCATAGCTTTGTTTTTGGCCATTCTAGGAATATGGTTTCTTGAAAAAAGAACTGAACTGCCATCGGAAACTCTGGTTGGTATTTTCTTCACCTTAAGTTTAGCCCTCGGGCTTTTATTGACTCCCGAACCCGAGCTTATGGAAGCTTTATTTGGTAATATTTCAAAGATAACAACGCTGGATCTTATAATCACCGCCGGCCTTGTCTCGGTAACAATAATCGTCTTAAGGCGTATTTCTGAAGGTCTTATGCTTGGAATAATATCCAAAGAGTTGGCTCAAGCGATAAAGATACCAATTCACAAAATAAATTTTATATTTTTAATCCTGGTTGCATTTATAGTTGCTTTGGGACTTAAGGTCGCTGGAACATTACTGATGGGTTCTTTAGTCATAATGCCCGCTGCTGCTGCCAGAAACACCTCTCTTAGCTTGTCCCAGTATTCCCGCTGGTCAACTCTTTTCGGTGTTCTATCTGCAATAGGAGGCATACTTGCTGCTCGATATTTTGGTATAGAACCCGGCCCAACCATCGTCCTCACTGCCGGCGTTATATTCGTATTAACTCTTTTCTTTAAACATAAGTAGCTATTTTTGCTGTGATCCATAAACGACATCCTATCCTCATAAACATAAGGCAAAGCCTATAATCCTCAATATTCCGCTACCGATAGGGCGGAATCAGTATGCTTATTATCAGACGGCGTAACTTTGACTTTCAATTTAAATCATGTTATCATATGGGTTAGTTTCGGGTTCGTTTACAAGGAGAAATTGTGACCAAAAGAAAGTTAGCATGGATTGTAATCTCATTGCTTGGAGTAGTCTCGTTGATTGGTCTTGTTGTGGGTATAAATTCTATTCAGGATATTACATTAACCGAACAAGAAGTTCAGAGTAGAGTCGATGGTAAATTACCTCTAGAGAAGAACGGAATGGTCTTGAATGGACTGCAAGTCAATCTAGAGAATAATTTACTGAATGTGGTGGCGAGTTTTGAGGGAAAGAAATGGGGTCAAGAATTTAGTGCCACAATAAATACGGACGGCACGCCATATTACAACAATCTGGACGGTACATTTCATTTTCGACCTAATAAAATCACCGTTAGCGAAATAAGGGTTAGGGGCGAAGCCGTATCTACAAAGGTTGAGAAGTTTATCGACAAATATGTCGATTCTCCAAAAATCAACCAGAATGCTGGCGAGATAGCAACGAAAATCGAGGAATGGGTTAATGGGTCAATCGAAAATACGACCACGTTTGCCCTGCAACGTATACCAATTTATACTCTCCCTGATACATTAAAGGGAAATACGGCTAGAATGCTCTTGAAGTCAGTAGATATTGGTAATGATAGTCTTACATTGCACTTATCTTTTTGGCAGTTCACCAAGATGGTTTTGATGTATGTCCTTATCTTTATTGTTGCTCTTGCGATGGCGGTTGCCATCTTAATGAATCCTGAATGGGGCATGGTACTTCTGTTTGTGGGGAGTATTGGTGATATTGGTAGTTAGTGCCGACTAGTTGTCGGCTTTTTTATTTTTCAAAAAATCCTTATAAAACCTGGGTTTTCTAATGGTTGCTCCGTGCCGTGTTGAATAGGTTAAAACCTCATACACTAAGTACACAATAAAACTTGTAATTTTTCTAAATTTTGATAAAATATCAGAACTATGTCACTGGGGGTTAATGAACTAAAACTAAAAACATTTTTTATCTACGAGGGTCAGCCCTATGTTGTTTTGGAAACCCACCACTTAAAGATGCAGCAGCGCCGGCCGACAGTTCAGGTTAAGATGCGCAACCTCATAAATGGAAAGGTCTTGGAGCGAAATTTTGCCCAGTCAGATGTATTTGAAGAAGCTGATGTTGAGAGGCAAAAGGTTAAATACTTATATGCCCACAGAGACAAATATTGGTTCTCGTATGAGAGAGAACCATCCAAGCGCTTTGAGTTAGCTGAAGATATCCTCGGTAGCTCTACTAAGTTTTTGAAAGAAAGTACGGTATTGGAAGCGATTTTATTTGAGGGCAAGATTATCACCGTCGATTTGCCAATTAAAATGGATTTTAAAGTTATTGAGGCTCCACCGGCTATTCGTGGAGACACCGCCCAGGGTGGGGTTAAACAAGTCAAAATTGAAACCGGAGCTACGATCAATGTCCCCCTTTTCATTAATGAAGGCGATGTCGTTCGCATAAACACAGAAACCGGAGAATATGTAGAACGTGTTGAGAAAGGCTAATAAGTGAGCCTCTCCATTTTGTAGACCATCTTTTTTAAGGGTGAAGAAGGGGTTTATGAGTAGCTTATAATTAATTGAATAATTCCCGAAGCTTAGGTACGTGAAATTCACATCTTTGGCGAAATGCTTTCTTATCTTCTTGAGTAAGGGCGATATTATTTAAGTTTTGCTTTTCCATCAGATAATACATTATCGATTTGGGGTTCTCTACATGATCTAGGCCCAGAGCATGCCCTAGCTCATGGGCTATAACAAGGCGAAGATCCGAAATAGCATCAAACTGGTATATATTTATTTTTCCGTTAATGTACTCTCCCTGATCAAACTCTCTAGCCTCTCCGAATACTTGATTATGAACATCAACTTCTATATTCAGCTTTTGGGCTAATTCATTAACTTGATCACCGAGATAATTTAATCTTGCCGCAGCGGAATTAAGAGTCGCTCTATCTCGATCCAGTCTTGTTTTTAAGTCTTCCATAAATTTGCGATCTTTTTCCAGACCTTGGTACTCTTTAGGCGTCGCCCCGCCTTTATTGTTCAACTCCGCCACTTTATTGTTATAAGTATCCAGCTGTTGTTGAAATATATTTAAATTAAATTCATACTGTCTGAAATCCGATCTATAGACAGCCTCTGATAATTTATACTGACTTAGAATAGCTTCGTAAGAGATTCGGGATTCTTCTATCTCCTCTTTTGACTGATTCCCTTCAATGGTAAGTTCCTGCCTTTCGTCAAAAATCAGGCTAACCTTGAATTTTGTTCCAGGCTGGTAATTAAATAAGTCTTGACCGATATCACGCTCCCAAACCGTCTCGGCCTCTTTAATTATAGAAGTGAATTTATCTTTCGTTATTCCAAAATTAACATCAAAATCGCCTATATCATAGGTAAGCGGATTCCAGCAAATGGAGTTCTGCTGATAGTAAATTCCAACCCCTGCCAGAGTAACAATTAAAAGAATCGTAGGGTATTTCATACTTAAGATTCAAGAAAAGAGGCTCGCGACAGAAGTCGAGAGCCTTTTAGTGCCGATTCTGATGAAAAGAATCGACGCTCTAAGTATAGCTCCCCTGCTTTGACGGTCAAGCCTATCTGTGGATAATAATCTAGCCATGGCGATTTTCGTATGAGACAATGTAAGGTTCTGTTAGCATACAATTGCTATTGAAGGTCGATATCCAAAAATTACTCGTTGGTAATATAATGCAGTGATTAATTTTGCTAAATGTCCAAAATGCGATGAGCTAATATCAAATGTACATTATGAATCTCACACTCCCAATCCTCATGTCGGTTATCGAGGATCAAGATCGTTCACCGCTGTTGCTCACCCCTGCGGTCATGCCTTAGGAGCAGTCCCGGTAACTTGGGAGATAAGGCTGGAAGAACTTGATAAATCAAACAAAGAACTACATAAAAAGATTGATGAGTTAGCTAGGGTTATATTTGATATTGCCTCCTTTGTGAAAAATAACTGGAAATTAAAGTAATCCCTAAAGACGTTATCACGTAATTATTCTAACTTCCGGCTTCAGCTTAATACCAAATTTATTTTTAACAGAGGCTTGAATTTTTTTGGCTAAACTTACAATTTCTTTAGCTTTGGCATTTCTGTAACTTACCAAGACCAGAGCATGTTTATCAGATACGCCGACATTAGCAAGCCTGGAGCCTTTCCAACCGGCTTTTTCTATTAATTGACCAGCAGACAGCTTTAAGTGACCACTACCAATAGCGCTGGCTTTAATATCTGGAAATTTATTCTTCAGTTCTGAATATCGAGGTTTTATCACAATAGGATTTTTAAAGAAAGAGCCGGCTGTTCCGATGTTTTTTGTAGGATAAATAAGCTTAGATTTCCTTATTTCTATAACTGCTCTTCTAATCTCTTCTATAGCTACATTTTTTTTGCCATCAAAATAACTAGCGAGATCAGGGTATTTTAAATTAGGCTCAATGTATCTGTTTAACCTCAGCACCGCTCCTAGAATAACGAGATTCCTTCCGGCCTTAGACTGAAAAATACTATTTCGGTATGCAAATTGGCAAGCTTTGTTTGATAAAATTTTTATTTTACCTGTCTCTAGATCAAAAACCTCTACTGACTCTAGAACATTCTTCATCTCTGCTCCGTAGGCGCCAATATTTTGATAAATGGCTCCACCAACAGTTCCCGGAATAAGCGAGAGGTTCTCTATTCCCCCAAGATTTTTTTTAACTGCCTCAGCCACGACTAAATCCCAGTTTTTCCCCGATCCGGCATAAACAAAAGTTCGACCAGCTGTTCTGTAAAACTTTAGGCCTCTTATAGCTATCTTTAAAACTAATCTGGCCAGTTTTTTGTCGGGTAAAAGAGTGTTACTGCCTCCGCCAAGAACTAGAACTTTTAGATTCTTACGGCGAGCAAATTTAAAAGCCTCTCTAAGATCTTCGCGGTTTCTTACCATGCCAAAGTACTGAGCTGATCCGCCGACATGAAATGAAGTATATTTGGCTAAGTTGACGTTTTTTTGAAATTTCACAAAAATTTACTTATAATAAACCCTGCCCTCAATTCTTAGATCAATATATTCCGGCTCAAAACCCTTGTCTTTATCTGCTAAAAATATTTTTAAGACTTTGATCTGATTATCAATATCAGAATTAACACTGAATAATATGCGGTAATTTTCAGTTGTATCTACAAAAACATCTTCTATGGAACCGATCGGAATTTCTAGTCTGGCAGTTTGGATACTTAGTTCTTCTAGACCGCTTAATATGGATTTCACTCCGTCTAAAAAAACCTGATCTATGGTGCGAGGCTGATTCTCATAATCTCGCATATCATCTACTAACAGTAGGAGCGCGCCGGATGATCTCAGGGAATCTCCCCACAATATCCCCTCATTATCAAAATACCGACAATCTTCCGAATTGAAGCACCAAGTACCCCATGAGGTTCTTTCATTGATAGAAACAATAACTGTATGGGGGTAATTCTTCTGGATATTTATCTCCTTAACGGCAGGGAATTGGGCTTTCAGCTGACTTACAAGCAGCTTCTCGTCTAAAAAGAACATATTTTTTTGTGGTTTTATAGAAATCGGCTCCAGAATAACCTGGTTAAGAAAGGAGTCAACGATGGAGAATATTTCTTCTGATTTCACACTTTTTAAACCTTCAATATTTACTTCCTGTATTTGTAAAAATGGGGAGAAGAAGGCTACATAAATAACCAGCATAAACACACCTAGGATCGACGATAAAGCTATTACAAGTTTAAGAAAAAAATAGCGCCGTTTTTTACGCGCCAGATTGTCTCCGTATCTGTTATAGTTATATCCGGCCATTTTATATTTCCTTAAATCCTGTGTATTTATGAAGGGCTTTTGGTATTACAATGTGGCCATCTTTAGTTTGGAAATTTTCAACTATAGCAATAGGGAAACGGCTTGAAACAATGGCTGTTCCATTTAATGTATGGGCAAATTCCGTATCTCCGTCCTTCTGGCGGTATTTTATATTTAGCCTTCTGGTCTGGTAATCGGTGCAATTTGAAGTACTTGTTATCTCGCCGTAACTACCCTTCACATTCGGCCTGCTAGCCTCAGTACTTCCTCGCTCTTCGCTCGGTCGCATTACCATCCAAGCCTCTATATCAAACTTTTTATATGCCGAAGCGCCCAAATCTCCCGAAGCTATATCTATTATCCTATAAGGCAATCCTAGGCCATCAATAATCTCCTTTTCAATATTCAAAATTTCCAGGTGCATTTTATCAGAATCTTCTGGTTTGCAGTAGATAAACATTTCCAGTTTCGTAAATTGATGAACCCGGTATAAGCCCTTCGATTCACGTCCATATGAACCGGCTTCGGTTCTGTAGCAATGAGACAAGGCAACGTATTTTTTTGGACCTTTGGATAAATCTAAAATTTCATTAGCGTGATATCCGCCTAGAGTTATTTCAGCAGTACCGATTAAGCTTAAGTCAGAATTTTCCACGGAATAAACTTGAGTTTCTGGTCCGCGAGGATTAAATCCTACCCCTGACAGAATAGAGTCTTTTGCTAAATCTGGTGTTTCCATAAGAACATAACCATGTCTTGTTACTATATCTATTCCGTAATTTATTAGGGCCTGATTTAACCGGACTAGGTTATTTTTGGAGAAATAGAACTTTTTTCCAGCCACCTTGGCGCCTCGTTCAAAATCAATAAGATTGAGATCTGTCATTAATGTTTCGTGATCTTTGGGTTCAAAATCGAATTTTGTTGGGATACCTTTTGTCTCTACAACCCGAAAATCTTCCTCACCACCCCGAGGCACATCAGGATGAATCATGTTGGGAACCTTCTTCAGAAGTTCAATATGGTAACCCTCTAAATCACCGAGTTCTTTTTCCATTGCTGTAATTTCATTGCCGAGACTTCTAAGCTTCTCAATTTCTTCCGCAGACGGCTTAGTATCTGATTTTTTATTTCTCAAGGCCCTGCCCTCCTCGATCTTTAGAATAAGAGACCGCCTTTTCTCGTCCAGCCCCAGAAGTTCATCAAGATCAACATTCATTCTCCTGTCGGCAATGCTTTTTTTAACCTCCTCAATATTTTGACGTATGAATTTAATATCCAGCATAAATAAAATTTAAAGTGTAAATATCAAAGTGTAAAATAATTGTTTTGAATCTTAAAATCCACAATCATCCAGCAAGTTTTTAATTTTTCACCTTGCTCTTACCTTGGTCTCATCAGCGGAAAAAACACTGTCTCCCGCACAGGTTTATCCATAATGAACGCGAATAACCTTTCCGAGTAAGCAAATCCGGCGGTAGGCGGCATGCCATATTCCAGGGCTTCAATAAAGTTTTCGTCCATTCTCTGGGCTTCTTTATCACCGGCTTCGCCAAGTTTAACCTGCTCTTCAAAACGTTTATACTGATCAACCGGGTCGTTTAGTTCCGAAAAACCCTTCCCAAGCTCAGTACCTCCGGCTACAACTTGAAATCTTTCCACCCTGCCAGAATCTTTTAACCACCTTTTGGCTAAAGGCTCTATATCAACCGGCGGTAAAATCAAAAATCCTGGCTCAACTAAGCTGGGCCTGACTTTTTTCTTAAAAATAATATCAATGAGTCTGCCCCTTCCGACATGCTTAGCAATGTCTATCTTCTCACTCTCGGCATATTTTTTTAGGTCTTTCTCCGGAGCTTTAGCTAAATCTAAGCCGGTATGTTCCTTAAATAGATGGTAGTAATCATATTTTTTCCACTCCCCATCCCAGTTAATGGTCTTACCCTGATACTGATGGCTTAGACTCCCCAGCGTTTCTTCAACTACAGTTTTTATAAATTTTTCCGCTAGAATCATTGACTTTTCATAGTCGGTATAAGCCCAGTACATCTCCATTTGGGTATAATCCTGAAGATGCTCCCGATCTATACCTTCATTCCTAAAGATTCTACCTATCTCAAATATTTTATTAAAGCCACCGACGATAAGCCTTTTAAGACTCAACTCCGGAGAGATACGAAGATAAAGATCTATATCCAGAGCATTCATGTGGGTTACAAAAGGCTCAGCATCCGCTCCTCCCGGAATTTGTTCCAAAATTGGTGTTTCAACCTCTAAACCGCCTTCTCTAATCAAAAACTCTCTGGTTGCTTGCCAAAATTTCGCTTTTTTTACAAAAATCTCTTTCTCTCCCGGATTCATTATCAGGTCAAGATATCTTTTTCTTAATCTTTCTTCCTCATCTTGCAATCCATGCCATTTTTCTGGAAGTGGCAACAGAGCCTTTGAAAGAATTTTGAATTGCCTTACTTCAAGCGTTTTCTCTTCTTTTTTTGTTTTAAATAAAGTCCCAGTTATTTCTATAAAATCGCCGATATCAACTAGTGCTAAAAATTGGCTGAATTTATCTTTCCCGACAGAATCTTCTTTTATAAACCCCTGAATTTTATCAGTCCCACTTTCACCCGCAATGGACGAAGTCGAACCGTCTCTTATGTCAAAAAATATTGACCCACCGTGCTCTCTTTTGGCCACCATTCTTCCGGCTAGTACTGGCTCCTTCTTTTCTTCAGTAAATTTATTAAAATTTTCTGTTACTTCCGATATTTTATTTGTCCGTCCTGAAACGGCCGGATATGGATCAATACCCAGGGACTTTAGCTCACTGACTTTATCTATTTTTATTTTTCTTATTTCTTCAAGAGCCATAGTCTATTAAGAATAGCAAAAAATAAACAAAAAAGCCATTTTAAGCAAATCCCCGCTTTTGGCGGAAATTTATAACTTATTTAACCTCGAGTATCTTGTATTCTACATCTCCTTTCGGAGTTTTAACAGTAATCTTATCACCTTTCTTATGCCCCAAAAAAGCACTTCCTAAAGGGGACTCATTAGAGATAAAACCTTTTAAGGGATCTGACTCAGCGGCGCCGACAATTACAAATTCCTGTACTCCGCGATTTTCTGATTCAATCTTCACTCCGGAGCCTACATCAACCGTGCTTTTTCCGGAGCTACCCTTGAATACCTTGGCGCCTTCCAAGGCTGATTTAATCTCCTCAATCTTACCTTCATTAACTGCCTGGGCTTCCTTGGCCGCATCAAAACCGGCGTTCTCTGATATGTCACCCTCTTCTTTGGCTTCCTTAAGTCGCTTGGCGATTTCACCGCGCAAAACCTCCGTTCGGTACCTAAATTCTTCTTTTAATTTTTCCAATCCTTCGGGAGTAAAATATTGATTATCCATACAAATAGCTTGTAGTATGCAGCAAGCAATAGGCAGTAATGATAAAACTAGCTACATAATAGTAAGATTTAATTAGGAAATTATAGCAAAATAATGTATTTAAAGCAAGCATACATCGTTTCCTAAGTACTATAGCCTATACCTGCTCACCTGTCATTATCAAAATACCATTTCAGAACACTATTCGCCGCTCTGATGGCTAAGCCCTGGTTTAAGGCAGAGCCTTCAATGAGTATAGTCATACTTATCTGAGGATTGTCATAAGGAGCAAACACCGTAAAAAGAGAATTGATGGTTTGACCTTTTATAACTTCGGCCGTGCCGGTTTTTGCTCCGACTTTAACAGGCAGGTCATTTAGTATTTGAGCTGTACCGGAAATGACTGTCTCTCTCATGGCGATCTTCATCTCATCTATAATTTCTTTAGAAAAGGGCAATGAGCCCACTGGCTCAGGATTGAATAATTCCGGTGTTTCGCCGTCATTTTTAACTATTTTCTGAGCTACTCGAGGCTTATATATAATTCCGTCATTAGCTATGGCTGAAACATAGCCATTAAGCCATAGAGGGGTTAACAGTAAATCTCCCTGACCTATGGAAATATTATATGTGTCACCAAGGTACCATGGCTCCCCTTTTTCTTTCAGCTTCCACTCGGGCGTCGGAATAAAACCATTAACTTCTCCCGGCAGATCTACCCCTAGCGTTGCATCAGCAAGAGCTAATTTAAGATATTCCGCTATTTTTTCAGCTCCTAAGCCCTTAACGTTGTTGTGCCCCCCTCCGACAGTAAAGAAATAGATGTTGCAAGAATTTGCAATTGCCCTTTTTAAATTAAACGGACCGAATTCAGAGCGCCAATTCCTAAAAATGTAAGGATTAGCTAGATCAAAGGGATTGGGAACTGTAAGACTTATACAGTCGTTTATAGTATCCTCGGGGGATACTACTTTTTCTTGAAGCGCCGTCATACCTATAAATGGTTTGATAGTTGAACCGGGATTATAGAGACCGCTTATCACACGATTAAAAAGCGGCTTAGCCTTATTCTCAAAAAGATTTTTATACTCTCTTTCCGATATTGTGCTGGAAAAAATATTATTATCAAAACTGGGAAAACTTACAAGAGACAGGATCGCTCCATCTCGCGGATCTTGAATAATACCGGCGGCTCTGGCTAGACCTGATTCTCGAAGAACAGCAAAAATTTCGTCATGAAATTTTATTTGAAGATCGCGATCTACGTTTAGTACTATCGTATTCCCGGGCCTTGAGTCTCTCGTTACATATTCGGCATTCTCCCTAGAAAAAAATATGTTACCATGATCTCCTCTTAGAATTTTCTCATATTGAGATTCTATACCTAGCCTGCCCACAGTATCGGTTGTATAATAATAATCATCTTCCAAATCTTCTTTGCTGACCTTGCCTGTATAACCGATGATCTGTGAAATTTTTTGACCACTGATGTACTCTCTTTTTGTATCTGGGACAACATAAAATCCCGGCAGATTAAGATATTTTACAGCTAACGCCTGTTCTTTAGTCAGGTCAAATTGAACAAAGAATGTACTGTTAAGCTTCATCTGTTCTTGAATAAAAACGTTCAGAAATTCCTCAGATTGGTCTAATATGGCTGCGATTTTTGCTATATGACTGTCCAGATTCTCTTCGCTTTCCTTTAGTTCTCTAGCTATGGCCAACAGGTTAAAAATGGCTATGTTCTTAACTAAAGATTGGCCGTTTCTATCAATAATCATTCCTCGCGGAGGTGGGAGGGGAAAATTAGCTGACTTATTCTGAAATGCAAGTTTTGAAAAAATTTTATGCTCAATAATAGCTGTTTTGAATAAAAAAACAGCTAAGGTTACTGCTGAAATAGCAAACAAGGCTAAGAAAAAACGAAATATGGAACCGGAAATAGGTCTTTCGATATCAGAATGTTCGCTTCCCGAATCTAAAAAAGTTTCCTCCGGTGTAACCCACTCGTCGTTATTAATGGATATTCTGTATGTTTTATTTGTTCTTAAGGACATATTTAAATAACAAAGTGAAGACCAGGGGCCAGATTATAGTTTGAAAGATGGATCTCGTAAAAAATAGACTGAATTTTACCAAGGAATCTAAAATATCATAGGGGGGCCGGGAGATTATAAAAAAGAAAGAGTATAAATAAGCAAACAGGGCAATTATCAAAAAACTCATAATAACCCCGGAGAAAGACATATTCTCTCTGAGGTTAGAACTAATGTTCAGATATTTGTTTGCGATTAGATATACTGTGAAAGTGGCTATAAACGGAATCAGCATGGCTCCAATCGGATGCCCGCTGAATATTTCAGTTATAAGTAAGAAAATAAGGACTAGAGATACTTTTGTTTTGGAGCTGGGATTATACAGTACTGTAGTAAGCAGGAATACCGGCACAATATAAAAAAACCTGGGTCCTAATAATGCCGGTAGAAACAAATTCTCCATCAGTAGAAAGAAAATAAAAAGTAGGCCTAGCAACATGGAAATTAACGGTTGACTATTAGAACTCGACTTATATTTATATCATTCAATTCAGCCTTAGCTGTAACTGATTTAAAAACATTTCCGGTATCAGAGCTTACGTTATCGACGGTACCAACAATAAGACCAGCAGGAAAAATATCATTTCCGCTCGTCACCAGAACATCGCCGGATTCAATTTCGTCATCTTGTGCAATAAAATCAAGAAATAAACCGTCATTTAAAAGACCCTTGGAAATTCCGGCCGTTTTACCATGAAGCAGCCTAACTGTTACTTTAAAATCCAGGTTGGTAATAAGAGCTACTCTTGAAAAATTATCCGATACCTCGATGATCCGGCCTATAAGAACTCCTGACGAAGATACCACTATGCTTCCATTTTTAATGCCGGCTCTTAACCCCTCATTAACAAGCATGTAATGGCCCTCGGGTGTAAACTGAAGATTAAAAGTCTTAGCATCTATAATATCCCGGCCGATAATCCGGTCTAAGCCTAAAACTTCACGCAGGAATACATTTTCCTCCTTTAGCTCATTAAGAGCGGCTAGATCCGATCTAAGTTTTAAAACTTCCTCCTCTAACAATATGTTTGCTTTAGTCAGATTGCCGATTGTGTTTAATTTTGAAATAAAAAACCCGATATTACTCACTTGTGAAAATAAATAGACTCTTGCGTCTTGAATAACTTTATTGCTGTTAAATATATTCAGTTTGCTGACAAAAAAAATTATAAAAAAAATAAGCAGTCCGACTGCTAAAGCATAAATAAATTTAAGGTAGGATTTACTTATAATCTAAAATTTTTAATTCTCAATTTTCAATCAATTACTCTGATTTTCAAATCCGGGCTGGGTTGTTCAAGTATTAATTGTAAATTGGTAATTGTAAATTGGTAAATTTATAGAAAGCCTTCGCGGTCTGTCGACACAAGCAAGCCCTTTAGCTGTTCCACACTTTCTAAAATAAAACCACACCCACGAACAACTGCAGTAAGGGGGTCGTCTACTATCTTAACAAATAGCTTTGTCTCTTCTGCAATTGCCTGATTTAGACCTCGGAGCAAGGCCCCTCCTCCGGCAAGAAAGATATGTCTGTTAATTAGATCGGCTATAAGCTCCGGCGGAGTCTCTTCAATTGTACTCTTAACGGCTAGTACTATGCTTTTAACGGAACGGCTTAGGGCATCGCGAATCTCTTCAGAGTTAACTGTAATTTCTTTCGGCAGGCCCGAAACAAGATCTCTGCCCCTGACTCTGCCCTCCAATTCATCCTCCAACTCATAACCAGAACCCAGGGTTATCTTAATATGTTCAGCACTTGCTTCACCGATCAGCATATTTTTTTCTTCTCTCATGTACCGGATTATATCCTCATTTAATTTATCACCGGCGATCCTGAGAGATCGTGAAGCAATTACTCCACCCATAGATATAACCGCAACTTCAGTAGTACCACCCCCGATATCGACTATCACATTAGCTACCGCCTCTTGGACCGGCAAACGTGCTCCAATCGCCGCCGCCATAGGTTCCTCAATTAAATACACTTCTCTCGCCCCAGCGTTATAAGTAGCATCTTCGACGGCTCTTTTCTCAACTTCGGTTACGCCTGAAGGAACTCCAATTACAACTCTGGGACGGGGCACGATAGAAAAACTTTCCTGATGGACTTTGTCAATAAAATATTTGAGCATCTGCTCGGTTACTTCAAAATCTGAAACAACGCCTGAGACTAACGGCCTTGATACCATGATGTAGCCGGGGGTCCGGCCGACCATTTTACGAGCCTCGTTCCCTATAGCTAGAATTTTTCCTGTTTTTTGGTTAATGGCGACAATAGACGGCTCATTAATCACAATTCCTTTTCCGCGAACATAAACCAGGGTATTGGCTGTACCCAGATCGATTCCGATGTCCTTAGACCAAATACCAAATAGTCTGTCTAGCATTTATTATAACCTGCTGACCGCTCTCGCCTTAAGATTTGGCGAGGACGTTCTTAGTCAACTTCTTCGTTAAAATCTTCTCTTCTCCTTCATCATATTCCAATATGATTCAGTCAAATGCTCGATTTTGCCTCGAATTTAACTAAGTCAGATGCGTTCTAAAACAGAATGATGATTAACCCAAAGCTAACAAAAGAAGCCTCAAAAAACAAGGATTTTAGTGGAGATGTTGTGGATTATAAAAAACAGCCCTAGAGCTGTTTTTTAATATCTGCAATTTTAGCGATGTTAAGTTCTTTTGAGTTTCGTTTTTTAATTTCGACACCGTCCTTTTCCAAAGTTTTTTTACTTACAACAAGACGGATAGGACAACCGATCAGGTCGGCATCGGCGAATTTTTCACCGGGAGTTCTATCTTCACGATCGTCATACAAAACTTCGACGCCGTTTTTAATCAAATCGTCATAAACTTTATCAGCTTCTTTATTATGCCCATCGAGAACAATCAAATGAACTTTAAATGGTGCGATATTCTCCGGCCAGATAATGCCTCTGTCATCATGGTGAACTTCAACAACAGTTCCCATTACTCTGCCTAGGCCTATACCGTAAGCACCCATGACTACGGGTTTTTTATGACCATTTTCACCGGTAAACTGAAGATCTAGAGCTTCAGAATATTTTGTCCCCTGGTTAAAGATATTACCAACTTCAATCGATTTCTTCTCTTCAATTTTACCATTACAATTTGGACATCTATCACCATTTTTAATCTTTGCAATCTCCTCATTCTCGGCATATTCACATTTATCACAAATATAGACAGTATCTTCTCCGATATCGGATAAGATTTGAAATTCATGGGTAAATTTATCGGTGAAAACTCCCCCGCCGGCTAAAGTGTAAATGGATTTCAATCCGCAGCGTTCGAATATTTTATGATAAGCTTTTGCTACTTTCTCGTAGTATTGGCTCAAATCTTCTTCGGAAACATGAAAACTATACAGATCTTTCATCATAAACTCCCGTCCGCGCAAAAGTCCTGATTTTGCTCTCGCCTCATGCCTAAATTTTGTTTGGATCTGGTAGGCTGAAAACGGCAGGTCTTTGTATGAACTTATAAATTTAGTAGCAATTGTAGTTAGCACTTCCTCATGACTCCATCCTAAAACGAATTGTTCTTGTTTTTCGTTTTGTGCTTTGCGTTTTTCGTTAACATAATACCCCACATCTAAATCCCATCTGCCTGTCGGCTCCATATATTTCTTTTCAACCAACGCCGGCATAAATAACTCCTGTCCTCCGATAGCATTCATTTCTTCCCGGATTATGTCGGCTATTTTATTTAGAACTCTCCACCCTAAAGGTAGAAATGAATATATGCCAGCCGAATTTTTAAACACAAACCCACTTCGTACTAGAAGTTTTGCATTTATTGCCTCCTCATCTGTCGGTGCCTCCCTTAGAGTTTTAGTAAATAATTGAGATAATTTCATTCCTTAGGGTTTGAGATTTGTTATTTGGAATTTGTAATTTCTAAGTTTTTTACACCGTAAAAAACTTAGTTATATCTTTAATTGTCACATATATCATTAATGTAATCAAAAGCGCAAAACCGATGCCATTGACTGCCGCTTCTAATCTTTTGTCCATTGGCTTACCCTTTACCTTTTCAGCTAAAAGGAACATCACCCTCCCTCCATCGAGGGCTGGGAACGGTACAATGTTCAAAATTGCCAGATTGACTGAAATCAAGGCGACAAACTGCATAAGATAACTAAATCCGACTCGAGCCGCTTGTCCAGTTATGCTAGCAATGCCAACCGGTCCCGAAACTTCAGAAATAAGCCGTCCGTCCGCAAAAAGCGTTTTTAAAAGAAGCCCATAGCTATAGGTGGTGTTGTAAGTAAGAATATATACATCATAAGCTCCCCGCCATATTGATTCATACCAAGGGTAGGAAACTACGCCGGTCAAAGCCATTACAATTCCCATACTGCCCTCACCTTCAGGCGGATTGACTCTGGTTTTCACTTCTACTATTTCTTGAGATCCATCTTTAATCACTACTCTTAGAGTCTCGCCTATGTGTTTGCTTGTAAAATCTTTAACGTCTTCGGTTGTTCTGACATATGTTATCTCCCCGCCATTTGATTGAAAACCGACAATTTCATCAAGAACATTCAGACCAGCCTGTTCAGCCGGGCTATTTGGTGCAATTTGAATTATCTGGATTTTTTTATCACGAGCTGAAGTGGCTATTTCTTGGTCAAAAAGACCAATCCTTAATCCAAAAAAGTTTCCCAAGATTAAAAGAAAAACAGCAAATAGTATATTCATAACCACTCCGGCAATTACTACTTTTAATCTTGAAGATAACGGTTTTGAACCGAAACTTTCCGGATTGTCCCTTGAGTCACCATCTTCACCCAATATTTTTACAAATCCTCCGAAGGGAATCCAGTTAATAGAATAGATGGTCTCTCCCCTTTTTAAACCAAATAGTCTTGGTGGAAAACCAAAACCAAACTCCTCAACCTTCATCCCCGACCTTCTGGCCATTATAAAATGTCCCCATTCATGAACGAGGACCAAAACCCCCAACACTGCAATAAAAATTAGAAAAGTAATCAAAAACCTTGTATCGTGTAGCGTATATCTTGTATCTTATAAAGAAAAGAGTCGTTAAAATATCTCTTCAGTTACAAGTTACAAGTTACAAGTTACATAAGTAGCTCCTGCTCTTTCTTTTTTACCATCTCATCAAATTTCTTATTCGTGTCATCAATTATTTTCTGAAGTTCGTCTTTGGCTTTCCGCAGATCATCTTCTCTGGCCGTTTTTGCTCTTACTTCAGCCTGAACTTTTTTTAAAATATCTTCTCTGATTTGCCTTATTTTTATACGGCCTTCTTCCACTTTCTGGCCGAGCAGTTTTATCATTTCTTTTCTTCGCTCTTCCATTAACGGCGGGATAGTTACCCTGACACCGTTTGAATCAGATGCCGGAGATAACCCCGAACCATGATCCCTTATTGCCTTTTCGATCAGGGAAATCGTCGTTTTATCCCATGGCTGAATGGTAATAGTTCTTGGTTCGGGAGTCATGATTGTAGCTAATTCTTTTATCTTTACCCTAGAGCCCATATATTCGAGCTGTATGTCCTCAACCATAGCCGAGTTGGCCCGCCCGGTGCGGATAGTAGCCACTTCATTTTTTACCCGCTCAAAAGCGGCATCAAAATCTCCTTTGCGTTGATTAATGAGAGTTTTATAATCCATACTTGCCATAGTTATTCCTCCTCTCTTAGCTTTTTTATTATCTCTCCGCCCTCGTCGGCCAACTCTTCGGCTTCAGCCGGAGTGGTATCAGAAGGATCATCATCGCCCTCATCACTGGGGCCGACAAGACGCTCTTCATTTAAGTCCTCTTTTTCACCTTCAACATCTTCTACAATCTCGTCGCTGGTTGGTACTACTGCAAAGTTAATCATATAAGATAGTATATCAACTCCAGTATTAAAATCAAAAGCCGCTTATTAGGCGGCCTAATCTATGATTCATTCAAATTAATCTTAGGAATCCTATCGGAGCAAAAAACACTGTTAAAAACTTCTTCCGGTATGCATTTCTTCGTTGCCACCTCCCAGCATTCATATGAGCAAGTCCAATCCCCACTTGGAAGCTGAGCTCCATCAGGATGAACAGGACAGGTATAATCGAAACCTACAGGTTTTTTTCTTTCACAAGTCTTGATCCACGCCTCACAAACACAGCATTTAGTCCATGGAGCATCCGGCTGAACACACCTAAAGCCTTTCTGTGATCTTTGCCGCATTGGATTACTTTCTGTTAAGAAAAATAACGATATTCGTTCTTTGGATTCTTTCCATAGTCTCTGTCTTTGCAACTTCCCTTCTTGTCTCTGTTTTCTTTTTCTCATCTGCTAACGACGTAATAGGAACTTCCAATCTCCTGCCACCGCCGTCTTCCGGATTTTCACTCATAAAATATCCGGTCAGTATTTTTAAATGTTCGTTAATACTGCAAGTATATACTGTGATTGCTACCAGCAGTACAATACCCAGCGAACTTAGAAGCAGAGTCAGATACAAAGCCATATGACCCCCGTCCTTTTTCAAAAATAACTAGTAAAATGTTAACGTAAAAATACTGTTTAGTCAAGTACAGCTCTGATTCGACGAACTCCAGCTGAAACCGCTTCTTCTTTGGTGATTTTAATTTTACCAATTTCAGAAGTATAAGAGACGTGCGGTCCTCCGCATAACTCTTTAGAAAAAGCTTGTCCTGAGCCTGTCGAAGGATCGCCTATAGAGTACACATTTACAATCGGTGGGTATTTCAGTTTAAAGAACGCTAAAGCACCAGATTTTATTGCATCTTCGTAAGCCACCTCTTCTTTGGTAACTTTATAATCTTTTTTGACGGCCTCATTGGCTAAATCCTCTACTTTCTGTGTTTCTTCCGACGTCAGCTTGCGCGGAAATGAAAAATCAAACCTTAATCTCTCGGCAGTTATATCTGAACCAGCCTGCTTAACCTCCTCTCCTAGAACCTTCCTCAAAGAGGCATGGATTAAGTGCGTTGCCGTATGCAGTCTAGTAGCTTTTTTTAGCTCTTCTTCATTACCGACCTTTAATTCTCTCGTATCAAGCAATAATCCGTGTCCGCCAAATTTTTTTTCTGCTCCGGCCCTCGATTTTTCCTGATGTTTTTTAAACTCTTTATCAAAGTCTTCGCGAGTCAGGTTCTTTGCTTTATCTTTGGCAATATCCTTGATCACCTCAAAAGGCAAACCGAAACTCTCATAAAGCCTGAAAGCTCCCATAGCGTCAATTTTTTCCATACGGTCTAGCTCTTTTTTCCCGCCCGAAAGGGTCTTTGTAAATTTACTAAATTCATCTTTAAATATTTTTATTATCTCACCCTTTTTGGCGACTAATTCCGGATATTGTTCAGCATAGATATTAATTACAGTATCAATGATGTTGTGCGGGATATTAAAAGCCATGACTCTGCGCATTAATCTTCTCATTACATATCCCTGTTCCTTGTTGGATGGGATAACTCCTTCTGATGCAAGAAAAACGAATGCTCTTAAGTGATCAGCGATAATTCTTTTAGTTCTCGTATCGAAGTGATCGGGCAGACCGCTTATTATTGGTTCAAATAAGTCAGTCTCAAAAATATCTTTCTTTTTCTGGGCAACCATCGCTAAACGCTCTAATCCCATCCCCGTATCAATTCCAGCAGTTTTCAAATTCTCAAATTTATCTGAGTCAGTTTCATCTAAAAGCTGCCCCCTATTTCCCTTGTAATAAAACTGGTTAAAAACTATATTCCATACTTCAACTGCAGGTTGACCTTGAGCTTGTCGAAGAGCCGTATTTACATATATCTCTGTTGTCGGACCACAAGGCCCTTCATTGCCCGTTGGACCCCAAGTATTGTCTTCAATTCCCATCTTCTTGACCACAATATCCTTTTGGACTGTTTTCCATATCTTTTCCGACTCTTCATCGGCTGGCATACCTTTGGCCGCTTGTCCTGAGCTAGTCGAAGGACCAAATACTGACACATAATCTATTTTTAAGCCTATTTCTTTTGTAATAAACTCATAAGCATAAGCGATAGCCAGTTCTTTCCAATAACCCCCAAAAGAGAAATTGCCAAGCATTTCAAGGAAAGTATTATGGGTATCGTCGCCAACCTCATCTATATCAGAGGTACGCAAGCATTTTTGTATTGAAGCAGTGTTTAAAGAACCAAAATCCTTTATGGCATCAGATTGGCCCGTATAATAGAGCTTGAACTGCTGCATTCCGGCGGTTGTAAAAAGTACCGACGGATCAGCCGGCAATAAAGAAGATGAGGGCACTATCTTGTGTCCCTTGCTCTCAAAAAATTTAATAAATTTTTCTCGTATCTCTTGATGAGTCATGCTTCGTTTGACTATTAGTTGTAATTTGTCTAAGTTTATCAAAAATAAGTACTTTTACAAAGAGGTTCAGTGGCAATCATCAGGGTAAGCGGAAACCTAGGCTCCGGTAAAACCACTCTGTGCAATAGATTGGCCGAGCATCTTGGCTACAAAAACTACTATACAGGGAATATTTTCCGGCAACTTGCCAAAGAAAAAGAACTGAGCATAGAAGAATTCTACAAAGAGCTTAAAAGTAACCCAGGCGTGGAAAAAGAAGTAGATAACCGTCAGATTGAACTTATGATGAGCGAGGATAATCTTGTCGTTCAGGGCAGAATGGCTCCTTTCCAGCCCTCCAACCCGAATGCAGACAGAATCAATGTTTTTATTCAAGTTTCTGACGAAGAAGGCGCTCGCAGACAGCTCAAAAGAAAAGAAAATGAGCATCTGACATTTGAACACATGCTTGAATTATCGAGAGAAAGAGCATGGGAAGAAACAGAACGATACAGGAACCTTTACGGGATAAATAATTATCTCGACCAAAATTCCTTTGACATTATTATAGACACCACCAATATGACTATCGACGAAGCTTTTCAAGCACTCTTAGAAAAAGTTGATTCCTTCTTAAACTACGGCTTTTAAGCCGTTTTTTCATTGTCTTGCTAAATCTGTATTTATACTATATAGTATCGCCAATGTACTTTTAAATTAAGGGATTAAGACATGCATTCTTCAGGGATAGACATTCTACTTCACGACCATCTGGACGGCTCTTTTCCTATGCTTTCTATTCTTCCAGAGTTGTGGCGCCTTACCCATGGTCTCAAAAAACCATATCCTTTTAATCCTTGGCAGGATCATCATAGCCAGATAAAAAAATGGTTCAATGATGTTCATCGAAACATAGTTGAGAAATTCTCTGTCACAACCGGAGTAATGCAAGATTACGACACCCTATTTTTAGCAGGTAAAACATACACTGGGGTGCGGGCAAGGCAAGGCTTCAGATACTGCGAACCTCGTATTGCTCCGCAATACCACACCTTCCTCGGCCTGAAGGAGAGGGATGTAATAGGCGCTTTAATAAGAGGAATAAAAAGAGCTGAAATTGAATATCCTCAAATCGAGGTAAAC
>MGKQ01000010.1:26183-28754 GCA_001795735.1 Candidatus Yanofskybacteria bacterium RIFCSPLOWO2_02_FULL_41_13
ACCTTGCCTGTGATGAAGCCGAAAACCCGCCCGAGAAGCATAGAAAGGCATTTGCTCTGGCAAAGCTGCATAGACTTAAAAGGACTTGTCATGCAAGTGAGTGGGTGAAGAGCAGGAAACCCGAGGAAAAAACAAATTCAACACAACTTAGAAAAAACTTTGAAGAAGACTTGGTATTATTAAAGAAGAACATTTGCACCGCAATTATAGACCTAAACGTCAACGGAATAGGTCATGCGACATCTCTCGCTTACGACCAAGATCTTCTGAAACTGACGGTTGATCGCGGTATAAGAGTTGAGGGATGTCCGAGTTCTAATATTGCAACAGGAGCTATTCCAGACTTAGAATCTCTACGGATAAGAGAACTTCTTGAGGCCGGTGTGTTATACTCAATAAACCCTGACGACGATTTATTCTTGCCTGATCTAACTAACACTGTACAAGAGTCAAGTTATGTTTATAAATTTACAGAAAATGACCTTAACAAAATGCGGCTGAACGCTTGGAAAACCCGCTTTGGCCACCGTAAGCCTGCACCGGAAGACATAAGACAGCTAATTTAAGAGACCGCTCGATAAGGTCTTTTTTATTGAGAGCCTACCTGCTGTACATAGGGATTTGGTTAACCGAAGTATACGGTAAGCCTTTTTGGTACCAATTAAACTCATTGTTATTTATGCAGAATACTTTTTTAAAAAAATCGGGATCATCAGCTATGGCCTGTTCTCCCGAAGTGTTTACCCAATGAAGTATGGCCGTATCTTCACCTGATATCTCAACTCCATAAACCTTCCCATCGCCAGCCTCACAATTCTTAAAAAGACCCGATGTTCTATAGGAGTTCTTGGCCGTTGAATCAATCTTCTTTATATTTTGGAATCCTCCCAGGTGGCCATAAAATCCGAAAATCGCCTCATTCAAAAATAATCTTTTATAACCATGACTGTTAATAATATAAACGTCGGGATCACTTGAACTACCAACGCTTACTAAATCTCCGTCTCTAAGCTCAGCTACAGTATAAACCTTAACTGGATCAACGGGCAGAGTCGCTATGGCCGTTATCTTAAATTGATTTGAATAAGCAGAACATCCTGAGTTGTTACAAGCATGAGCATCATATTCATAATTTCCGGGTGGTACGTTGGGGTCAGTATACGAAGTAACATCAGGACCAACTTTAGCTATAAGCGCCCACTTCCCATTTAAAACGCGCCTATAAATCCTAAATTCGGTTTCATTTTTTGAATTATCCTGCCATGTCAATAAAATATCATTTCCATTCGGAACCAAGCCGGCTTTTAAATTTGTAGGTACCTCTGGAGTAGAGGCGATCGATATGGATTCTTTTTTACAATCGCGAGAGACGGCAAACGGCGCATCACTGGTATCCGAAGTGCCTTCTTTGCCGTTATCGTCAACAACAATAATCTTAATTGAACCAATGGTAGTCGGGGAAACGGAAGCGGTCATATACCAGTCAAAAATCGTATCCTTACCCGAGAATATCTTTTTTCCACCATAATATGCTGTAGCTTGGTTCACGCCGGTGCCAGTCCATGCAACATGTAAATTGCCGGGCAACGTGAAACATTCTCCGCCGTTTGGTGAAACCACTCTGATATAACTGCCAGTATTGCCTAGCGGCAATGTTACTATATTAAGAGTTGCTGTAGCCAATGACTTATTCTTAGCCAAATCTACCGCCTCAACATAGTAATAATAGTTTGTAACAGGAGATAAGGAAGTGTCGGTATATATGACTTGAGACAAAGACACGCTGGCTATTAAACTTGGATTATTTCCCGAACCGGCGCTTCTATAAATATTGTATTGCCTAATTCCTATATCGTCGATGGAAGCAGACCAGTAAAGATTAGCCTTGGAATCAGTGACTTCTTTCTGGGGAAGAGAAAAATTACCGGGTCTGGTCGGAGCCATAGTGTCTTTTGAGAAAGAGGCGCTTATGATACCAGAGTCCGAAGAACAGCCGATGTCATTGCAGGCATTCACTTTATAATCATAACCTCCGGGAGATAAATTAAGATCCGCATGGGTAGCATTTATAGTTGTTTTTATCAGCTCCCAATTACCGGTATAAGCAGTTCTTCTATACAGCCTGAACTCTTTAGTTTTTCTTGATGACATGGCATTAACCGAATCATCAACCCAGCTCACATTTATCTGGTTGTAATTGACGACAGTTGCTTTTAGACCGTACGGCGGAAAAGGGGCGGCAGTAATGATCTGGCCAAACATAAAACGCTTTAAAAAATTATCTGGAGACGTGAAAATAAATCCTATAGAAACAATAGCGACCAGAATGACTATGTTAGTGTATTTTTTCATACGCTGGGGGATTAGAGAGAGTTGAACTCTCGCCCGCAGTTCCACAAACTGCTGTGCTAACCGTTACACCATAATCCCCATATCCAAGATTCTTACCAGTAAGAATCTTGGATATTCTATCATGATTTCTTCAGTTCAACAAGTAAGTGCAACACTTCTGGTATCATAGAAGTCTATGAAATATCAGCATTTCTCTATCGAGGAACGAGAGCAAATTCA
>MGKQ01000011.1:0-20687 GCA_001795735.1 Candidatus Yanofskybacteria bacterium RIFCSPLOWO2_02_FULL_41_13
GGATCAGTGGCAGTAATGCGAAAATGATACGTTCCCTCACCGATTCCCGTAAGATAAGCGCGATGTTTAACCGACCCCCATGGTTCCTCGGAGACTAGGCCATAAGACTCAGTTTTCCCATAATCCACTCTAGCAGTTGCCGAAACGTTTGTTGTCCAATAAATAACCGCCCAACCTAAACGTGGTTGAGTGATAATATCTGAAATTACAACTGAAGGCGTGTTTGAGGGTGGGGATTTTGTAGATTGACCACTCTGGGCAAAAAGAAACCCAAAAAGCGCAACCGGGGCCATAACCATTAATACAACATGCCCATTCGCTTTGATTTTGTTTATCATATTTAATATTTTACCACGCTATGGCAATACATGTTAACGAGGTTATACACAGTTAAAATCGTGGATAGGATTTATTCCGACCTGAGCTGGATATACTGAATTTAGAACGCCGAAATGGATAGAAAGTATCAAATATCCGGAACTAACAATGAAGCAGTTTCAGCAATTTCTATACGTCCACTAACTATTTCCTCGACCTTAATTGGTTTTAGTTCGAAGATATTCTTCTAGATCCTCATCGAACTTATCCATGCTCTTTTCAATCAATTCATCAAAATCTGGTGCAACATTAGTATGTTCATCACTAAATATATTTGCCAGTTCTTGGCGTTGAGCCTCGTTACCAAGAAGAATGGCAGAGTACATATGCTCTCCAAAACCATGTTCAGATTCGTTTAATTGGAGAAATCTTGTGATATTAGCAGCGTTTCCATATGTATCACCGCCATCCCCAACAAAATAGAACGCAGAAGCATAGTCAGGATATTCTTCTACTTGCTTGTTGAGTTCAGTTGCAGTTTTCTTGATCCCATCTAACATATTAGTTCCGCCTTGTGTATTTAATTGCTGCATAAGTCTAACTTTTACGGTCGATGTTGTGCCATCATCAAAATCATATCTTTGAGGAGAATCGTAATCTTGCTTAAATCCTTTTAATTCTTTTACCGCATCAGAAAAAATATCTACCGAGAATTTAATATATCCAAAGGCTTCGGAAATACGACTAAAAAGTTCGGAGTAAAATATAAGAAATACCTTATTCAAATTAAAGAATTTGAGGGTGAGAAATTCCTTCTAATGATCCTAGGGGCTCAAGGAAAACTCGAAAATGACAACAAAAGCGTCAATGTTCAAAGAGGGCTTAAAACTAAATGCGAATTAGGGCTGTGGCCTTCAGTTGCCCCGACGGGATATATAAACTCAAAGAATGTTGATGAGAAGGGGGTCGTATATATAGATCCTCCAAGAGCTCCGATTATCAAAAAAATGTTTGAAAAAGTCGTCTATGAAGATTATAGCGGCAGAAAGTTATTCTATTGGTTAAAAAATGATATAAATTTCAGGGTAAAATCAGGCAAGCATCTTACTTTAAGCAATATCTTTATGATACTTAAAAACACATTCTATTACGGAATGTATGAATATCCAAGAAATAGCGGCAGGTGGTTCAAAGGTAAGCATGAGCCGATAATTTCCAAAGAGTTATTTGATATGGCTAGGGAAAAACTTGAGAGATCCCCAATTAGAGTGGAAAACAAAGAATTTGCCTTTACCAAATTAATAAAATGCGGACTATGCGGCTCAGGAATATCAGCCGATGAGAAATTCAAAAGACAGCAGAATGGCAATGTTCATAGATATGTATATTATGGCTGTTGTAAATTCTATGACAAACAATGTAAGTGCGGTTACATCCGGGAAGAGGATCTGGTTAAACAGCTGGAGACAATGTTAGACAATCTGGACTTGGACGAAATTGGGATGAGAGAACATCTTAAATCCGAAGTTGAGAGGTACAAGAAATTCCAATCAGGAGTATTGGGTGTAAAAGATAAAATCAAAGTTGCAGATATTGAAATAAGGAATTATGCTAAATATGTATTAAGAGAAGGCACTAATTTTGAGAAGAGAGAATTGCTATCCTGCTTAAAAAGCAGATTGGTAATGCAGAATAAAGTACTAAGTTTTGATAACTCAGTGAGACGATAAAAGATAAAGCCAACATAAAAACCACCTTTCGGTGGTTTTTATGTCTTGAATACGGCGCTCAGCCGGTATGACTTAGTAGAAAAAGTATCGCTGTGATGGCGCGACCCGTCGTGGTCGCAAGAACCTATCACAGGACTGCTGCGGGGATAGGGCTCGAACCTATATACCCAGGACCAAAACCTGGTGTCCTACCATTAGACGACCCCGCAAATTAGTTTTTACATTGTAAAAACTAATTAATTTTACAATAAAAATACCGTTTTTACAAACGGCATTAGAGTTAAATTAACTCTGCTTTATGGCGATTATCTTCCTAAATATTGCTTGCCGGCGGGCTTGCTCATTCTCTGAATCTCTAAGTTCTCTCTGCGAATTCTGTCGGCTAGCGAGACCTAATAGACGTTTCATGGCTTCGGCTAATTTTTTTTCATCTTCACTGTCATATTTATTAAAAACGCCTTTCTGGGGCTCTATAATACAGACTATGCCTTCATCTTTAGTACTTAGTTTTAAAAAGATCAACGACCCAACCCTAAGCATTGCCCGTCCGATTTTTAATTTGATAACTTCTTCATTCTTAGCTACTTTGGCAGTATATTGGCCCGATTTTTCCTTGTACTGCCATTTAATATCACTATCTAATTTTTCGGTATTTTCAGCAATTAGATTGACCATTAAAAGGTCCTGCATAATGCCCGCTTTTCATGAGTAATAGTATATCTATACGCTAGTACAATGTCCGAATATGTCAACCTGAAATAATTTCTAACACTGCCAGCTCCAGAGGCAGCTGAGGGATAGGAGAAGATTTCATCCCCTCTTTGGCTGAAACGAAAGAATTAATTATACGAATAAGCTGTTGTGAATTTAAGACTTGAGAATATGTGGAGACTAGCTTGAGGTCGTTATCTAAAAGCTCCTCACCGACAGAAGCTAATATGGCCGGATTTATAGTATGCATTAAAACCTTGCGCAAGTATTCCACAAAGCCTGAGGCCATGTGCTCCAAATCCACTCCACCGGCATAAGCTCTGTTTATAAGATTGAGGGCGGAATTTTTATCACTGCCGGCAATATAACCGAGAAGCTCCGGATAATAATTAAGTGGTACTAAACCGAGAGATGAATAAACATCATCAACTGAAATCTCTTTTTTCCTATCATTAGAAGCCATAACCTTTGATAAAGAAACTTCGGCATCACGCAATCCCCCATCAGCCGAAACGGCAATAGCCACAAGGCCCTCTTTGTCTATAATAATCTTTTCTGATCTGGCCATCTGCTCAAGTTTTCTAACCATTTGAGCGGGGGCAATCCGTCTAAAATCAAATCTCTGTACCCTTGATAAAACTGTCGGTAATATTTTATGCGGTTCGGTTGTAGCAAGAATAAATACTACATAAGAAGGCGGCTCTTCGAGTATCTTAAGCAAAGCATTGAAAGCATCCTTGGTCAGCATATGAACCTCATCAATAATAAAAACCTTATACCCTCCGCTCGGAGCAGAAACTAAAGCCGATTCTTTGAGGCTTCTGATCTCGTCAATTCCGCGGTTCGAGGCGGCATCAATTTCAATCAAATCAAGAGAGCGGTTCTCATTTACCGCTAAGCAAGCCGGACACTTATTACAACAATCGCCGTCATTAGATCTGTCGGCACAGTTTAAAGATTTAGCCAGAAGACGGGCAATTGTCGTCTTACCCGTTCCACGAGGTCCGCAAAATAAATAAGCATGGCCTGTCCGGCCAGTAGTTAGCGCGCCTTGGAGAGTTTTTACTACATGTTCCTGTCCGACAACCTCGCTAAAAGTCTGCGGACGGTATTTTCTATAGAGCAATTAATCAATTGCGAGTTGCGAGTTGCGAGTTGATAAAAATAATCCGCAATTCGTAATCCGTAATACTATAATTCTTTCTTTTTGAATACAACTAATCTAAATCCGATAAAACTGAATATCAATGCTACTGCTGAACCGGCAACAGCTCCGACATTGGCCCAGACATCCCCGCTTAAGTTGGATAAAGGTCCCACCACATTAACAACAAATGAGGCGATGCCAACGTTAACTAATCCGGCAATACCGTTAACAATAAAGAATTTTGCAAATTCACCAGCACCCCCTCCGCTGGCTCCCGATTCAAATACCCAAAATTTATTCCAGCCGTAACTGTGCAGAGCTCCGCCGACAAAGGCAATAGCGATAAAAACGGGGTACCACAATCCGGCATTTATATCGGTACCGGCAATCAATATATTTAGTATGCCCGAGTAAACTATAAAGTTAGTGAAGCCGATTACAGCGAACTTACCAAACTGATTAAAAAATGACATCCAACGGCCTAGAAAATACCCCAGATTAACTCCACATACCCAAACGACCGGAATTATAATTATAAAAAGACTATGGGGGTGACTAGTAGGCAGACCGAAGCTCGGAGCTTTAAGAAAATTTAGGATTTGCCAGACAATGACGCCGGCGTAAAGACCGGTTGTAAGAGAAGAGGTGAGATCTTTGCGAGTAAAATTCATAAAATTCGAAATTAGAATATCGAAATACGAAACAATTTTACATTTAACATTTTCCAATTTCCATTGAATTATCATTGTTTCATTTATCCATTTTTGGGAAATGATGCAATGATCAAATGGTAAATTATTGGGAAATGCTAATTGGTAAATGGTAATTCTTCTGTTTCGGATTTAGGATTTCGTGCTTCGGATTTATTTTAGTACTGCCGCTACTCTGTCCTGTATTTCCTGTTCCACTTCAGCTCTGGGACGGCCATATTTCAACCGAGACATCTGCTTAACGGCCAGAGCGGAATCATGGGCTCCTTCAGGCAGTATAAAAACTTTTTCCGTATTTAATTTTATATTGAATGGGCGAGTAGTCTGTCCGTTTATCAACAGACTAGCATAGGCATTTAGATTGTCTATATTGATAAGGTCTTGGGGGGTAAACACCGGTTCAAATTTATTCTTCATAAAATCAGCATCATCCGGACCGATTCGAAAGGCAACGATTGACCCGACATTACCGAAAACGGCATCGCGTATATTTTCCTTCAACTGCTTGATAAACTGATGGGCAACAATTAGATTAAGGTGGTATTTTCTTGCTTCAGACAATATAACTCCGATGCTTTCAGTAGTGAAATTCTGAAACTCATCTATATACAAGTAAAAATCCTTTCTTGTATTTTCAGGAAGATCGACCCGTGATAATGCCGCTATAAGAAGTTTACCGACGATGACCATGCCCAGAAGATTAGCATTTAAATCCCCTATCCGACCCTTGGAAAGATTGATTATAAGTATTTTCTGACCATCCATCACCTCTCTGAAATTAAAGGAGCTTTTCTTCTGATTTATAATCGGGCGGAGAAATTCATTAAATATAAACGATGTCACCTTGGAGGAAATATATGGCGCCATATTAGCCAAACTGGCTTCTCCACCGGCTTTTTCCGCCTCGAGCTGCCAGAACTCTTTAACCAACGGGTTTGTCTCCCGGGCCAGCTTGTCGGCTCTATATTTTGAATTAACTAAAACTCTGGAAATATCGGCTAATGTCGGAATTTCATTTTCGTAATCATCGAGTAAAAGAAGGGCTGAATTTTTAAAGTACTTCTCAAACATCGGCCCGCCGGTTTGTTTTAAATCATAGAGCTTGTCAAATATGGCAAACAGCTCATCTATGACCCTGGTTTTCTGCTCCGGATGTTCTGGATCAATTTCGAGCATATTAAGCCCCATCGGTCGGTCAATATCGCCGGGATCAAAGTAAATAACATCATCAGCTCTGTTCTTCGGAATAATAGACAGAGTATATTCGGCAAATTCACCGTGAGGATCAATCAAACAAACACCCTTACCAGACTCTATATCCTGTCTTATCATCGCCTTCATTAAGGTTGACTTACCGGTACCCGTCTGACCGATAGTATATAAATGGCGACGCCTGTCTTCATCGGTCATTCGTACAATCTTTTCCTGGCCTCTAAAAACACTCTTGCCGAGAATAATGCCATCATATGGAAGATTCGGCGGAGGTTCGGCCGACTTTGCTTTTAGAAACTTTATCTTAGGAGCCGCCGTAGTAAGCAGAGGGAAATGGTAAATACTGGCCAGCTCCTCGCTTGAAAGGACTATGGGCCGAAAATTCCCGAATAAACGAAATGAAAAATTAAACAACACCCGCTGTAGAAATCTTCCGGAAACCTTAACCACTTCAAAACTGTTAATCTCGGGAGATGAAAACTGAACAAAGGATTCGCTGATATCCTGAACAAGGTGATCAGCTCTTTGCTGGTCACCTGCCGAAGCCACTAAATTAATGTGCACATCGAACAGGGGCTTTGAGGCCTTAGATTGTATATCCTTGACCATTTCTCCTTCAAAAGGAGTCACCACTTTCGGCGGCATACGTTTCTCGGCATCCTTAGCTTCCTGCTCTTTTGATGGCGGTTTTTTTACTCTCTGAAGAGCAGTTTTAAAATCAAAGCCTGACTGCATTTCCTTTGCCACGCTTTGAGCCGTAACCCTGATGTCATACCTGTGAGAAGGACGCATCAGGATCTGTATAGCCGCCCCCTCACCTTCCCGCTCCAGCCTTGCAAATGAGTTCACAATTGATCCGAGCGGATCGGCTTCAAGCTTCTGATAAGTCTTGATCGGTAGAATCGGATTCTCTTTTAACTTAAGGTAGGCGGCCGAAGATGCGCCTTTCGGATTAAAAATATTATAATCTTTAATCTTTTCTGTTTCGGCCTGAGGAAAAATACCGTTCACTTGCTTCTCAAAAATCTGTTCATAGCTTTTAGGCACTGCTATATAAAAATGGATCTCTTCTCCGATATGATGGACGGCCATTTCAAGAGAAATATATGGTTCGCCGTACATAAACTTGTTCCAGCCCTTTGAATGAAGGTTTGAAAATGAAGAGTATAAATGCTCCATGATAGAAATAAGCTCTTTTTCCGGCCTCTGTTTGTCGGAGCCGAGAGTCTCTTTCGGAAGCATGATTAGAAAAAGGGTCATATTCAGAGCCCTTGAGATACTGCCCTTGAACCGAAGATTATCAACCAAAGCAAAACCGGTTATTAAAATAACGGTTAAGCCGATGAGATAAGCAATGGGGAAAAACCAGTCCATATTTTATTCAACTTTGTCGATTTTCTTTTTTTCCAATAACTGATTGTACAGTTCGTCGGTTAAAATATCGTGAAATGCATCGATAAGGGCCATATTGCCAGATTTAGCCGCTTCTCTGATCCCTTCATCTAAATTTTTATCAAAAATAATTTTTACTATTTCGTTTATCCTGTCTTTTAACTCTTGGCTTAAATAACTTGGCGGTTCAGTAGTGATTGGTGCAGAAGATTTAGCAGACGGCGTCTGAGGTAAGTACTGAGGCACATGCTTTTGAATTTTCTCACCGACAACCTCATGCAGAATTTCCTTCTCTGACTTTTCGTGCCCTAAAGCCGCTCTTTTTTCTTCAAGCAAGCGCTCAAGCTCCATAATATCATGCTGAATTGTTGACGGTGAGGCCTCAGCCATTAATTAAAATTATATCACAACTAAAAAATCCTAACGACTCGGATGTAAACAGCTTAAATAAATGTTTGTGCTACAATTATAAGATATGATCGGTTCCTCCAAGAAAGAACTCTTTATTTTTATCGCTATAATTTTAATTGCGGTATTTTTTCGTTTTTATCAGCTAGATATCACGCCGCCGGGATTATGGCCCGATGAAGCGGCAAACGGAGTTGATGCGCTTAAGGCTCTGGATGACAATAAATTCAAGCTATTCTACCCTGACAATAACGGCCGAGAAGGTTTATTTATAAACATTCAAGCCGTATCTATGTGGCTGTTTGGAGCCGAGCCATGGTCGCTTAGAGTCGTCTCGGTCGTCATGGGCACCATTACAATTATCGGGCTTTATTTCCTGACCAGATATATATTCGGCTGGCAGTTAGCGGCAATAGCCGGTTTTTTTCTGGCCATATCTTTCTGGCATGTAAACTTCTCGCGCATCGGGTTCAGGGCGATAATGCTGCCGTTAATTATTGTCTGGGCTTTTTATTTTTTATGGAAAGGTCTGCGTAAAGGAGATTTTAAGCATTTCCTGATTGCCGGAATTATCGGAGGCATAGGATTTTATACATATTTTTCTTACAGAATCGTTCCTTTAATAGCTCTGGTTTTGTTCTGGAATTATTGGTCATATCTAAAAAAGGATTTCTCCCATGGGAAATATGAGCATGCCCGGAATCAGCTTTTAAGAGGCTTTGCTTTGATGATGCTGACAGTTATCGCCATTGTCTTGCCGCTTCTAATTTATTTTTACTCACATCCGGAAGATTTTCTGAAACGGGAGGGAAGACCAATATCAGTATTTGCCCAAGAAGAGCCGTTTAAAGAGCTTGGCTTAAGTATTGTTAAGACCCTGGGGATGTTTAATTTTAGCGGTGATTATAATCAGCGGCATAACATTCCGGGCTGGCCCCAGCTTTCTATTCCGATGGGAATTTTGTTTTTGGTTGGATTTTTGAGAGAACTGATTCATTGGTTAAAGCGGAAACATGGCCATTTTTCTCCTGCCCATACTTTCCTGTTCAGCTGGTTTTTTATTATGCTAATTCCCGGATTTCTATCAACTGAGGCTCCCCATGCTCTGCGGACTATCGGAGTAGTTCCGGTTGTAATGATATTCGCCGCTAAAGGATTTTTATGGTTCGTAAATCTTATAATAAGGCTTCACCGTACTACCGATCCCCATATATATGCCGATAAAATAATCTATAAAAAAGAGCTAAAACTTATAATCATGACGACCGTACTTATCTTCATGACCTCTTTGGCTTTTCTTGAATATTTTAGATATTTTAAAGTGTGGGCTGTTATGCCGTCTCTAGAAGATGCCTTCAGTCAAAAGTTAGTCAATATAGCAGATTATCTGAACAAGCGGGTTAAAACTGATCACACTCCGATATACATATTGGTTAATGAGGGCGATGTTCTGGTTGATGGAGTGCCAAATAATGCTCAAACAATAAAATTCCTCAGCCGAACCCACAACTATGAATGTTCAAACCAGAAAAATGTTTTTTATTTAAGATCTGACCAGATAGCAAACATGGTGTTCCATCAAAAATATATTATTATTCCACTGGCTGATAATGATAATTTAAGAAACGAGCTCCTCCGGCGATTCGGTTTATCCCCGGAAAAACAGGATTCATTCGTTACATACGTAAAATGACCAACTTCTGCGATTTATCCGGAAATTACTTTAAGAACAAGCCCGTCTGGTGTTTGGGCGGTTTTGATTTAGCAGCAGTCATAATAGTGGTTATAGCCGTTATTTTGGCTATAACCAGCGTATGGAATGACTCGCCGATAGTTGATGAGATACCCCATATAGGCGCCGGATACTCTTATATTGCCACGGGAGACCACCGTCTAAATCCAGAGCATCCGCCTCTGGCAAAAGATTTGGCTGGTATATCTTTAAAAATAGCCGGCATAAAGGATGCTCCGGCATTTGAAAGCAAATACTGGACAGAGGACGTTAATGGCCAATGGAATTTCGGGAGAAAACTAATATTTAACTCTGGAAATGATGCGATACGGCTAGTCAGGTTCGCTAAAATGCCCCAGCTTATTTTCTTTGTGCTTTCGGCCATAATAATTTTTGCCTGGACCAGAAGAATGTATGGCTATCTCGCCGCCCTTATCGCCTTGTTTCTTTTTTCATTTTCACCGACAGTTCTAGCCCATTCCAGGTTTGTTACCACCGATATGCCGGCATTGTTCGGCATCCTTATTGCCACATTTTTCTTTATTCATTATCTTGAGAAACCGACCAAAAAAAATCTCTGGCTGGCCGGCATAATTTTTGGTGTCGCCCAGTTAACCAAATACTCTGTTTTTCTCCTCATTCCGTTCTTTATAGTTATCGCTGTTTTTTTTGTATTACTGAAATTAGAGAAATCTAAAATCCGCAATGCGTTACTCGCAATGCGTAATACGATAATAGTAATTATTATTGGTTACATTTTTGTCGTCTGGCCTGTATATTACTTCCACACCTGGAATTATCCTCCCGAACTTCAACAGACCCATACGAAAGAGCTGCTGACAACATACGGCAATCGTAATATAGCTGAGCCTGTTATTTATCTTGCCAATAAGCCGGCTATCCGCGGTCTGGCTGAATATGGCCTTGGCCTTCTTATGGTTACTCAGCGTTCAGTCGGCGGCAATACGACCTACTTTATGGGTGAAGTTAGGAACTGGGCCTGGAAGGAGTATTTTCCCGTTGTTTACTTCATAAAAGAACCCTTAGCATTTTGGGGGCTGCTTACATTGGCTTTATTTGCTTGGAGTATTAATCTTAAATTCCATAATCCGAAATCCACAATACGCAATTGTATTAAATGGAGTCAAAACCACTTCACCGAACTGACCATGCTTTTATGGATTGCTCTTTACTGGTATACAAGCATTACATCTAATTTAAATATTGGTGTTCGCCACCTAATGCCGGTTTATGGATTTACGTTCATTTTGCTTTCCGGCGCTTTAGTAAAAATATGTACTTCTCTAAATCGAAAGAGTCTTTTTGCTTTTTGCTTTTTGCTTTTTGCTTTACTCGGTTCGTATTTATTTGAGAATCTAAAAGTCTATCCCTACTATCTTACCTATTTCAATCAAATCGCCGGCGGGCCTTCAGGCGGATACCGTTATGTCGTTGATTCAAATATAGATTGGGGACAAGATTTAAAGCGTTTAGCCGACTGGGTTGAAAAAAATGATATTAAAAAAATTAATTTTGATTACTTCGGCTGGGCCGACCAGAGTTATTATCTAGGAAATAATTTTAATTGGATATGGCGGGGAAGGTATAAGAATGTCGATGACTTTCTGAAAGATAACCCGAACGGCGGATATATTGCCGTCTCAGCTTCATTCTATATGGGCTCATTCGAAAATCCGGAGACATCCTACGCTTGGCTGGATAGCTACGAAAAAGTCACCACCATCGGCAACAGTATCTTCGTCTGGTATATTCCTCCAACAAATTAAAAGCTCTTTTCTTTAAATTTCTCTCCAGTCCTCGTCTGCGTCAATATCCTCTAACTAAATAAGGATTTACGTATCAATAATTACAGGTACCCTCGCTTGCCTCCTCGCGGGCGCTTCTCTGGCTACGCTGCTCGGCGCTCGACCTATGATTATTGAGTAAATCTTTTTTAGTTCTCGGCTATCTCCTAGACTGCAGAAGGAGAATAAATTTAAAGAAAAAATCTTTTAACTTTTACTATTAGTTCGAATAACTTCCGTATCGTTTTCGATAACCGTTGCGAGAAGGATAGCTACAAACAAAGCTTTACCTTAAACCGACAGGAAAGCCGAAACTGACTGAATCCTAGATTCCAGAGATGAAGGAATTTCGGAAGGACTTCCGGAGGTTTTAAAGCTATTGTTTGTCTATCCTGAAGCTCAGGTTGAGAAAATGATGAGGAAGATATTCAAGAACAACAAAAAAGACCCCCGGATTCCATCGCGCTTCGCGCGTAGGAATCCAAGGAATCTCAGCAGACCGGCTTTAATGTTAGAACTGTCGCCGGCAAGGTACGTCCCGAGCTCTGCCACCTACTCGGGAGATCAGGCGTTAGCCTGAAAGGTGACTCTACCGATAATCTTCCGGGCAGAGTCAGGAAGGCCATAACGAAGACGGTTTCAAGGCTGCCATCACACCTTACAGCGCAACGCATACCCTAGACAGGACTTTCCTGTCTCATGGTCGTCCTCACCACGGCCATTTCGATACAGGAACTGCCGAACGCTCTGCGGTTCACGCAGCTGTTCTTATCCCCAGCTTACCTTTTCTGGCTACCAGGGGCGATCGCACAGTTCCTGCAGATGTTGAGTCCCACCCCTCGACTTAGCTCGGGGTAAATAAAGGGCTCGAAGAAGCCAATAAACAAGAAACTTACTTATGCATAGAGTAGAGAATCCTATCCTTATCGTAATATCTTTTCAGGCCTGTATATCTTACTTGAATGCCTGGATATTTGAGGTGTTTACTGGCTTTTCCGAGCCCTTTCGGACCCGACTATGTAAAGAACTAACTGTACATACATTATAGCAGACTGGCATTATAAGGTCAAGCTTTGACAAACCATGCAACTTGGCAACTTCAATTGTCCCGAGAAGGTAATAATCTGTTGCTCATGGGTAAAGAATAAGCGGACCACATTCCGTATCGTTTTCGATAACCATTACAACGATAAGAGCTCAGAGACTATACCCTAGAGAGGAAACACGCAGATAAAGTCGGCTTGGTTCTGCGACTTTATCGAGTACTTAAGATTCAGTCGGCCGCTGGAGCCGACTGAATGTGGTCCGAGTCTGGGTATAGTCTCTGAGCTAACCTACTTAATCTTGATAGAAATCACCAAATCGCCGGGAGGGCGGGATTCTTTACTCGCCTCGCCAAAGCCTCCGGCGTAGCGCGGGCCCGCATTGCCGGATTTGGGAACAACAACTGTATAGTTGTGCTCTATATCTTGAGGAATACGAATTTCAATTTTTCTTTTTGATTTCATTCTTCCGCCGCCTGAACAGATATGACACTCTTTTTCAGGAAGTTTGCGCTTGCCTCTGCATTTTGGACAAACGCCGATTTGTGTAAAAACTCCGAAGGCACTCCGGCTAGTCTGTCTTACCTGACCTGCCCCTCCACAAGTTCCACAATTAACTATCTTGTAGCCTTTTTCTACGCCACCGCCTCCGCACTCACCGCATCTATCCAAAACACTATATTCAAAAACTTTAGTTGAACCGAGATCTTTCTTACTTATATGAGCCTCCATATAGATATCTTCCCCTTTTTGAGATTCGTCCTGATAGCTAGGCCGAGCATAACCTTCACCACCGCCTCTCATCTCAGAGAAAATATCAAAAATACTCTCAAATCCTCCCCCTCCCCTGCCACCGCCAAAACCGCGGAAAAGATCCGAAAAATCGGCGTACTCTTGTCCACCCTGAAATCCACCGTCATTATAGGCAAAACCAAAATTATCATAGCTCTCGCGCTTTTTAGGATCTGATAAAACCTGATAGGCCTCATTGACCTCCTTAAATTTAGCCTCGTTCCCGCCTTGCTTGTCAGGATGATATTGATGAGCCATTTTGCGATAAGCCTTCTTTATATCATCTGGCGAAGCGGTTCTAGTTATTCCTAGCGTTTGGTAGTAATCTTTTGCCATAAATTATTTATCACTTATCATTTACCAATTTCCATTAAATTAACATTGATTCATTTGTCCATGTCAGAAAATGACTAAATGATAAAATGATAAATTATTGACAAATGGTAGGTGGTAAATCTATATCACTATCCTCTCCGCCTTCACATCCTTCTCCTCGATTCTGAAAAATTTAGCCCTTTTCAATATCCAGAATATAAACATTCCGAAAAACACCGCTAGCCATATAAATATCCAGCCGATGCTCCATAATACTAAAAATAGACCAAATGCCAACGCCGGCGGAGCATATTGCAGATAAGGCCGTAACCATACATTAGCCTCCTTGATTACTTCTTGAGAGACCTGGTTTAATACTAATTCCTTATCCTGAGGATTTATCTCCGACAGTTGAACGCTTAACGTTTGCTCAACTATATTTCTTATAAAAACATTGGTGGCCGAAGGCAGCTCAGTTAAGTTCTTAAAACTTTCGATGGCCGGACTTTGGAAAGCGGCAAAAGACATAAGAACAAAAAATGCAACGGTGAAATTAACAAGACCTTTTCTTATTAAAAGCCTTGAATTCATTTTTAGCCTTTCTCTAATTTCTCCGGAGACGATATCTTGAGCGTGATAAAATAACATTACCAGAATAAACATACCGACTAGATTAAGGTTACTTATCCCGAACACAAGCGAATAGGTTATCCCGGAGACAAGTCCAAGATACACGCTCCATAACCGATTTTGAAAGAGTACCAAACCCATCGCCAACAGAGCCAGCAATACCACGAAAAGCCCGCTTAAAACGCTCAAGTAAGCTCCGGCTTTAATATCAAATAAGGATCCTTGAAACCAGGCGTGAGCACTTACCCACATCCAAAAACTGGTTACTGCAACCAGCACGCACCAAATTATAAATTTATTCGTTTTTGACATTGTTGAAGATTTAGCTTTCGCCTATCCTAATTTTTGATCACGGTTCCTCGCCTTCGAAAACTTATTCAAGCTAGCTAAGATTTTATTACCAAAATAACAGGTACCCTCGTCCCGATTCCTTTTATAGATAAAATGAATCGAGGATCCTCGATTGCAAAGCAATCGGGACTTGCCTCCTCGCGGACGCTCTCTGGCTCGCTGCTCAGCGCTCGACCTATTATTTTGGATAAAATCTATACCACTTTCATAAATTTTCTCGGCTCGTCAAGTGACAAAAATTAGGACAGACTACGTTAAATATATTCATGTCTTTTTACTCATTGCAGTTTGGATCGAACTTGACACTATACTAACTTATTTATAGAATATTGGAGTACCTTAACTTTTGGGAGTAGCCATGAGAAACACTAGACTGACGCTTAATTCTACGAAGTATGGATTCGTTGCCACTGCATTACTTTTTATAGTAGTCCTGGCCAGTACTATTAATGTACCGCAACCACTTCACTACATCAGGCAGTTTTTAGTTCTCGCGTCATTAATTTCTACTATAAACTCCATTCGTCACTTCGGAAACGAGACCCGAACAGGACTCAGATAACACTCTCTCGCCAAAGACTGATTTCGACTAGCCCCGCGACGGGGCTTTTTTGTTGAGGAAAGAAGGTGACGAAAATACTGAAGTCAGAAGACTGAATGTGTTGTAAAATATAAATGACGAAAGAAATTATTTATCCCCCTTCTCCTCCTCCTTAACCTCCTCAGCTTTCTGTGTTTCTTCGGCCTTTGGTTGGTCAGCAGGCCTTTCAGCTTTTTGAGCTTCGTACAAAGACGCTCCGACCCTTTGAGCAACTTTTGAAAGTTCATCAGAAGCTTTTTTGATCTCTTCGAGATTCTCTGATTTCAGCTCAACTTTTAACTTTTCACTTTTAACTTTTAATTCCTCTTTATCTTCCTCTTTTATTTTACCATCATTCTCTTTAACCATCTTTTCAGTTGTGTATATCATCGTTTCAGCTAAATTCCTAGTTTCGGCCACCTCTTTTCTCTTAGCATCTTCAGTTGCATGTTTTTCGGCATCAGCCGTCATTCTTTTCTTCTCCTCTTCACTAAGACCCGATGAGCCCTCGATTCTTACAGATTGCTCTTTACCCGTTCCCTTATCCTTGGCTTTTACATTTAGGATTCCATTGGCATCGATGTCAAAGGAGACCTCAACCTGAGGAACGCCCCGAGGAGCCGGCGGGATACCATCCAGAATAAACCTTCCCAGCGTCTTATTATCATGAGCCATTGCCCGTTCACCCTGTAAAACATGTATCTCAACTGAAGGCTGACTATCAGCCGCCGTAGAAAACACCTGGCTCTTTGAGACAGGAACGGTTGTATTTTTCTCAATCATCTTGGTAAATACTTGGCCTAGAGTTTCGATACCAAGAGACAGTGGCGTAACATCCAGAAGAAGCACGTCTCTAACCTGCCCCTGCATAATACCACCCTGGATTGCCGCCCCAACTGCAACCACTTCATCAGGATTTATATCCTTGTGAGGCTCTTTACCGAATAGCTTTTTAACCTCTTCTACTATTAACGGCATTCTGGTCTGCCCTCCGACCATGACCACTTCGTTAATATCTGACATTTTAAACCCTGCGTCTTCAACCGTTTTCTTGGTCAGGCTAATTGAGCGGTCAATTAAGTCTTTGACTAAACTTTCAAGTTTAGCTCTGGTGAAATTCATACTAAAATGCTTGGCTCCCGAAGCATCTGCAGTCAAGAAAGGAATATTAATCTCCGTTTGCATCGTACTTGAAAGTTCGTGTTTGGCCTTCTCGGCTGCATCTTTTAATCTTTGGACCGCAAGCTGATCTTTTGAAACATCGACGCCTTGTTCTTTTTTAAATTCTTCAACAAGATATTGGATTATTTTTTGGTCAATATCATCACCCCCCAGATGAGTGTCTCCTCCGGTTCCCTTAACTTCAATTGTATCATCCCCTATTTCAAGAACTGAAATATCAAAAGTGCCTCCTCCAAAATCATAAACGACTATCTTCTCGTCTTTTTTCTTATTAAGACCGTAAGCCAAAGCAGCAGCTGTCGGCTCATTAATTACTCTTTTAACATCCAAGCCGGCAATTTCTCCGGCATCTTTAGTAGCTTTGCGCTGAGAGTCGTCAAAGTAAGCCGGCACGGTGATTATTGCTTCAGTTATCTTCTCGCCTAATTTGTCTTCGGCATCCTGTTTTAATTTCTGCAAAATCATGGCCGAAATCTCAGCCGGTTTATACCACTTATGGCCTCCGCCTTCGGCTGACATCTTAACCTCAACATCGCCATGAGCGCCCTCTTTTATCTCATACGGAAAAAGTTTCTTGTCTCTCTGGACTTCGGCATCAGAAAATCTTCGGCCAATAAGCCGTTTTACAGAATAAATCGTATTGGCCGGATTTGTTACAGCCTGACGCTTAGCCGTTACCCCGACGTAACGTTCTCCGTTTTTGCCAACGGCAACCACCGAAGGTGTGGTTCTCATCCCTTCCTTATTCTCTAATATTCTAGCCTGGCCGATTTCCACGACCGCCATCGCTGAATTTGTAGTACCTAAGTCTATACCTAAAATCTTTGACATGTAAATTAAGATACTAATATACTAATTGTACTAATGATACGAATAATACTAATCCTTTCTTATTCGTATTTATTAGTATCATTCGAATGCATTCGTATATTGATATCTCACATTATTTTATTTAACTATTTTTACTCTTGCCGGTCTGATAACTTTCCCATGCATTGTATATCCCGGCCGTATTTCTTCTATCCTATCCCCTTCTTTATCTTGTACTTCGACCGCTTCATGGAGCAGGGGGTCAAATTTTACTTGCTCTGAGCCAGTTGAAGTATCTTGCTCAATTTTAATTTTCTCTACTCCAAACTTTTCCAAAAATTTATCTAACTTATCAAGCGAGCCGTCGAAACCATCTGTCCATTCTTCTAACTCTTTAGATTCCGGCAGGTTTTTTCTAGCGACCTCTATTCCATCCACAACATCAATTAATTCCATGATTATTCCTTCAATAGAAAACTTAAGAAATTCTTCCATCCTTCTTGCTTCCTCTTTCTTATAATTTAAAAAGTCGGCACGTTCTCTCTTCCAATTATTCAGATATTCTTCTGCCTGTTTCTTTGATTCCTCCAGCTCCTTATTTAATTGTTCGATATCTTTCTCTTCCATCCCGTACGAAGTAGCCCTTACAGGGCGTGAAGGTCAAACATTTGCCAATCACTCCCAAGTAAGAACCCCTAGCATCCCATCCGAAGTTTTTTACTACTTCGTTCGGGATCCATTATATTTTTCTTGTTAAATTATTTATTTTATCGGTTGTATATCTTACTAGGCCTATATTCTTTCTGTAATCCATTCTTGTCGGTCCTATAAGAGTGAGCGAGCCTGTCAGGTGTCTTGGTAAATTATACCTGACCGTCATAACTGTTTCGTCTCTTATGGATGGATGACGGTTTTCGTGACCAATAAAGATATTTATCCCATTAGAAGTAGCCTCGCCGGAGGCGATTCCCACCGAAGTTCCTCGGTGTGAACCTTCGCCTTGAAGGTCCTCCGGACTCGCGCCAATGGCGCGAGTGAGACTTCTAACGGGACTAGTATCTTGAGGGCCAAAGAATTCCGTCTCTATTTGATCAAACACCCGGTCAAATTCATCAAAGAAACTTGTTAATCTAAAAACTTTGTTTATTTCCCTGAATTCCGGCAGTTCGAACAAGCCGGCTAGTCCTGTTTTATAGAAATCATCCTGTTCAGATATCCCGGTAATAACAATATTTTCTGAAAGATCTGATAAGAGCTGGGCAACTGTTTTATTAATATCTCTGGGATCATTACTAATACTGGCTAATACTGAGTCTACTTTCTTCTGCCAGCTGGAATTAATATTAAAATCATCTGAACCAATGAGGTTATCAACATAAAAACGGTAAGCCCTATCAGTTGGCACTCGTCCACCTGATGTATGCAGCTGAGCCAAATATCCCATTTGCTCAAGATCATTCATCTCGTTCCTTATGGTCGCCGAGCTTAAGTCAAAGAACCTAGATATAACAAGGGCTTTTGAGCTGACCGGTTCGGCCGTCTTGATATACCGGTCGATCAGAATATTTAGTAATTTTTCCTGCCTTTGGGTTAAAAACATATTCACAGTACCCATTTTAGCAAACTGGCACTCGAAGGTCAAGAGTGCTAACTCAACTAAAAACCGCAGATGCGGCTTTTTGTTTATCTTTACTACTTACTACTAACTCAAAAACATATTATATTTTACGATGCCGTATATCCTAACTCCTTAATTGATGAGATTATTTGTTCCTTCGTCACCTTCGTCTCGTCAAATTCAAACGTCCCCTTCTTGCCCTCGTAATCAACAAACACTTCCTTCACTCCGTCCATTGATGAAGTCAGCATCTGAATACCGGTAGCGCACGCCCCGCAATGCATCCCTTCAATTTTCATTTCGATCTTAATCATAGTTTAATTATAACATAACTCTTATCAACATTCATTAACTGCGATTCGGCCCTAAACATAACTACTTCTCTATTTTCTCTTAAGATACAACAGGTACTCCTTATTTCCTCCTTTTTCTCCCAGAATAGGAGACTCCGTTTCAGCCAGTATCTCAATATTAAAATCTTTCAGCTCCTTTTTCACCCTATCTATTACTTCAGGAATAAAAGTGTCCAGTAGTTTACCCTTTCGTAACATTTTTGGCTCAGCTTCATAATGAGTTTTGAGTAGGGAGATAATATGCCCATCTAATTTAAGGTTTCTCAATGCGCTAGGTACGATCTTGTCTAATCTGGTCCAGCTCGTGTCTATGGTTATCAGATCTACTTTTTCGGGCAGATCAACATGCATCGCGTTTTTTCTTTCCATAACAATCACGCGTACATCATTTCTAAGTTTCCAATCTAATATTCCATAACCGGTTTCGACAGCATAAATTTTTTTTGCTCCATGCTGAAGAAGGCAATCTGTGAAACCTCCCGTACTGGAACCAAAGTCGGCGCATACCAGATCTTTGACTGAAACATTAAAAATATTTAGCGCGTGTTCTAATTTTTCTCCAGCCCGAGATACATACTTAACCATGAATAAAAACGAAAAAGTTAGTTTTGAGTGAGAAATTACTACAGTTAACTTTTATCCCGATAACTTCTCCATAGGCGGTATATAGCGTCTTAATAACAGAGAATTGGTTACTACCGAGACAGAGCTGAAAGCCATGGCAAATCCGGCGATTTCTGGACGAAGCGTAGCTTGGGAGAAGTTGAAAAGTATCTGGCCGAATTGTCCAAGATTCTGAACCATCGCCAAAGTCCACGGCGCCGGAACACCGAGAGACGATTGAGTAAATAACAGATGCATTCCGGCTGCTATAGGAATTGCTAAAATATTGTATATGAACGCCCAGAAAAGATTCTGCCATACTTTTTTTATAGTTTTGCCCGATAATTGAATAGAGGTCACAACATCGCGCAAGTCGTCTTTTACTAAAACCACTTCACCGGTTTGAACTGCAACATCGGTTCCTGAACCGACGGCAATACCAAGATTTGACTGAGCCAGCGCCGGCGAATCATTTATACCGTCGCCAACCATAGCCACTGTCCTGCCCTCTTCCTGTAATTTTTTAATAACCTCGACTTTTTGACTCGGTAAAACTTTAGCAAGAACCCTGTCTATCCCAACTTCTTTGGCAATTGCTTCAGCCGTTTTTGCATTATCACCGGTTATCATAACAATCTCTTTCTTCATCTTTTTCAGAGCCATAATAGCTTCTTTAGCAAAAGGTTTGAGGGTATCGGCCATAGCAATTATAGCCGCCGGCTTCCATGATCCATTTTGATTAACCGCAAGAAATACCACCGTCTTGGCCTCGTTCTGTAATTTTTCAAATGTTGCCGAGTGCTCGGCTACATTAATACCCAAGTTTTTCATAAAACCATCATTACCCAAAGCAACAGCAGAACCGGCCACATTGCCCTGAACGCCGAATCCAGAAACTGCCTTAAATTCCTTGAGCTCCGGTAGTTCACCTATCTCAGCTTTGCCCTTTTCTATAACCGCACGAGCCAAAGGATGCTCAGAACCTCCCTCAACTGCCGCGGCAAGTTTTATCGCTTCCTTAGCATCAAAACCGCCCAATGGAACTAAGTCCGTAACAACCGGTTTACCGATAGTAAGCGTCCCGGTTTTATCAAAAGCAATCGTGTTTATTCTGTAGGCTTTTTCAAGCGCTTCACCACCCTTTAAAATAATGCCGAATTTAGCCGCCCGGCCGATACCGACGATTAAAGCAGTTGGCGTAGCTAATCCCATGGCGCAGGGGCAGGAAATAACTAAAACAGCGAT
>MGKQ01000011.1:20693-36792 GCA_001795735.1 Candidatus Yanofskybacteria bacterium RIFCSPLOWO2_02_FULL_41_13
AATTAATCCGGCCCTGAACGGCAATGCGGCAAAGAAATACCAGCTGACAAACGTGAGTACAGAAAGCACAATAACAGCCGGAACAAATGATTCGCTTACTTTATCAACTAGATCCTGTATCGGCGCTTTGCGAGCTTGAGCTTCTTCAACCATGGCCACGATTTGGTAAAGCAACGTCTCTTTGCCGACTTTTGTCGCTTTAAATTTCAATAATCCCTCCTGGTTAACCGTGGCCCCGATTACCTGATCACCCACGACACGCTTTACCGGAAATGATTCTCCAGTAACAACTTTTTCATCAATATGCGTCTCGCCTTCTATGACGACTCCATCAACCGGAATTTTTTCACCCGGCCGGACAACAATAATATCACCAAGGGCTAGCTGATCTATAGGAACAGTTATCTCTTTGCCATCCTTGACAACATGAGCTTCCTTGGCCTCAAGCTTCAATAATTCTTTTATCGCTTCCGATGCCCGGCCCTTAGCTACAGCTTCAAAATATCTGCCTAATAGTATGAAAAATAATAAAGCCGCCGATGATTCCCAAAAAGGATGGTCAATATTAAAGAAAAGAAATCCAATAGTGCTGTATAAATATGCCGCCGTGGTTCCAAGAACAACCAGAACATCCATGTTTGCCGAGCCCACCCTTATGGAAGTAAACGTATTGCGGTAAAAGGGCCAGGCAATTATAAACTGAATCGGCGTAGAAAGTATCCAATAGATATAATTCAGATCAACCCTGAATGGCGGATTAGCAACGTTAACAAACAAGTTGGCAAACCACTTCATCGGCTGAGCCACGAACCAGAAAAAATATCCCGTCCAGTACCCGCCATAAGCAAAAAATCCGCTTCCTGATAAAATTGGCGCTTTTTGATTCATAAAATCAAAAAGCTCATGGACATGAGTCACATTAAACATGTGAATCGCCATATAATAAATGATGATAGGAAATGCAAGTAAAAATGCCGCTTGAACCCTTCTTTTTGCTTCTTCGGTAGCGATAGCCTCTTTTTTCTCTTCTTCCTCTACCGAAAACCCGGTCTCACCAGGACGCATTAAATCATAGCCAAGCTTATTTATCAGCTCGTCTATTTTTTCAAGAGTAATTTTACTCTCATCAAACTCAATTACGGTCTTTTCAGACCCGTAGCTTGTTTTTATTGAAACTACGCCCGCCTGCTTGCCGACAAGCTTATCGATAAGAATCGAACAACTTGCGCAGTGCATTTTCTTAACTTTTAATACTACCTTCTGCATATTTATTGATTTAAAAAAAAAATAAAGAATATATCTCAGACTCGGACCGCATTCGGTCGCTTCCAGCGGCGACCGAATCTTAAGTACTCGGCAAGCCGCAGAACCAAGCCAGCTTGCCTGCGAATTTCCTCCCTAGAGATATGTTCTTTATTTTTTAAAATACTTGACATTTTTAATTTAGATTTGCTACACTTTCATCAGGTTGGTTTCCTAGGGGAACCGTACCTAAAGGTGTCGTGACTCACGAGTCACGGCTGTCCGTAAGGCCACGCAAGTGGCCTTATTTCTTTTTAGGATACCAAACTCACACTCTCTTTCAGCGGCCTTACCTCCGGCCCTTTAAATACCGAATGTTCTGCTCATAGTTCATGTCTATCCCGTTTATCTTGGAACTGTGAATACATATTCAATGTGATAATTTGATTAATTTAATCGGCATTCTAAAGATTGGGGTCAGACAACATTACTGTGCTTGTTCGCCTTCTGTCTCACTGTGCTCAGATGGTTGTCTGACTTTTATCACGCCGATCATATCAAAATGCGTTCTTTTAACTCCATCTACTTCTCCCTCTCCACAGGGCACAGAACAATAATACTGGAAGTCTCCTAACTGCGTCGCCACAAACTCAACATTTATCGTGCTATTTGCCGGCATACGCTGAGAAACCCCGAAAGCATCAATGGCAATTCCGTGATCATACTCATCTTTGTTTATTATTTCCAGCTTTATTCTGTCGCCCCGATCAACTTCAATAACTTCCGGCATCCATCGCCACTCATCTTTTTCGGCAATAACCGTAAAGTTTCTGACCACACCCGTTTCAACCGGCTTATCGCTCTCGGATAACAAAACATTACGGTAAAATATACCACCACCGATAACTAAAATGACGGCTCCTAATATGAAAAAATACTTATTCACTAATCAATTTACAATTACCAGTTGCCATTTGCCAATAATTTACCATCTAACCATTGGATCATTTTTCAGAAAATGGATAAATGAATCAATGTTAAATCAATGAAAATTGGAAAATGTTAAATGAAAATTATTTCTTTACTGTCACATCCTCCGGCCTAACCTTTAGATATCCTTTGACCCACCAGCTTAAACCGGTTATCAAAATTGCCGAAACGATAAGTAACAACCACCACTGCGAAATCGGAAGCGGGGATTTTTCTTCAACTTGGATCCAAAACTCCGCAAGTAATGCCTCCCCGGCAGGAAGATTTACCCCTTCCGGTCGGAATTGAGCAAATGCTTTATATAATCCTGCTTCCGGAAATGTCACATTGAAGACTATAGCCTCATCTCCACTATTTACCGATGAGCCAGTTGAAGGAGCCTCATCATGCCCTGCATCAGCATTGGCAGTTTCTGTAAAACCGTTATTTAAACTATGGCCATGATTTCCACTCTCAGGATGAGTGTGAATAAACTGGCTTCGATCATCCTTAATAACAGAGAGGTGCATATCTGCTCCGAGGTATTCTTCGACATCGACTTCCTGGCCGGTTAAAGTATGGATGTCAAAAGAAAGACCGATTTCACGGTCTATAACGATCACATCGCTTATTGCCATAGAAACCTGATAATCGCCAGTGATAACATTTCTTGAGAATGAGACTTTTTTATCCTCTTTGGAGCTCGCCTCGCTGGAGCCTTCGGCGGAGCGCGGGCCGGGGCCGTTTATATTAACTTCGGGATGTCCAAAAGCGTAATTCACCCCGTCTTTTTTGATCTCTGACCAGATTTTATAAAGTCCCGGTTTTTTAAAAACATGATCAACGCTGAAAATTGCCGGATTGTCAGCCGTAAATTCAGGGTGGATATGGAAAAATTCATTCATGTCAGAACGGACACCGATGACATGCATCAGCTTTTCATGTTCAATCTGTAATTCGCTCGCTAATACCGGAACACTGCCCGGTTTCTGATTAACAAAGAAGTCCATATTCAAAGGGACACCGACGCTATAGGGCACGGGGCTGATATTGAGATTAACCGCCAAGCCTTGTTTAATACTTGCCTCTTCAAAATAAGATGCTTCGTATATATCTCCAGTAGCGACTTGTGGCGAGCCGGTTGAGTCAGGCGAAGGAGTTGCTTCGTGCCCATGGTCATCGGCTGTGCCCTCATCATGCTCATAACCCCCGCCTTCGCCAAGGCTTCGGCGGTCAAGCATCATCTCGTCCATCATTTGATCGGCTTCATCTTCGGTCATACCATGCATTTCCGTCATATGTTCCATCATCTCTTCCATGCTCATTCCGACAGACATATGCTCGTCCATATGCTGATACATTTCTTCATCAGTCATCATCATATTATGTTCGCCTTCCTGTCCGGACGGTATCGAGTTGCCGGAAGAATCATGACCGTGTGGCTGGCTTTCATCAACAACAGTTTCGGTATGATTATCGGACGCAGTATTAAATTGTTGCAAAAATCTTGTCGGCAAATAATAGACAAAGGTGACTATCAAAAGGAAAGAAAAAACAACCAGCCACCAGAAGTGCCACTGTCTGAATTTATCTAACGCAGGTTTTGTGAATTCGCTTTCGCTCATATATTATGCAAATCTACAAATCCTATGCTAATCTACAAATTGCTAATTAAGACTATTCGCAATTCGCATCATTCGCATTACATTCGCATATTGGCATCACAGTTAGTGTTTATCTACTTTAACTTCGACTTTGTAATGCTCTCTGAAAAATACCCACCATAAGGGCAAGAGCCATAAAAATACTAATCCCCAGTTCCCTCCTTCAAGAGGCTGGCCGAACAGTCCTTCTCCCACTTCGGGGCCATGAGAGTGGACATCTTCAGCTCCCAATCTTTCTGTTACAACTCCTAAAAATCTTTCTTCCTGAGTTATTTCTTCAAGCAACGTATGCTGGCCGGAATTAACCCACCAATCATGTGTAAACAGCCCTAAAATTAATATAAATCCGGCTACAAATATCATCAGCCACGCGGTTGTTCTTTCAACTTTCTCTCGATGAGACGAAAGCCAAGTTAACCCGTTTACACCAAGAATTCCCAAGAAAGCCAGCAGTAACAACGGTAACACGCGGGCGACGGCATGAACAAAGAACAATGACCAGCCGTAAAAAATATTCCCCGACCTGGCAATTTCCAAAAATATCAGAGGCGTTGCCGGATGAGGACAACCGACGCCGATATTACCTAAAAATAAACCAAGTAGAAGAGCTTTAACATAATCTTTTTTTTCCTGAATAGCTTTGGGAGCCGAACCTGAATATGTCGGCATTCTGAATTTTATTAGACCCAGCTCTCCCAGGGCAAATAAATAAGCGATCGTGCCGGCTATAAAATAAAGCCAATTTTTTAAGCCTTCGGCCTGTAACCCGAAAGTGCTTATAAATGTTTTACCTATAATCGCCGCCAGCACTCCGTACATACTAAGCGTAATGGCAACGCCGGCACCAAAAGCTAAAGCCATACCCATTCCCTTGGCCGGCCCCTTGCCCATTGATAAAGGCACGATAACAAACGCCAGCGGAAAAGTGCAGGGTAAAACTATCATGGTAAGACCCATGGCATAACTGAATAAGTACCAGCCGAATCCTTCAACTTGAGTTGAACTTCCGAGAAACGCCCAGATTAAGCCCAAAACAATAACCGCTCCCAGTCCAAGAGTTAAAATAATTATCCAGTGACGGGCTTTATCGGAAACAGGTACAGTACCAGCTACCGTTTGCGACTGTTGTATTACTTCTTGATTTTTGGGTTCTTCTGTCATCCTAATTCAAAATTTAAATATCAGAATGAAAAATGACAATGTAAAATTCAAAATAAATTAAAGAGTGATTTCTTAAAGATTTTACATTTTAAGCTGTAATTTTGCATTTTGATTTTTTCATTTTACATTATTTCTCCCTCATAAACTCCTCAAATGTCTCCACTACCGGCTCGCCGCTTGCGTTCTTTTTCAATGATGGCAAATCATGATATTCTGCTCTTTTTAATCCTTCTGGTTCGTGTTGTTCGGCAGGCATGTCAAAACTTCTCCTCATTAACATCAGCCATAGAGCCAAGAATGCGCCTAATAATCCAATATCCCTGAAGGTAATGGCATTAATGGGTAAAAGTAGAAGTATTCCGGCAAATTCAAGAACGCTAAATAGCGCCGCCCACTTAACCAAATATTTAGGCAGAAACCAGGCTAGAAACAAAAAAGCAAGCGCAAGCTCACCAATTCCCTGAACTATAAGGTATCTCGTCATAACTTCAGATGTTCCTAAAGACGCCTGAATCGAAGCCGGCAGCCATTTCAATAACGGCCTTACCGCCCAAAACCAGGAGGTTGGATGACGGATGATATCGATACCAGAATAAACATACATTGCACCCAATCCGATTCTTAAAGACCACTCCGGTGAAAGTTTTGATAAAAATCTACTCATCTTTTTTAAATTCTGGATCGATTAAGCCAATTTCTTCATCTGTTAATTTTCCTCCGTAGTAACGACCTTTTTTATCCTTTAAAACCCTATCGGCCCTACTAAAAATATCCAGCTGCTTAAGTGTGGGCTTACCTTTTACCAGGTCTCCAATAGTTATAAATTCCTCTTTCTCCCCTTTTGAATTAATTCTTTCGTAATTTTTCATTATTCTTTAGACAGTTCTTTCAATTTTTCAATAAATTCTTTTTGGTTTACCCCTCCGGTACTAAAAAGCTCGCCGTTAAGAATAATTCCCGGCGAAGCAAATATCATGTATTTTTGAACCATCTCCTGTCCTTCGGGGGTAGTCAGGCTGATTTCTTTAAAATTCACATTCGGCCAATCTTTCTCTATCTCGTGCCAGAACTTCTTAAATGCCGCACAATGACTGCACCCCGGAGCAGTCAATTCCTCTAATATTATCGGCTTAGCCATTATTATTCATTATAGCATCTCCGAAGTTCCGACGTTTGGGAATTATCAACAAAATTGATATAATTCTAAAATGGCTGAAAAGTTAAAAAAAATATGGAGATCCCTTGGCCCGGGTTTTGTGACTGGAGCATCTGATGATGATCCGTCAGGAGTTATGACATACGCAATTGCCGGAGCAAGATTCGGCAATCTTACGTTGTGGACAATGCTCTACATTCTACCCTTAATGGTCGCCGTACAAGAAATGAGCGCCAGAATAGGCATTTCCTCAAGTTGTGGTCTGGCCGGTAATATAAAGAAGTATTATTCAAAAAGCGTTCTCTTTTTCATAGCCATCCTCATAATAGTTTCTAACACTTTTAATATCGGAGCTGATGTTTTCGGAATGGCTTCAGCGGTTGAGTTGTTAACTCCCGGCTCAACGAAGTCATTGTCATGGATAATGGTTCTCCTGATTTTGCTTCTGGTAGTCGTATTGCCTTACAAAAAAATTGTTTTTATATTCAAAATGCTGGCAATTTCTCTATTCGCCTACATGGTCGCGGGATTTCTGGTAATAGACAACTGGCAAGATATTCTAAAAAAGCTTTTGATACCTCACTTTTCTCTGACTAAAGACTATTTTGTTATTCTAGTTGCTATAATAGGAACCACCATCTCTCCCTATCTTGCTTTCTGGCAGGCCAGCGAAGAAGCTGAGGAAAAAAAGCTTGAACAGCCGGGCAAGAAAGTTTTTATATGCAGATATAGAGAGGTGCCGGAGGAAGAACTATCTAGAATTAAAATAGATACGCGCATCGGTATGTTTTTTTCAAACTTGATAGGCTTCTTTATTATTGCCTTGATGAGTGCGGTTTTATTCAGTGCCGGAATAAAGGATGTTGAGACCGTAAAAGATGCGGCTGAAGCACTGAGACCACTGGCCGGAGAATATGCTTACATTCTATTCTCAGTCGGATTAATCAGTGCCGGACTTCTGACTATTCCTATTCTAGCCGGCTCTTCAGCTTATGTATTAGCAGAAATGTTCAACTGGAAAGGTAGCCTTGACCAGCCCTTTAGAAAAGCCAAACAATTCTACGGAGTTATAATCGCCTCTGCCTTTATTGGAATGGCTATTCCCTACACAGGGATAACTGCCGTTCAAGCTCTTTTCTGGACAGCCTTGATACATGGAATAGTTGCCCCATTCCTGATAGCCATAGTCATCCATATGGCCAATAATAAGTCTATCGTCGGACCGAATGTTAATAACAGGTCATCCAATGTCTGGGGATTTATAACCTTGGGCATCCTGATAGTATCTTTGGCAGTGATATTCACCACAGAAATTCCCGTACATAAAGGCGCCGCATTTATATTTAATCAAATATTTTAGCGAAATGAACATCTATAACACTCTCACTAAAACAAAGGAAAGGTTAATCCCCCGCCTTCGCGGGGCCGAAGCCCGCTACGGCGAGGCGAAGGCCCGCCATCCTTCGGCAGATTCGACAGATTCGACAAGCTCACTGCAAGCAGGCTCATCGCAAGCAAGCTCAGGACTAGGCAAAATCCAGATGTTTGTTTGCGGACCGACGGTTTATGATTATATCCACATCGGCAACGCTAGAACTTTTGTATTTTTTGATGTTGTTGCCAAATACCTCCGCTCGCAAGGATATGAAGTCGATTATATTCAAAATATTACTGATATAGACGACAAAATAATAAAGCGGGCTCAGGAAGCCGGCCAAAACCCGCTGGATTGGGCAAAAGAATACCGACAAAAATTCGAAGAAGACATGAAAGATCTGGAAGTCAGCTCTCCAAGATATATACCGGCAACTGACCACATTAAACAGGTAGTGGGACAGGTCAAAAAATTAATAGAAAAGAAGCATGCCTACCTGATCGAAAACGACGGATACTATTTTGATCTAAAAACATTCCCTGAATACGGAAAACTATCGGGCAGAAAATCCGAAATGGCCGATGATGCAGTAACCAGAATTGACGAGAATGATAAAAAAAGGAATAAGGGTGATTTCTGTTTATGGAAGTTAGTGAAAATAGATAAAGAATTAGAAATTGGAAATTCGAAATTTGAAATTGCCAACGGCGAACCTGCTTGGGGTTCGCCGTTGGGTTGGGGTAGGCCCGGCTGGCATATTGAAGATACAGCCATCACTGAACACTTTTTTGGCCCGCAGTATGATATTCACGGCGGCGGACAAGATTTAATATTCCCCCACCACGAAGCTGAGATAACCCAGCAGGAGTCGGCCTCAGGCAAAAAACCGTTTGTGAAATACTGGATGCACGTTGCCTTTCTCATTAATAAAGACCAAAAAATGTCCAAATCGCTGGGTAATTTTGAAACAGTAAATGAATTATTAAAAAAGTACCCCAAAGAAGTTTTGAGATTTTACCTGTTAAGTAGCTACTACCGCTCACCGCTGGATTACAGCGATATGATGTTCAAACAGTCTCGGGTAGCTATCAGTCGCATAGCTGAATTTGTTCAGAAGCTTGAAAAAATAAACGGAGCAGATAATAAAACGGCTGATCAGCATATCAAAGAGGCAAAGAAAAAGTTTGTCGAAGCAATGGATAATGACTTCAATACACCCGAAGCATTTGCCTCATTATTTGAGCTGATAAGAAACTTGAATCCCTTGATCGTCTCTAACGAATTAGGTAAAGAGCAGGTTAAAAACCTCACTAAACTTCTTACCGAGATAGATGAAATATTAGGCGTTATTCCCGAAGAAAAGCAAAAAACTCCCCAAGAGGTAGAGGAATTAGTCGAAAAAAGAGAGAAATTAAGACAAGACAAGCACTATGCAGAATCGGACGAGGTTCGATCAGAGATTGAAAAATTGGGTTTTCAAATTGAAGATACGATGTATGGTCCGGTAATCAATCGTAAATAAGTAAGAGTCCCGACGTTACGTCGGGACTGGGAAGCCGAGGATGCCGTGTATGGATCAGAGGTACTAGAATCTACCGTCTGCTACTTAGCAGCCATTTTTACCAGACGGTAGAAGATAAAAATGATTAGCGAGGTAAATGCAAAAACAAGCGAAGTAGCTCCCAGCAACACTCCTAACTCTGGGGTTTCCATAATCATCATTGCCGCAAGTACCGAGAATACGAGATAGCCGAATGAAGTAAACTTAAATACTTCAGCAAGGTTCTCATTTTTTCTTTCCCTATGCCAACGGCTAAGATGTACCAGTCCGCTTAAAAAGCATGCTCCGGCAACTACCATAGGCAGTACCAGAACAACCGTAGATCCAGTCATGCTCAACTCCTTGTTTTAGAGCTATTTTGTAATATCATACAACAATGAATAGAAAAGTATACCTGATCGGAATTGGCGGAATCGCCATGGCCAATCTGGCCTGCCTGCTTAAAAAACAGGGTTATTTAGTTTCCGGCTCTGACTTGGATACTTTCGGCCCATCGGCTGTCCTTCTAAAAACCCACGGCATTGATTATTTTAAAGATCATAACCCAAACCATATTAAAAAATTTAAACCCGATATTACTGTCATCGGCAATGCCATCCAGAGAGGCAATCCGAGCTTAGAATATATTCTTAACAAACGGCTCCCCTATTGTTCAATGCCGGAAATCATTAAAAAAGAAGTGATCGGAGAAAAAATTTCGATTGTCATCGCCGGCACAAGCGGAAAAACAACCACAGCGGCCATAATCGCCTGGATACTCCATAAATCAGGATTAAAACCATCGGCTCTTATCGGCGGAATTGTTAAGAATCTAGACAGCGGATTTTTGGCAGGATCGGGCCGATATGCTGTTGTTGAGGGCGATGAATACGGCACATCTTTTTACGATAACTCACCTAAATTCATTCATTATCTTCCATATTTTTCGGTTATTACCAACATTCAAGCTGATCATCTTGATATATATGGAAACATGGAAAATATTTTTAAAGCCTTTCAAAAACTGGTAAAAATTACACCCACCCAGGGCTCTCTTATCTTAAACAACGACAATCCCTACACCCCCGAACTTATCAAAGAGTCGAAATCCAAAATCGTAACTTTTGCTAAAAACGGCCCGCGCTACGCCAAAGGCTCTGGCGAGGCAAGCGATATTTGGATAAATAATCCAAGACTAACCCCCGATGGTCTGTCAATTGTTGTTTACCGGGGCTCGAAGAGACTCGGAGAGGTTAAAAGTAAATTATTCGGCAGGCATAATGTTGAGAATATTCTTGCCGCAATCGCCCTAGCTCTTGAATTAAAAATTCCTTTCTCAAAGATAAACAAAGCCATTGCTGACTTCGAAGGAGTTAAAAGAAGACTTGAAGTAATTTATGATAGAAACAATGTAAAAATAATCGATGACTTCGCCCATAATCCGGATAAAGTCTCAGCATCTCTTTCTGCTCTCCGAAGCCACTTCTCCAAACATCACATAGTGGCAATATTCGAACCGAGAACCGGTTCATCAAGGAGAAAATTTTTCCAGAATGCTTACATCTCATCTTTTAAGCCGGCGGATATGGTTTATGCCGCCGAACCCTATAGAAAATCGGCTCTGAACAAAAAAGAAGCTTTTTCAAGCTGGCAGTTGGCAAAAGATTTAAATAAAAAAGGTACAGAGGCCTATGCTCTAAAAAACGCAGATGAGATCCTAGCTCATCTAAAATCTAACTTCCTAGAATCTAACACCTCCCCCACTATCTTCTGCATAATGACCAGCGGTGAATTCGACGGTATCCATAAAAAACTAGTTAAGCTTGTTTCTTAATATCACTCAGGGACTATGCCCAGACTCGGACCTGCCTGCTGACAGGCAGATTCCGCAAATTAGAGATAGAGTCTTCGATGAGGTACCCTGATTTGTCAGCCAAATTGAGATTAATTTAACTATTTGTCCGATCCGCGCCCCGCCGAAGGCTTCGGCGGGGCGAGAGAAAGAAAGTAGGTCGAAAAATTGGAATAGGTTTATGATTTGCACAGCTAATCAACTTCTTGGCTATTGAATTGTAGGAAATAATTCTGAATAATGTATGCATGGTAAAAATCCCCTCCGAAAAGTTGCCTCCTCAGAATATTGACGCCGAAAAATCCGTTCTCGGTGCGATACTGATCGATAAAGATGCTATCCATAAAATTTCGGACTTCCTTAGTCCGGAAGATTTTTATACTTCCAGCCACCAAATTATCTATGCCGCCGCCCTTAATCTGTATGAAAAGCATGAGCCCATAGACCTTTTGAGCCTTTCCAATCGCCTCACGGAGACAGGACGGCTTGATGAAACCGGCGGTGTAAGTTATCTGACCTCTCTTACTAATTCCGTCCCGACATCCAGCCATATAGGCACTTACGCTAAAATAGTTCAAAGAAAGAAAATGCTTCGGGACCTTATCGGCGCCGCTCACCATATATCCAGCCTTGGCCATAATGAGGAAGAAGATGTGGAGCACCTCCTCGATGAAGCTGAGCAAAAAATATTCTCTGTTTCACAAAGATCCTTAACCCATGCTTTCTCCCACCTTGGTATAGGCCTTAACGAAGCAGTCGAAAGAATTACCAATCAGGATATGGGGGTTCTGCGGGGCCATGCTACCAAACACAAGTATTTAGACAATATTCTGGGCGGACTCCAGAAATCAGATCTCATCATCCTTGCCGCCCGTCCGTCGGTCGGTAAAACCGCTTTCGCCATTGACCTTGCTCTCCGAGCCGCCGAACAGGGCATACCAGTCGGTATATTCAGTATGGAAATGTCCATTGATCAGGTAGTCGACCGTTTCATCGCCTCGCGGGCAGGTGTCAGCTTGTGGCAGTTAAGAACCGGCAAGCTTTCACATGATAAAGATGATTTCCTCCGCATCACCACCGCCTGTGACGAGCTTAAATCTATGCCGATATATGTTGATGACGCTTCTTCTCCGAATATTCTTCAGATGAGGGCTATGGCCAGAAGACTACAGGCAAGCCAAGGCCTCGGCCTTCTAATTGTAGACTACCTTCAGCTTATGACTTCAAAGAGAAGCTATGACAGCCCCGTCCAGCAGGTAACGGAGATATCGCGTGGACTTAAGGGCCTGGCCAAAGAACTGAATATCCCAATCGTTGCCGTCTCTCAGCTTTCAAGAGCCGTAGAGCAAAGGGAGGGACACAAGCCTCGCTTATCAGACCTAAGAGACTCCGGATCAATTGAACAGGACGCAGATGTAGTTTTATTCATCCATCGAGAAGATAAAATTAATTACGAGCGGGCGAAAGAAAATAATAAACTAAACTATGCCCAGATGATCGTAGCCAAACACCGAAACGGCCCGACCGGAGAAATTGACTTTAGGATAGATCCCGACAGTTTGAAATTTTTTGAAATAGACAAATCACATCAGGAAGAAGTACTGACATTCTAGAAATTTATAATTTAAAATTTACAATTTCCAATGAATTTTCAATGACTCAATGTCTCAATGTTTAAAAATTAGAACATTGTAACATTCAATGAAAATTAAAAATTGGTAATTAAAAATTAACTTTTGAATCTAAAATTCAAAAATACTGTAAAATTGCTTCAAAAGTTGCCAGGCGTTGGTCCCCGACAGGCGGCTAGGTTTATATTAGCCCTTTTAGACAAAGACCAGTCTGAGTTAAAAGAGCTCGGCCAAGCTATAGCTAATCTCAAGACCGATATTAGATTTTGCAGAGAATGCTTCAATATCTCTGAGAATAGTCATTGTAACATCTGCTCAGACCCCAAGAGAGACAGCACTAAGCTTCTCGTAGTCGAAAAAGTCACTGACTTAGACTCAGTTGAGAAAACAGGTCTCTATAAAGGCCTCTACCACGTTCTGGGCGGGTCAATTAATCCGCTTGATGGAGCAACTTCCGAGACTCTACGATTTAAAGAGCTTGAGAGGAGGTTGGCCTCAATGAACAATGAGCATAAAAGCATTGAATTGATTATTGCCACTAATCCGAGTACAAGCGGAGAAACTACGGCCCTATACATAAAAGATTTGTTTAAAAACAAAAGCGGGCTTACTATAACCCGCCTCGGCCGAGGCCTCGCCTCCGGCTCCAACTTAGAGTATGCAGATGAAATCACTCTAAAACACGCATTAGATTACAGAAAATAAAGACTGCTCAACTTATGATGGCTTAGGCGTCTTGACCGGACTGACAGAAATAAAATTAAACCCTCTGTATTTTATTTCAGCCACGCAACTGCCTCCTATCTGCTCATAAATTTTTACATCTTCCTCCGGAACTTCTTCAAACATTAGATTTGCTATTTCTGAGTCGACATAAATTTTATCCAGACTGTAGCCCATTTTTTGCCTTTTTTCTGCAAATTTAACCAGCTGATCCAGCTCATCAAATAGCTTATCGTTCTCATCAGGACCGAAATCATCAAAGTACATAGCAAATCCTAATTTTATGGGAACTGTTGATATTCTAACAAATCTAACTAAAAGGTCAACTCTGACAGACAACTTTTATCCGTCACATTAACTTAAAATCTTAACGATTTGAACTTTAGTATACGGCTGGCGATGACCTTTTTTCTTACGCTGACGAGTTTTAGACTTATATCGAAAAACCATTTTCTTCTTGCCTTTTCCATCTTCTAACACCCTTGCCTCGACTTTTGCACCAGAAACTAAAGGTTTACCGACTTTAGTTTCTTTGCCATCAGAGGTTAAAAGAACCTGATCAAAGACAATTTTTTCGTCTTTATGCTCTATCTTCTCAATACTTAAAACATCGCCTTCAGCGACTTTATATTGTTTACCGCCAGTTTTGATTACTGCAAATGTCATAAGCAGAAACTATAGCAAAAAGGCCTGAAATAACAATATTGACAAATATTTAATTACATGATAGAATGCGGGTAGTACACCACCAAGCCCAAGGAGGGCAAGAAATGTTAAGAAATCAGTTCGTACCAGGAACCACCGTCCGAGTCGAGCTTCCCCCCGCCTGCGTCGAGTTTGGAGGCAAAGAGGAATACCCGGATGGTCGGATGGGAACGGTCATCATCCCCGAGCAGTTCCTGAAAGGAGCCGGCTCGGGCGAAGGACGGCTGGAGAGAGCGGAGGCTCTTTACAAGAGCTCTGCCCCTGTAAACCGAGAGGGCCTCTCCTGCGTGGCCTTCCCGGCTCCTTTCAGGGGGAAAACCCGGTCAGGGAATCCCCAGGTGAAGACCTGGAGCGAGGGTGGAAGACACGTCATGTGGATTCCTTCCTGGATTCTCGTCAGACCCTTGGCGGTGAGGACCTAGTACACCGCCTAGACGACACAGTCCCCCGTTTCGCGATAGATTGCGAAACGGGGGACGTTTTTTATCCCACACGTAATTTGTATGTAGGATTTTATGAGCAACTTAGTGGTACCCACGGCAGATTAGTAGAGCCGGTAACCAACAGGGAAATCGTCAAAATTATTGTATAAACTCCATAAATGACCAGCCCGCCGACAAGAGAATAAAAGAACATCTTCTTAGCCTCGCCGTAAGCTGTCGGATCGCCTCTGGACAGCAAGAATCTAATCCCCGTATAAACCATCCAGACAACAAAAATTATAATCGCAAATCTGACGGCATAGCAGGCCAGCCCAGCAAAAATTTTAGGCACACTTTGAAGAGTAAAATTTTCAAATTGATTCATACATTACATATTATCATTTTATCAAAAATCTTACTAAATTTGAGGCTATTAAAAGGATAACGACGTAAGTAAAATTTTGTGAGCACTTTTTATTGTTCGCTCTATGCCTGGCTTTTTTGGGTTTACCTCTGCTAGGTCAAAGGACAGGTTAGGATGCTGACCGACAATACCGAGCAGTTCTCCTATATCTTTCAGCCTGAGCCCATTTTCCGATGGGATGCCAGTAGCTAAAGCCTGAGTTTTATCTAAAACATCTATATCGAATGTTACGTGCAAATACTGAAAAGATGAGATAAAATTCTTGAAACTTTTGAGAACGTTGTTTCTGTCTGTCAGTAATGCCTTCCTGTTAATATTTTTAACTTTCTTCTTGGCAAACAAGTTCGTCTCTTCTCGGTCTAGATCAAGGTTGCCGACATACATAATATTTTCCAAAGACAATTTATCGGATACCAGCTTTTCTATATCTTGAATATCAAAACAATCAACTAGCGGCCGTACATACATGCCGTGAAAATTTCCGGTTGGACTGGAGGACTTAAGATTTATATCCCCATGCGAGTCAAATTGTATGTAGCCTAAGTTTTTAAAACTTCCGATTCTGTCTTTTACCGCTAAAACCGAGGGCAAAGTAACGGAATGATCTCCGCCGATAACGACTTGAACTTGATCCGGCTTTAGACGCTTACTAATTAATTCTTTAAAGTCATTGAGCTGTTTTCCTAATATTTTATTAAACCGGCTGGAGTTTATTTCTTCTGGTTTTGAAAACTTAAACTCGCTTATATAGTGTAGTGGAAACTTTGCTAGAAAGTCGGCAGTTAATACGGCATCTGGTCCACTCTCTACTCCGACATCAATATCTTTCCGGAGCTTGTGCGGATTGGGTATGCCCAACCTCGATTTGGCCTTAAAGAAATGTAGTGTCTTCATCGCCTTGAGTTTAGTATCTTTTTATGAAAAAAAAGGGGGGGGACTTTGCCGTGCCCTTCCGAAGCCAAGTCTGACTTGGCGACCGCGTACCGCCTTAGCTTTAGCGGTGGCGCAAGGTGGGGAAAACTTTGCCATGCCCTTCGTAGCTCTATAGAGCGAAGAGGGGTTGAGTCAAATTTACAGTTATTTCATTAAGAATCCAGAGATTATTGGACCTATTTTGACTGGCTAGTAGCTAGAGATCTTACTGCCTTTTCGAGAATTTGAACTCTTTTTTGGAGATTTAAAATATCGTTTTCTTCAAAACGCTTGAGAATATCATAAACTTCGCTTACTTGATA
>MGKQ01000011.1:36854-37809 GCA_001795735.1 Candidatus Yanofskybacteria bacterium RIFCSPLOWO2_02_FULL_41_13
CCATATCTTGAAATCCCCTAGATATCATTCCTGCTAAATCCTCATTAGTTGTTCCGTTGCCGTTATTCTTAACCATATATTCATATTATCAAATCAAAATAAAAGTATCAAATCAACAATATCGGGCCAATAGAGAACATTGGAAAACTTTATTGAGTAGGATTTATACATATTTTATACAAAATCCCTTATTAATACTAGATTTTAATGGAGTTTATTAAAAACGAAAGGCCCACCTTGTGAGTGGGCCAGCCAGCAGAGGATGCTGGACTTAGAGGTTGATGGTAGTGCAGGGAGTTTCTCGATACCTGTTGCAGCCGACCTGTCTGGAGAACGCCGACTGATACTCGGGCGAATGGACGCCGTACTTCTCGCGAAGTCGTTCCACTTCCTCGTCCGTCGGCGGTTCCAACAGTTCCATCGCTTCGGCCAGATTGCCTTCTGTGACCGTTCCCGGCCCTTGTCGAGATGTGCCGCTGATTCTGAACCCAGCTGCCAATCTCGATGTCTGCTGAAGAGCGAGGATGTCGGAATGACAAGGATCGCCAGTGGCCTTGAGGATTTCGAACGCCCTCTTGGCTGTACCCCGACCGTAGTAGAAATCGTACTGGCCGGCGACTATGCCACTGGTGTACGCTTCCGACAGGTCGATCTTCAGACGCTTGCCGTAGAGGTAGTCGAAATAACGCAACTTCTTCCCCTCGCGAGTCTTGGGCTGGGCCTTGAGAATGGCACTGGCCTGATCTTGAGTGATCATGCCTGGCCCGGAATCCTTGTTCCCGTGGCCAATCTTCACTGCAGCGTTGAAGAGTGCAGCGAGGATAGCAGCCGTCCTGATACCCGCGGTGTGAATGAGCGATTCGAGCGTGACCGTTCTGTCGTATGGCATTCTTTCTTCTCCCTTCTGAACATGAGTGGCAACTTGTCTTTGAAATTAGAACGATTTAGATAGAAT
>MGKQ01000012.1 GCA_001795735.1 Candidatus Yanofskybacteria bacterium RIFCSPLOWO2_02_FULL_41_13
ACCTTTCGGATTCGGAAGTTTCTTTCTGCGGAGAGGGTGGGATTTGAACCCACGATACCCTTTCGGGCATGCCGCCTTTCCAAGGCGGTGCACTAGACCACTATGCGACCTCTCCCTATCTGCCGCCAGGCAGATAAATCAAATTTATCATACTCTATTTTTTAAATTTTTCCAATTAAAAAGAGCTTCTTCAGCTCTTAAGATCAAGCCTGTAATAGTTACTGCGATTTAATTCTCCAATCTTTTGAAATCCCAGCTTCTCGTACATTTTAATCGCTGCTGCTCGCTTGGGGTTACTCGGATTGCTGGTCAGATTAACCTGAGTGCAGTTACATTCTTTGGCCCTCCTCAGCAATTCTTTCATTATGGCCGGACCGATCCCTCTGCCCCAAAAATTTTCATTTACTACAATATCGCCAATATATCCTTTAGTATAATTTTGGGTTAACCACCTCGTGTCATCTATCTTAAGACAGCCTAAACCGACAAATCTCATACTCTCGACGGCAACAACCATGTAAAACCTTCTCTGCTTGGCAAGCCTTTTGAGATCAAATCTGTTGTATTGCCACTGTCTTCCGGTAAGCTCACCCAGGAGACTATTGATATCTTCTACGTCAGAATTTAAAAGACTTACCCTTGATAGATCGGCCAAGAACATACTGTCCTCCAATTAAAATAGCTAAGGCAGCTTAGCATTTTAATTGAATTAAGTGAAGCGGTTAAATCCGCATGCCACGTAAAATTCTTACTCTCTCTTCCAACGGAGGATGCGTAGAAAATAATTTAGCGAACCAATTTATAGCTTCTTTGCCCTTAAACGGATTCGATATAAATAAGTGAGCGGTGCCATTGTGAGCAAAGCGCATCGGCGCCTGATCGTTTCCTATTTTTTCAAGGGCCCGAGCAAGACCTTCAGGATAGCGGGTCAGCAAAGCACCAGAAGCATCGGCTAAGAGTTCCCTCTTCCTTGAAACGGCAAGCTGGATAATTATCGCCGCAATCGGAGCAAGGATAGCCGCAAAAAGACCAATTAACAAAACTGTGCCTCCCCCGCCACGATTATCACGGTCTCCTCCGAATGAACCATGAAATGTCGCTCTTAAAATTATATCTGACAATATTGATATGAGTCCGGCCATGACTACAACGATTGTTGAAACCAGAATATCTCGATTTCCGATATGAGAAAGCTCGTGAGCCAAAACACCTTCAAGCTCTTCATTCTGAAGTTTTTGAATTGCTCCAGTTGTAACTGCAACAGCAGCATGTTTAGGATCACGGCCAGTAGCGAAAGCGTTGATTTGAGGCGAATCAATTAAATAAATTCGAGGCGCAGGCAAACCGGCTGTTATAGAAAGATTCTCAATCATCCGATAAATATACTCGTTGCCTTCGCGAGAAATAGCCCGAGCTCGCGACATTGCCAAAGCAATGCTATCCGACTTCCAATAAGCAACGAGGTTCATGATAATGCTCAAGAAAACTGCAAAATATAAAATTTCAGGCGCCTGCCAGACATAAGAAATCAGCCAACCGAAAGCAATGATAAACAGAAAAAACCCGGTCAACAATAACCACGTCTTCCTAATATTCGCATCTTTTTGTTGATATAAATTTGCCACCTTGTATTTGATTAAACTTTCCTTAGAATTTATTCAACCGGTTCACAACATTAACAAATTTTTCAATATTTATTCATTTTATCCGACCGCTGGAGGATTCCCCCGGTCAGGCCATGCGGACTTCGTCTCGCCATAGGCTCGACTTCGTTCCGCTGAAGGCGGATCGGCCAAAATCCCGACCGAGCCTGACCACCCCCATCAGTTCCCGGCAAAATTTTATAAATATCTTGAATTTGTATTAAAGTTGCTCAATGGTTTCAGAAATGCTAAGGAAAATTTAATCAAGGAAGGTAGTCGCGTAGTCCCCCTCTCTGTGAATCATTTGACGAATCGAATCGATAGCTGAAGGTTGATGGCATATATTATCAAAATCATAGGTCGAGCGCCGAGCGAAGCGAAGGAGGCAAGCGAGGGTACCTATGATTTTGATGATAATATCATGCCATCATACCAAAGCTGGAGATGAAGATGAGGAGCCTGATGAACAGAGAGTGGGACGAGAGCGATTACTCCTAAAACTTGACCGGGACAGGTTCACGGGCAGATTCGTTGTTGAGTTCAAAAAATTCTGATTTTTGGAATCCAAACTGACCGGCGATCAGATTAGTCGGAAACGATTCTATCATCGTGTTAAAAGCCATGACGTTGGTATTATAGAATCTTCGGGCGGCCTGGATCTTATTCTCGGTATCAGAAAGCTCATCTTGAAGCTTGGCAAAGCTCTCAACTGCTCTTAGCTGAGGATAGGCCTCAGATAGGGCAAAAAGGCTCTTTAAGGCCCCAGATAGCATATTCTCGGCCTGAGCATGCTCTGCCACGGTCTGGGCACCCATAGCCCTTGAACGCGCCTGAATAACGGCATCAAGAGTGGAGCGCTCATGCTCTGCATAACCCTTCACTGTCTCAATAAGGTTGGGTATTAAATCGTATCTCCTCTTCAACTGAACGTCGATATCCGACCATGATTCCTTGACCCGATTCCGGCCTCTGACCAAAGAATTATAGACTCCTATAAGCCAAACCGCCAAAACACCGGCAATGACCAAAATAATATTTAATGTATTCATCCCGTTAGAGATAGTGCAAGCACCCACTACCACCGCACGGTGGCAGAAGCAATTGCATTACCATTATCTTTTAACTTCCATAGAACCCGCTAGGGTTATCTCTAACGGGATTCATGGAACTTACTGTAACAAGAAATTAAATATAATCCAAGGTTGACATAATAATAGAAAACTATAATATCACTAAGCTGACGGTTCTTTTACAAGGAAAATAGCATGAGATTTAGATACGTTTTTTGGTTAACATTAATCATGGTCTTTGCCTCAGTTTCGGCAGAAGCCCAAACAAAGTATAATCTAGGGTTTGGCTCGGGTCTGGTCTTCGGTAAATCAAAAATCGATAGATCACTACCAAACCAAACGGCTAGAACTTTAACATTAGATGCCGAGGTTACCGGCAAGAGATCATTTGCTAAAGCCAAACTTATTTACGGACCAGATGAATTGGGTGGCCAGGCATTTAAATTCAGTGGTCTTGAAAACGGATTTACAATGAAAAAAGTCTCATTCGGATTGGCAGTAGATTACTTTTACTCTAACGAGTACGAGCCGATGATAAGAGAAGTCGGCTTATCTGCCGACTCGTTTACCAGAAAACATTATTTAACTCTTGGTATGGATATTTTATACGGAAATGTGAACAGTCGCCACATCAAAGGCTCTTACTCTATCGGTGCGGCTTATATATGGCAAGACGGCATATTCAATTACAAACACCTAAGTGAGCCTATAACAGAAATGTACGACCATGATCTTCAGCCGATTGATTCACTTAAACTGAGCGGGGCATGGACTAAATTATGGAAATTAGATATAGCCACATCAGTAAACCGGGTAAGAACTCGTGAGTTTTTAAATCGAGCGAATACTAAGAAAAGAATCGTCCCGATGAATCACATCGCCTTTGACGCTTCAATTAGTCTCCCGATCTGGAAACACCTTGAGGCATCAGTTAATGGCACCGCCAGCAACCACAATCACGGCATAATATTTTTAGGAAATTCTTTGATCTTTGGGATAGTTATTCAATAGAAAAAGCCCTTTACGGGCTTTTATTTATCTGAATTTTCTTCCTTCGGTATTAGTCAGCCAGGTAAGCGTGCCTGGTTTTGTTTCCGGGAGATTATCCGGATATAACTTAGCGGATGTCACCGGAGCATGAGCCCAACTTTGAAATATTAAACGGTCTATATTATTGCCGACGGCATTTTGGACAATACGGACTGAGATAATCGAGTCAGAAATAAACTCTTCACTTGAGCCGGAACCATCAGCCCATATAACGATACCGAACACGATTCCCTTGTTCCTAAGATAATCACGCATCTTGGGGAAATCCTCATCCGGATTGAATCCGAATCTGCTTTCCGGATCAGGTCCGGGACGCTGAATACCGCGCCGGTCAAAATCAAGATGCAAAAATGGTATTTTGATATTATTTTCTTCCAAAGAATTTACTATATTAACTATGTCCTTGAAAGAATGGCCGGGATAACCATCGATGAGGCCGACCTCTACACCAGAATAAGAGCCATGAATAATATTGACATAATCACCCACCAACTTAGCCGACTTATCTATAGTATATCCGCACAGTTCGCCGGAATAGAATGGCCAATCCTGGCTGATAGCCGTAACTGTGCCACCGTTGGCTTGGACATTTTGTATCGCCCGAACCGCATCCCTCGCAAGACGAGAAACGCTTGCATCACATCCGTGCTCAGCATGCTTTAAAGATCCTGCCTCAAATGAAATTCCTTTTCCATTCTGAGTAAGCCACCGGAATGCTTCGACCCTCCTAAAATTATCCAGCGAGTTATCGCCGCAATATTGGCCACAGCCATCCATAAGATGATAAGAATAAAACTGAAAAGTGCTTATAATATTAAATGTTTCCGGCCATAATTCTTTATCCGTGAACATTTTTATATAATCAACTGAAGCTACATTAGGACCAATCCATATCTCAGGACCGGATCTGATCTCAGAAGATCCGTCCGTAGAAGCCGGTACTAATGGATTCTTGCAACTATCCATAACACAACCGCTAGATATGACAGATCCGATAAATACCAGTAGCCTGAATCGACTAGACATTCGTTACTCCGTTTTATTTAAATGAACAACGATGGACGTACTGTATCTTATTTTGATTAAAAGTAAACCCCACCCCGAAAAAAGTCTTTTTCCCCCCAAATAGGGTAGAGGGTATTTATTTAGCCGCTGCTTTTATGAATCCCCTAAACAATGGGTGTGGGTCTAATGGCCTTGATTTTAATTCAGGATGAAATTGAGTGGCAACAAAAAATTTATTATGAGACCACTCTATTATTTCCACTAGGTTTCTCTCCGGGTTTATTCCGGCTACCACTAATCCTTTTTTCTCAAGAACCGGCCTGAATGCATTATTGACTTCATAACGATGGCGGTGTCTTTCGGAAATTAAATTAACGCCATACAGTTTAGAACTTTGAAAATTTAGATTTAATTTGCATTTATAAGCCCCGAGCCTCATTGAACCGCCCATTCTTTTTTCTTTTATATTTACAAGTTGATCGGGCATTGTTGTAATAACCGGTTTTGTGGTTTTTGGATCAACTTCGGTGGTGTGGGCATCAGCCATTCCACAAACGTTGCGGGCAAACTCTACAACTGCCAATTGCAGTCCATAGCATAAGCCAAGAAAGGGAATATTATTTTTACGGACATAATTAATGGCCATTATCTTGCCTTCGACTCCCCTTTTACCGAACCCTCCTGGAACAATTATTCCATTGAGATCTTTTAATTCCTCGAGCTGTTTCGGATTTTTTTCGTAACTTTCAGAATTAAGCCAAACGATCTCCGGTTTTAAATTAAGCGACCAGGCCGCATGCTTGATAGCTTCGATAACCGAGATATAAGAATCTGCTAAAGTAAAGTCGCCGGTACCAAAATATTTGCCGACAATGCCTATTCTCACAGTCTTTGAAGAAGATTTGACTTTTTTCACAAAGTTATTCCAGCTTCTGGAGTTTTTTTCTTTTGGTTTAAGATTGAACTTTTCCATAATACGGCTACCCAGGTGATCTTTTTCAAAATTGACCGGAATTTCATATATAGAACTTATGTCTGGGGCTGAAATGACATTTTGGGCTGAAACATTGCAAAAAATTGAAACTTTCTGCTTGCGGATATCGTCCAGAGGCTGAGAAGACCGAGCAATTATTATATCGGGCTGGATACCGGCGGAGTTCATCGCCCGAACAGCATGCTGGGTCGGCTTAGTTTTCATTTCTCCGACCATTTCTGGAATAGGGAAATAACTGACCAGCATAAACATAATTTGATCCGGCATTTTTAGTTTCATAATTCTTCCGGTTTCAAGAAATAGCAAGTTTTCGTACTCGCCGACCGTCCCGCCTATTTCAACTAAAACAAAATCAGCCTTATTTTTACGGCCGACATTCAATAATCTTCTCTCTACCTCATCAGTAATATGAGGAATGACCTGAACACATTTTCCGCCATAGTTTAAATTTCTCTCCCGATCAATAACCGCCTTATAGACAGTGCCGGAAGTCATGTAATTATCCCGTAAAATATTATCGCCGATAAATCTTTCGTAGTTGCCAATATCCTGATCGCATTCTAAGCCATCCTCAGTTACAAAAACCTCACCGTGTTCGGTGGGGTTCATTGTACCGGCGTCAACATTGAGATATGGGTCAATCTTAACCGCGGAGACCCTAAAACCGTAATCCTTGAGAATTCTGGCGGTGGAAGCAACGGTAACGCCTTTTCCGATGCCCGACATTACGCCGCCAACAACAAAAATATATTTAGTTTTAGAACTATTAGCCATAAAAACTACTACCATTGTACCCCAAAACAAAAAAGCGCCATAGGCGCTTTTTTGTTTACAACTTTTACATCATCCCCATACCACCGTCCATGGGGGGCATTTTAGTTTCTTTTTCTTCAGGAATATCAGTGACTATCGCTTCGGTAGTAAGTATCATTGAAGCAACGGATACCGCATTAGAAAGAGCGGCCTTAACAACCTTGAGCGGATCAATAATGCCTTCCTTGAACATATCCACATATTCTCCGGTTGCGGCATTCAAGCCCATTCCTGACTCCATTGAGAAAACTTTAGATACGACTTCATTTGAATCCCTTCCAGCGTTTTCAGCAATGGCTCTTAACGGTTTTTCTAAGACGGCTCTGACTATCGCCACACCGCGAGCCTCATCACCGACTAAAGGTACGCCCTTGATAGGATTAGCGGCCAGTTCTTTTGCCGCCTCAAATAATGCTACTCCGCCGCCGGCAACTATTCCCTGCTCCAGCGCCGCTCGCGTAGCATTAACAGCATCTTCAATTCTAAATTTTTTCTCTTTCAATTCAGTTTCGGTAGTAGCTCCAACCTTCAGAACAGCAACACCACCCGAAAGCTTTCCTAATCTTTCCTGTAATTTTTCTTTATCAAATTCAGAAGTTGATTTTGCAATTTGAGATTTTAATTGAGCGACTCTTTTATCAATCTCCTGCTTCTTGCCCTTACCGCCGACAAAAGTAGTCGTTTCTTTAGCAGAAACAACCCGATGAGCCCTGCCAAGCATAGACAGCTCAACGCCCTCAAGCTTCATTCCCTTTTCCTCGGTTATAAACTGGCCGCCGGTAACAATAGCCAGATCTTCAAGCATTTCCTTCTTCCTATCACCAAATCCGGGAGCTTTAACGGCTAGGGCCATAAAGTTACCCCGAAGTTTATTTACCACTAAGGTGGCCAAAGCATCCCCATCAACATCTTCAGCCACAATGATTAATTCTCTCTTGCCCGCTTTTGATAGCTTTTCAAGAAGAGGAACAATATCCTGAATCGAAGAAATCTTTTTGTCGGTTATTAAAATGAGGGCATCTTCGTAAACTGCTTCCATTCTTTCTGTGTTGGTAACCATATAGGCCGAAACGTATCCTTTATCTATCTGCATTCCTTCGACTAATTCCTTTGACATTTCGGTTGACTGAGATTCTTCAACCGTAACCACCCCGTCTTTGCCGACTTCTTTAAAGACATCAGCTATTAATTTTCCGATTTCTGAATCATTAGCCGAAATTGAAGCCACTTCTTTGATTTTCTCATAGCTTGATACCGCTTTTTTCTTTTTGTTTAGATAGTCAATCACCCACTCAGTAGCTTTATCCATTCCTTTTTTGAGAACCAAGGGATTTGCACCGGAGTTAACTGCACTAAAACCCTCAGCAACGATTGCCTGAGCTAAAACCGTTGCCGTAGTAGTCCCGTCACCGGCAATATCATTTGTTTTGGAAGCCACTTCCTTAATCAAATCGGCACCAATATTTTCAAATTTATCCTTCAATTCTATTTCTTTAGCGACAGTGACCCCGTCTTTAGTAATTGTAGGTGAACCGAAACCCTTATCAAGAATAACGTTCCTACCTCTCGGACCAAGGGTTACTTTTACTGCGTTAGCTATTTTATCAACTCCTCTTTTTAGAGCTTCTCTGGCCTCTTCCTTATATTTTATTTGTTTTGCCATGTTTTTTTAAATTTTCCAGTTACCATTTTCCAATTTCCATTAAATTAACATCGTTCATTTATTCATTTTGAGGTAATGACACAATGGCTAAATGTTAAATTATTGGCAAATGATAATTGTTAAATGGTAATTAATCCAAAATTGCGAGTATATCTTCTTCTTTGGCAATTAAATATTCTTTGTCGTCGACCTTGATCTGATCTGGTCCGTATTTTTTAAACAATACGACTTGGCCTTTTCTGATTTCCATCGGAACCCGTTTGCCGTCTTTGTCGAACCGGCCGGGTCCGGTAGCAATTACCTTGCCTTTCTCGGGTCTTTCTTTGTCTACCGTGTCAGGCAATATAATTCCTCCCTTTTTCTTTTCTTCTTTTACCGGCTCCAATAAAACATGGTCAGATAGTGGTTTAATTGGCATGCGTCAACAGCGACAAGGAACAAGGAACAGGCGACAAGCTTGTCGAAAAATTGGTTGTCTCTTGTCTCTTATTGCTTATTGCTGATTAAGTTAGCAGTCTGATGCTTCAAGTGCTAATTATAATCGTCTACAAAAATAAGTCAACATCCCTAAGCTATATTCTTAAATTGTTTTTAAATTCGGCTAACTAAAAACGGCACCTGGTGCCGTTCGTATATCTACTACTTGCTTTTCAAGAATTTTAGAGCCGCCTGAAACTGAGCGTCTTTCTTGGTTAAAAATTGAAATTGCTTAAAATCGTCGGGTTGTTCAATTTCGATATCCGGTTGAACCCCACTCCCCGTTATATTGGTTCCGTCAGGAAGAAAATATCTCTCGATGGTAATACCCATTATGAGACGACTTCCCCCTATCATATGAAGGGGCTTGTCCAACCCAAGATAATTCTGAACAGTAGCCTTACCATAGGTTCTGGTCCCAACAATAGTAGCCTTCTTATAATACTTCAGAGTTCCGGCCATAATCTCGGAAGCAGAAGCCGAAAAGTTATTAGTCAAGACGGCTATTTTAGACGGAGAAGGAGGAAAGTTGATATCTCCCGGAGTCATTATCGAAACTGTACTATCCCTGCCCCTGGATGTTATCAGCAGATTATCCGGGCCGACAAGAAAACCGACCATCTGATTAACTGCCCGAAGCGAACCGCCACCATTACCGCGAAGATCAATAATAAGTTTTCTTCCTGCGGTCCTGTCCAGAACTTCTCTGAATCTATCTACCACCTCGTCCTCAGGCAGAAAAGAACGAATCTTGACGTAAACAATATCTTTACCAAGTTCTTTATAGATAACACTTTTGATAACAACCTGTTGCCTAACAATATTCATAGTCTTCAGCTTTTGAAGACGCGCACTTCTTATCTCGATTGAAACGGAAGTACCGTCCTTGCCTATTACCATATCCCTGACTTCTGATGTCTGGAGCCCATAAACACTCTTGCCGTCAACCTTTAGTATCGAATCTCCCGGTTCAATGCCGGCTTTTAAGGCCGGAGAATCTTCAATAACTTCAACCACAAAAATATTTTTGTGAAATTCCATAAGTACCATTCCCACACCGACATAGTTCGCCTCTTCGCTAAAGTTCTTATAAAGAGCTTCAGCTTTTTCATCTATAAAAAGATGGCTGTAAGGATCTAATCCCTCAACCATTCCGATCATCCCCAAATCTAAAACCTCAATAAAAGACTTAGTGTCTACGTAATGAGCTAAAACCTCATTTTGAACAAGAAAAAAGTCAAATAGCTTCTGAAGAGACGCCGGATCACTGATTGATGAGATAAGCTTCAAAAGTTCCTGCCTTTTAAACTCCAGCTCCTGAGCTTCAGAGCTAACAGCAGTTTGAGCCGGTACTTGCCCCTGAGGCTGAGGAACCGTTGTTTGGGCAGAGATAGAATGGCCACAAAAAATAAAAATGAGAACAAGTATAAAAGACAGAGTCTGATTTCTGATATTATTTTTCATCTTATTCTCCTTGTTAAAGTCCTTAATGCTAATATAATACTAATAAATTATCTTAGTCAATCCGGTTAAAAAGTAGATTAATTTTCCAATAGAAAAAGACCTATATTAAAAACGGCACCTTGTGCCGTTAGTTAATCTCTTAATTATTTTTTCTTAGAAATTCCAGAGCCGCCTGAAACTGAGCGTCTTTAGCGGTCAGATATTCATAACCCTTGAAATCGTCAGCCTGATTGACCTCAATATCAGGAGAAATGCCAATTGAATTAATATCAGAACCGTCCGGCAAATAATATCTAGCAGAGGTTATAACCAGTAAGAGTCTTGGACTTTCATTGGGAGGCTTATTCGAACTATCAGGATTGATAACAAACTGAGCCACTCCCTTGCCGAAGGTCTGCGTACCGATAATTGTCGCTAATTTGTAATGTTTAAGAGTTCCGGCCATAATCTCGGAAGCAGAAGCAGACATTTTATTAACCAGAACAACAATTTTCTTAGGATGTTCCAGGGGTATACTTGCTGACTTTTCTGTTCTAAATTCATCGTTTGAAGCACGGCCCTTGGTATTTATAACTAACTTATCAGGTCCAAGGATATAACCAAGCATAGCAACAACGGTATCTAGATCTCCACCCATATTATCACGGATATCAATTATTAACCCGCTCCTGCTCTTAGCCGTTAGAAGACTCGAAAAAAATTCGCCCTTAGTCTCGGAGTTGAAAGATCTTATTTTTATATAAACGTTGTCCCCTTCTAAGTCTTTGTAAACAACACTGTTTACTTTTATCCTCTGTCGAACAAGCGAAAATGTATTTGTTTTCTTTGAATGCGAATCCTCAAACTCAATTAAAACGGCCGTTCCTTCTTTCCCTCTGATAAGCCCTGCGACTTGTCCGAGAGTAAGACCTCTAACCAATTTGCCGTCTACCTTGGTTATTCTATCTCCAACTTTTACTCCGGCATTAGACGCAGAATAACCTTCGAAAGCCTCGGTAACGATAATGCTGTCACTGAAAAAACCTATTGATATGCCTACTCCCTCATTATATGTTTTGTCTCTGGAAAAACCTTCGGCTACTGCCCCGGCCTCAATGCCGATAAAGAGATGACTGTAGGGATCGAGCCCGCTAACCATGCCCTTCATCGCCAGATTAATTAATTCGTCATCTGATTTTTCTTCAACATATACAGCCTTAACCAATTCCATAATCCTGAAAAAATCATCCAACTTTTCTTGATTGCGGCGAATATTAATGCCGAAACCTATATTAAAAGCTAAAAGGCAAAGAAAAATTACCAGCAGAACATTTCTTCTCATAATTACTCCCGACTTTGTTAAGGGTCATTAATTAACCTAACTTATACTCTTAAAGCTCAGCAGGGTCAATCCCGTTCAGTTATTCTTTGAGGCCCGAATCTTTTTCCCAGGAATAAGGAATGATGCCCAAGTGCTTCAATCCTCGGTTGTATTTTTCTATAACTATCTGCTCAAAAGAACGAGGATGAAACTCCAGTTCTTTCTCGGTAGAGACTATCCTTCCGCCGGGTTCATAGGTGATTGGATTTTTTTTGATTCTTTTTTGTTGATCATTCATTAAAAATCTTTCCAGAGAATTGCCGAATAACAAATTAATTGTAAATTCCTCCATTCTGGCTAAAAATATAAAGAGGTGCGGAGGAAGGACACTGCGCATAACAAAATTACTTTGAATTTTAAAATTATAGACATAGTTATTAAGCCAGAGATTGGAAGAAAAAAATTTATTAACCAGCTCCGGCTTAATCATGGCTGGTTTTAAATTAATATAGGTTTGGGCATTAAAAAGGCTTTGATGTCTTAACTCCAGACTGTCATCGGTAATATAATGATTAAAACAGAATTTGTCGGGCGCAACTTTCTCATGCTTTTTTCTTCTAGCTCCGAGTAGAGAGCTGATCAGCCACAAAAAAAGCCGACAAGTATATAGCCGTCCTGATTTAGCAATAATCAAAACATCAAAATCGCTTTCTTTGTCGGTATTGCCGAGAGCCATTGATCCGGAGGCAAAAACTCCTCTTAAAAACGGGGTTAGAGCTAAAAATTTAGTCAGCTTTAAAAACTTTTTCCATTTTTTATCAGCAATTTTCTGTCTTTCTATCCTAAGATCGTATAAGTCATCACGGCCATTCAAAAAGTAGAATCCATTTTTTTCTGCCAATATTCCCGATTTAATCAATCTATCTAATTCTTCCGATACCTCATCCAGCTTAATTTCTCCTAATCCATCGGCAATCCGCATAAGTCTGCCGGGGTTGATTAAGTACTTAAAAACCTCCAGTAGAGTCAGAGGATAATTGAAAGTATCATGATAAACGACAGTAGCAATAATTGAATTACGAAGATAGGTCATCATATATGATATACCATACATCAAAAAGTCGGATAGTGAAAGTTAGAAATATTAATATGATGAAACCATTAAAACTTCTACTGTCTGTAAATAAAAACCCGCGCATGATATACGCGGGAAAAGATTATCACAATGATAGTCTAAAAATACAACCACCATCCCGTGATAATTAATGCTAATGCGACCAAGGGGTAAAAACCAAGACCGGCAGTAAACATCACCGAGGCAATCAATAAAAAGTGTGGCCATAAATCTTTTTTATCCTGGCTCAAAGAAGTTTCAAGATTAACACTTCTATGTCTGTTAATTACTGACTCGATAAACCCGCTGGCATCGCCGTTAACACCCTGGATTATAAAAGGCCCCATTCCACCGGTAACATTGCTAAGAGTCTCGAGACTTTCCGGATGAAGTCTTGAAGATATTCCGCCCAGATCAACTTCAAGCTGAAGATCATATTGTCTGTACCTTTCATAGTCTTTCAGTATTTCAAGGAGACTGGTCTCAGTCATTGTGCCGATTCCGATAGGATAAACCGTGACTCCTCTTTTCTTCAGCTCTTCAAGGGCGTTAACCAGCCTGTTCTTGTGATAATTTACATCCATGTTTGGATCGTTAAAAAAATCTCCATCGCTAAGAATTATGATCAGCCTGTTCCGCTTGAACTTGGGACGCCAGCCTTCTGAAATCTCAAGCAGATTAAATTCGTTATAAAAATCCTGCCTGTCGATCGATTGATACAATTTCTCAAACATGCCGCTTACATCAGAACCGAAGTAATTTGAAAAATGAAGTGTTGACGGCCGGCTGATTCTTGAAATCTCATTAGAAAAGCCCTCTAGATCTTCCGTCAAATACAGCCTAGGCGGAAGTCCAAAGGCCTGAAGCAAAAAAAGACTTACTCTGTCTCCATCCTTAATGATCTTCCGAGAAACAAGTTTTTCAAGTTCCCTTCTCGCAATATCCAGTCTTGCTAAGCCGGTATCCTTAAGAAACATCGAAACAGAGTGGTCAACAATAAAAATAACTTCGGCATTACCCTTAACGGCAATAACATTGCCGCCGGTTACAAACGGTTTGGCCCACGCTCCAATTATAAAGGGCAGTGCCAATATAAGAAAAAGCCAAAGCCTTAAACTGCCGATAAGGGGGTATCTTGAGCCATAGGTTCTAAGTGGCTTAAACAGAAACCTTAAGAGCCAAGTGATGAGCCATAAGAAAAAAAGAACTGGAACTACCGAAAGAAACTTAAGCCTAACAGATTGCTCAAAATATACCTTACTTAATAGCTCAAAAATCCAGTCCATCTATACTATCCCTTTCTTTGAAGCTGGCCTTGTCCAGCCGGTCCGGGATCTAACCGTCTATCTCCGGGACCTGACTTTCCTGGCTGTTGAGATTGTCCTGAACGGCCAAGAACTAATTTAGGCCCAGGCATTTTACCTTCAAGAGCGCTCTGAGCTGATCTTGGATTGCTGACAAGATCGTAGTTATATGAACAGTTAAAATTAGTTTCCGGCCCAGGACCATTCTCAACACAGGCCTTAAAAGTGGGCGCTACTTCGCTTACTACCCTTTGGACCAGCACATCTTTAAGTTTTGGATCTTTTCTAACGGCCGCTGAGCTATAAGCCTCATAAAGAACCTTAAATTGGCAAATTCCCTTCAGGTTAAGAGCTTCGAAATCGTCCTGATGATCTTCAAGGGCAGAAAAAGCCTTATCACAGTCATCGTTTAAAATCGCCGTTTCCGCTTCGTATATATGCATCTTGGGCAGTAAAAATCTGTCAGCAAAATAACCAAGCTTCCAGTTAGAAAAATACTGATGGTAAGCTTTTAAGTTGCCTAGCTCTTTTTGAGCGCCCCGACCGTCATAATCCTCCACATAAAGGTTGAACCGATCTAGATGGCCATAAAATCCCGACAGTCTGTAAGAAATAGCCGCTATAACCACCAAAAAACCGACGAATATTAAGCCAAAAAACAGTCTTTTAAATCCCCTGTTTTTACTCTCTTTTTTGGAAACCATCCTGATTCCTTTCTTTATTTTCAATGTACTTTTGTTAACCATAATTTAACAACAAAAATAAAAAAACCGCAATAGCGGTTTTAAAAATTACGGATATTCTCTAAAAATAACTTCGACCGACAATCCGGCCGGAAATATTAAAATCAGGATCAATATCGAGGCAAAGATCAGCCTGTCAAAAAGAGGAATTTTAAAAATATTTTTTTTGACTGCTATATTAACTTTTTCCAAGCGGTCAATCTCAATATTAGCCTGTATCATGCTGTTCAGGTCATAGCCGAGAAAAAACTTGCCGCCGCTGTTTTGGACATACAGAAGAAAAGGATTTGATTCATAAGGATAATCTGACACTTGATTCTCTCTCCTGTCGTCAGTAATGATAACATAGACTTTAATTCTCCTCCTGACCAGTTCGTCAATTCTCTCTTGGGTCCGGTTAAGATCAAAAATGTCTGAATCGGAATAAATAATCACGGAACGGCCTCGACCTGGTTGATAGCCGGGATTTTTTTTCTGAAGCTCTTCATCTCGGTCAAATTGATTTATAACAGACATTAAAACAGTATTTAAAAGCGTGCCTCCTTCGCCCCCGAGATTGGCTAGGCGGGAATCCGGAATACTGGAGGGAGGGCTGCCGAAACCCCAAGGAGCATCGTAAGCCAGCAAATACTGGAGCTTATCATCAACTACATAGTCGTTGATTAAAAATCCGCTGTCGCTGAATAGCCAAAACGATGTTCTGTCGCCTTTACCCCGCCTCATCTCAAGAAATTTAAGGTGGGCATTCATGGCTAGCTCAGCCTTGGTCATAGCGGTGTCCGGGATATTGCTTCCCATTGATCCGGAGACGTCTCTTAGATAAGTAATTGTTCTTGCCGTAATATACTTTTTTTCTTCGCCTGAGGTTATTAGAAACGGTTCAGCAACAGCAACTAAAGCAAGAACTAATGGGACAACCAAGATCATGCTCGGCAAAACTGTAATGATTCTTGGTAAAATTCCTTTTTTGCTCTGACTTTCGTCATAAATTAAATGGCCGGAATCAGCCCATGTATACTTTTTCCGGCCAAACAGAATAAACAATAGTAACTTCAGGCTAACAAGTCCGAAGATTATCAAGCCAGCCAGAACGGCAAGGTTTATATCGGAGTATTTAACCTGACCCCATTCAATTGCCCAAAAATCATCCCATCCAATCTTTACCAAGTCCGATATCTTATCAAAGCTAAACCAATTTTTTATTTCTAGCATGGCTTATCTCCTGAAAATCTTTCTAAAAATAAATGTCAGCCAGTAATACCATTTAAGTTTGCCGAGCATGCTCCTTATTCTTTCGGCTTCAGAGATAGGTTCATTATGCCAATGAGGCTGGACAGATCCTGTCTCCAGATAGTTCTGATATACAGCCGCCAGATCAGCAAGTTCGGCAAGAACCTGCTTTGATGGGCTTGAGGGCATATTATTCACTAATCCAGCCATTTCTTTAGGCGTAGTTCCGATATCAGATCCGAGAACTTCTGCTTTCAGTAAAGACATAATCGAAACCTGAAGCTCCGACATTACTTGAGTAGCATTATAAGCCTTCTTGCCTGTACCGAAATTCATTAATCTCTTTACAGCCTTGCGAAGATTACGCACAGCCTTTTTTCTGGAAACTCTCTGGAAATAATCGGGATTTATACCTTGTTCAGATTCTTGTTCAAAAACTTTCTCTTTAGGCAATCTGGCCCGAATACGTCTCTTTCTCACGAACATCCACACCCACAAAGCGAGTGGAACAATTCCTAAGAACAGAGAACCGACTAAAAACCAAAGCGCTCTTGAAGAAAAGTCACCGAAATCTATGTCATCTCTTATGAAAATATAGGGATCCTGAGTAATGGTAGTAACATAATTAATGTAAACCTCATCAGTCTTAACATCGTTATTGATAACCGTATTAGAATCCATACTGCCTATTTTCTTGCCCGTCCAAGGAATTATGATCGGCGGAATCTTGTAGGGTTCTTTTTTCTCTGCCGCTAAATCAATGGATTTCTTTTCATTTATAATTCTGAGGGTATACTTAAGATGCCAGACATTCTCGGTATAGTCGGCCTGTTTAGTTTTTTTCTCGATATCGAGATTTAAGACCTCAAAGCTACCAAGGGTCGATTGGTTTAATTGATCTTCTTGAATCTTGATTTCTTCAAACTCATCGTTTGAATCGAAAAACTTTACAACATAAGTCTGAGTAAACGGCTGACCGGTTATAACGGTCGTTGGCTTGGCTGTTCTGGGAGTCTCGGCAATAACCGGAGATATTCTTTGACCGTAAGCAGGAGTTGATAAAAGCAAAATCAAAGCTAGTCCAATGAGTTTATACCTCATGGCTTCTCTTTTGTTTTAAAAGGACTGTAGATAAAAGATAAATAAAAACAGGGCCGATGTCAACGCCCTGTTGTGCTAATATGCTTACGCCTGGCAGTAAAGAATTTTTGTAATCTTTTCAGGTGCTTGTCATATTCAAGAACTACTGAGTAAACTCCCATTTTTCTTAGTTCTCTCCTCAGCTCTCTCCTGTCTGACCTGATTTTCTGCTCAATTTTTGAAAGTTTTCTTCTCGATATTGATGCAATTTTACCGGTCTCAATATCTTTAACTTTTATGTATCCAAGGCCTTCTCCGGCTTTATATGATTCCGGGTTGTCTAAAAATATGAATACTAATTCATGTCTCGATGCAATGTGTCTAAAAAGGCTTGAGTTAAGAACTTTATCGAACCCTACAAAATCCGATATAACCGGAATGAAGCAGGGCTTATCAAAATATCTCTTTACAAAATCGAGTGTGGCAAAAAAATCGGTTTTCCTTATTGCGCTCTTTCCATTATCCGGATTACTTCTTTCAAGAAAGTCATAGACAGTCTTAAGGAGATGGTAAAAATTCATTTTACCAGATCTTGGCTTTAAATTTAAAACAACTTTATCAGTAAAACCAATCAACCCGACCGGATCCTGATAACGAATACCTGTAGCGCCGACAAATCCTATCGCTTCAAGCAACATTCTTCTTTTATTAGAGTGTAGGCCGGCATCTAATGAGGAGCTTAAATCTACAAGGAAATTTATTTTATTCTCGTGATCTTCAATGCACTTTCGGGCATATATAATATCTTCATCGCCCCCGGGAACTTCTACAATCATGTTCAGAGGATCAGACTCAGGATCAAATTCTTTTATATCATACAGGTTATAGCTTGGACCAAAGAACCGACTTCTATGCTCCCCCAGCTTTATTCTACTGGTCAGCCTTTGTGTCGGTATTCCGCCCTTTACATGCTGAAGAGCTGAAAGAATATCATTAAAACCAAAGCCTATCATGGCAATGGAGTCTCTTTAATAATTTTTGAAACCACTTTTTTAGCATCAATATTGTCCCCGATCGACCTTGGATCAAGCTGAATAACGTGTTCCATGGTAATATGGGCAATTGCCTTAACGTCATCTATGGTGGCAGTTTTATCCTCACCCCTCATAAAAGCGTGGGCTTTAGCTGCCGCTTCCGTGTGAAAATTTCTCCTGGGAGAACAGCCAGATACCACATATTCATTTATAAAGTTGGTTAGGCTCATAGACGCTTTGCGTTTTTCATTTATTCTTCCGAAGACCCTTTCGTCTTGAGCAAATGGTCTGGAATTTTCTAAATATCTTTCTCTCAATTCTATAGCGTCGTCCGATAACTCAATCTGAGATACCATCTTATGAATATCAAGTAACTCTCCTAGGTTCATTACAATTTCGACTTTTTTGCCCATAACATTTTTTGCTCTTATCTTTTTTTCTTCTTCTCTGCTGGGAAAACCCATGGTAAGTCTGTAAGTAAATCTTTCCATCTGAGCTTCCGAGAGGGGGTAGGTACCCTCAAATTCGATAGGATTCATTGTCGCAAAGACAATAAAGAACAGCTCGGTTTCACTTGGATCGTCGGAAATTGGATATAGAGGAAAAGGCCTTGATTCTATGGTGCCGTCTTTTTCATTAGTCTGATTCATATAAACTTTTCCGCCTTCCATCGCCCCGAGCATCGGAGACTGGCTTTTTGGCGGAGTTCGGTTCATTTCGTCGCCAAAAAATATATTGCTATGAAGAGGACCTTTTAGAAGAGTTCTGACTCCGGTAAACTTATCCCTCTCTTCTCTGCCGGTAAAATCGCTAGGCATAAGATCTGGCCGGCCATCAACTCTACCAAGCTTAGCCTTTATAGCTCCTGAGAGATAGCCAAGTAATGCCGTCTTCCCAGTACCTGGTATATCGCTAATAATAGTGTGGGCTTGGGCAGGTTCCTTACCCATAGAACTATCCCTGACCATCGGGGTCGCAAGCGCCATAACAGCTTCTCTGGTCACTCTCCGTAAACCAAAAAGAAATTCTTCTGGTTGGGCGATTAACCTTTGTAATCTTTCTCTTGCTTCATTCGGATCTTTCAGAGACATATACTGTACCTCATTTTTAAACGTACTAAATTTGATGTTACTGTAATAAAAAACGGCCTCGCTGTAAAGCCCTCTCTTGGGGCAGACAGAAAAGCCGTTGAATCTTCTCTAATCTAAGTATTTTTTCAAATCATTGACCGCTTTTATAGGAGTAATGGCCGCCATTTTATATACCCGCTCGGCGACGAAATAACCATTGCCAAGCGGCTGAACCTTGTCCTTGTCATAGTCCGCTTCGGTTGATTCGCCAGTCATAATGCCGACAGTCTCGCCCTTACTATTTCTAACGACTGTTCCGCTTAGTCCGCCGAAGGGAAACCTATGGTCCTTCTTTGTCCTTATACCCATATATAAGTTAGACAAGTTTCTTATATCCTGCACCATGCTCTGTCCCTGGCCGCCAATTTTAATGTTTGTATCCGCAACCTCAATTAACGCTTCAAATTTTTCAAATACTATTTCGGTCTTATCCTCATTTTCTTTTGAAGACAGCCGGTAGTGGTCTTTATAAACCGAGAGGGCCAAGAACTTAAACCCGTCAGCTTCATCAGCTTCGCGTACGTTAAGAGGATGAGGATGAAGACCTTCGATCCAAACACTATCCCCGGTTATTGGCTCGCTATCGGCGATGGGTGCTGTGTCTGGAAATTCGGAAAAATCAAACGAATCGGTTATTTTCACAAGCGCAACGTCAACTAACAAATGGGGTCTTACTATAGCCGCATTATATACTTTGCCGTTAAAAAAAATCTTGTGACTTCCCTTGCCGAGGGCGTCAAACATATTGCTCACGTGTTTATTCGTATAGAAAGCTCCTTTTTCTTTATCAATGAGAAATCCGGAGCCGTAGCCGTAAGGTTTGCAATTCCACTCAAGAACCACCCAGGCGATATCTGATTTAAAATTTTGGTCGTAAGTATTACTTCGGCCGCACCCAGAAACTTTTTCTACTTTTGGACCACAGCCGATTACCCATACTAATAGTAAAACGATGGCTAAAAGACGTTTTAAGTTCATTCATGGCTCGCTTGTTAAACAGCTGATTTAACGCAAGGCTATATAAAAAAAGTTGGATAGTCAAGCTATAAAAAGTATGATATAATATTAGCCTGAATGACTCCCACAATTCTGAAAAAATTAATAAAAAAGCTCCCGCAAAAACCCGGCATTTATATTTTTAAAAGCGGGGTTTTTCACTCTGGCTCACTGCGAGCCAACCCCATATATATCGGAAAGGCTTCAAACCTAAAAAATAGGGTCGGTAACTATCTGAAAACTTCTGATATCCGGCTTCAGAGAATGATATCGGAAGCGAAAAAACTCGAATTTATAAAAACTGAGTCAGATATTGAAGCTTTGATACTAGAATCACAATACATAAAAAAATATAAACCCTTTTTTAATATAGTAATGCGGGACGACAAGCAATATTTTTACGTTGAATTCACTCAAGATAAATTCCCTAAAATATTTCTGACCCATCAACCCACAAAAATTCAAAATAGAAAAATCAAAAATCAAAATGACAACTCAAAATTCAAAATCTTAGAATCACCAGAGTATATAGGTCCGTTTACCGATGGTAATGCTTTAAAGACCGCCCTCCGCCTTCTTAGAAGAATATTCCCCTACTGCACCTGTAAACAACTGCATAATAACTATTGCCTGAATTATCATATCGGAAACTGCCCCGGATTTTGTTGTCTAAAGAAAAATGAACAGAGAGCAATGAACAATGAACAAAAGAAATACCACAAAAACATAAAAGCCGTAAAAGATATCCTGAGCGGGAAAGGAGCTTCACTTATTAAAGACTTCGAGAAAGAAATAGAGGGTTTTTCTGACAAAAAAGAATATGAAAAAGCAATAGAACTTAAAGCCAAAGTAGAAAAACTTAAAAGAGTTTTTAACAATGCCAGAGTTATTAGTAAAAATCGTGTTATGGTATATCATAACACTTCTTGGGTTCTTAACTCTCTGAAAAATATTCTAGACTTGCCTTCACTGCCGCATCGGATTGAATGTTACGATATTGCCAACATTCAAGGCAAGCATGCAGTAGGAGCAATGGTGGTATTCATAGACGGGAGACCCGATAAAAACGAGTACCGCCGATTTAAAATTATAAATCCGAATATCGAAATTCCAAACAAATTCAAAATTCAAAATTTAAAATTCAAAACAGTTTCGGATTTAGGATTTCGTGCTTCGGATTTCCGCCCTGGTGGCGACATCGGCATGCTGAGAGAAGTTTTATCCCGCCGATTCAATCATCCTGAATGGCCGTATCCGGACTTAGTTGTTGTTGATGGAGGCAGGGGCCAACTTAATACAGCTGAGGCCATCGTAAACTCCAAATCACAAGTACCAGATTCCAAACAAATCCCAAATCCCAAATTCCCACTCCTCCGGAGCGAGGCTCGCTCAACAAGGTTGAGCGGCAAAATTCCAGTCATAGCCCTAACTAAAAATGAAAGACATATCGGAGAAAAGATATACATTGCCGGAATAAAAGACCCTATCCCCCTAAACAGATTGCCATTGCCAGTTAAAAACTTACTTCTTCATATAGACTCCGAGGCCCACCGATTCGCAATTGGATATTATAGAAAACTGCATAGAAAGGATTTGAAACCTTTACACTAAAATGCTAGGATTAAACCTGTAACATTATGGCTTTCGTAATTAGAATATTTGGCAATTCGCTGGCTTTATATGCCGCTAATTGGTTTGTAGCGGGATTTGTTTTTACCGGAGGCATTAAAGAATACGCAATTGCCGGAGTTGCGTTGGGGTTGTTAAATATGATGGTAAAGCCAGTGTTGAAACTGGTATCAATGCCGGTAATAATCCTGACGCTGGGATTATTCACCCTTGTAATCAACGCCTTGCTTTTATGGACAGTTGACTATATATTTGACTTCATTGCCATTCAGGATATATATACATTAGCTTGGGCAACGATTGTCGTATCATTAGTAAATGTCATAATCTCGGGTATAGCTAAAGCAGTAAGATAGGCATCAATTTACAATTTAAAATTTACAATGAATTTTCAATGACTCAATATTTAAAAATTTGAAAATTGATTAATTTACTGAAAATTGAAAATTGAAAATTGAAAATTAAGTTGATAACTTACGCCCAAATCATAATTTCAGCCTTATTGATAGTGACTATCCTCCTTCAGCAAAAAGGAGGAGGTTTGTCAGGTGCGTTCGGCGGTGGAATGATGGAATACAGCACCAGGCGAGGAGCTGAAAGGGGTATATTTTATGCCAGTATTATCTTGGCAGTTTTATTCCTGGGACTATCGGTAACACGATTATTGCTATAAAACAAATCCCAAATCCCAAATCACAAATCACAAATAAATTCCAATAATCAAAACACTAAACATTTCGGTCATTGGAATTTTCATATTGGTTATTATTTGTAATTTGGTGCTTGGTGCTTGGAATTTTCTCAAAAGGTGGATAAACAACGTCAATTAGATGATTTTTTTGGAGCTCCTTCGCCGACAGAAGATAATAAAAAAAAATCGAATCCATTCATGGGCGGCGGCTTAAAAGAAGCACTGAACAGCAAAAGCAGGAAACTGAAAACAGGACTTAAGCTTCTGCCAGGCATTCTTTCAAAAAAAGAACGTTTTTTTATTTTTGCCTTCCTGACCATAATACTCGGCTCGATAATTTCTATCCCGATAACAACCTATCATCATTTTACAAAACCGGTAGCCGCTAGGGGCGGTCATATTACTGAAGGCATAGTTGGAGAGCCTAGACATATCAATCCGCTTCTTTCTCAAACCGACGCAGACAGAGATTTAGTTAAGCTCATATATTCGGGGCTCTTTAAATACAACAAAAACGGCAAACTAATCCCGGATTTGGCAAAATCATATGAAGTATCGTCTGACGAACTTAATTATACTATCTACCTTAAAGATGGCTTAAAGTGGCACGATGGTACAGCTCTTACGGTTGACGATGTTATTTTTACTGTTCAAACGGCCCAGAATACCGATTATGGGAGCCTTCAGAGGATCAACTGGCAAGGCGTTGAGCTGGAAAAAGCAAACGACCGTACTATTATATTTAAGCTAAAAAATAAATATGCCCAATTTTTTAATAATCTGACCCTGGGCATACTTCCGGAGCACCTTTGGGAAAATATCAAGCCCATAAATTTCGCTTTATCTGAACTGAACTTAAAGCCGATTGGTTCGGGCCCATATAAGTTTAAAAAACTGCAGAAAGATAAATCCGGGAGAATAAGACTTTATGAGATGAGGGCTAACCCCGATTTTCATAACAGCCGACCCTTTATAGAGGAGGTCGAGTTAAAATTCTATGAGTCAGAGAATGCTCTTGTTGATGGCTACAATAAAAATGAAGTTAACAACATCAGTCTGATTTCTCCTCAAAATATTAAAAAGGTTAAATACAAACAAAGGTTAAATATCCAGAGGATACTAATGCCTCGCTATTTTGGAGTTTTCTTTAATCAAAATCAGAGTAAGGTATTCTCCGATAAGAACATCAGGCAGGCATTAGCATACGCAACCGACAAAGAAGCTTTGATTCAAAAAGTTCTCGATGATAACGGGGTTATCATTTCTTCTCCTATGATCGGGGCGATCCTGAAATCAAGTGAAGAAGTTAAAAGATATCAATTTGATCAAGAACTGGCCAAGGAAATATTAAAAAAATCCGGCTGGGATAAGGCAGGTGAAAATGGAATTTTAATAAAAAAGGACGAGAAGCTGACTATCAAACTTACAACTTCAATTTGGTCAGAACTGGTAGATGTAGCCGAAGAACTTAAAAAGCAATGGGCTAAAATAGGAGTTGATGTTCAAATTGAAGTCCTGCCGACTTCAGATCTTCAGCAAATTATAAAGGAAAGAAACTATCAAGCGCTTTTATTCGGAGAAATATTGAACCTTGATCCCGATCCCTTCAGCCTTTGGCATTCATCCCAGAAAAGAGATCCCGGCCTGAATCTGGCCCTCTACGACAACAAGTCAGCCGATGCTCTACTTGAAGAGGCTCGTAAAACAATAAATCCGGATGAGAGAATTAAAAAATATAATGAGTTCCAAAATCTGGTTATAGACGACATTCCGGCCCTGTTTCTTTACAGCCCCTATTATATTTACGGACAGACTAAAAAAATTATAGGATTTGAGAATGATATAATTGCAACTCCATCAGATAGATTCTTAGATATTGAGAAGTGGTATGTGGAGACAAAGAGAGTCTGGCGGTAGCGCTCATCTCTTCCTCACCACTTTCTCAACCTGAGCTTCAGGATAGACAAACAATGATTTAAAACCTCCGGAAGACCTTCCGAAATTCCTTTCAGTCAGTTTCGGCTTTCCTGTCAGTTTTAAACCATTGTTTATACCTATCCTTCCCGCAACGGTTATCGAAAGTGGTACGGAAGACTTCAGTTCAACAAGTAAGTGCAACACTTCTGGTATCATAGAAGTCTATGAAATATCAGCATTTCTCTATCGA
>MGKQ01000013.1 GCA_001795735.1 Candidatus Yanofskybacteria bacterium RIFCSPLOWO2_02_FULL_41_13
GATTGCTTTGCAATCGAGGATCCTCGATTCATTTTATCTATAAAAGGAATCGGGACGAGGGTTACCTGTGATTATTGATATGTAAATCCTTATTTAGTTAGAGGATATTGACGCAGACGAGGACTGGAGAGAAATTGGAGAAGAGATTCACTAAGTCTAAATATTCAAATCCGGATTAATTTTATGTTGAGATACTAGCTCGACATAGTGGCAATGATCACAGTAACCATTTTTACCTGATGTACCCGAAGATGGAGGAGTGTCCTGACGAGCAAGTTCGACAGCATTTTCAAAAGCCGGACCGACCCACTGGGTGTTAACTTTCACCGGCCTGACTTCTTCGGTAAATTTCAAAGCATTCTGAAAGCCCGTCTCCCCTTCTTTAATGACTTTATAAAAAACGAAGAAGGCTTCTGGATAAGTCTCATAGCCTTTTTGTTTCAAAATATAATTATAAACATCCATCTGTTTTTGATAGTCGTCATAAATTGTTATTTCTCTGGCACCCGAAGATTTATAATCAATAACACCCAAAGAGCCGTCCTTGAACTCAAGGACATCGTCAATCGCTCCGTATAAAATGGCGTTTAAATCTTCGTCAAAATAAGCGATGCCTTTAAAATTATTTCTCCATTCAGAAAGATTCTCGCCGTTGTATAACTTTGCGCTTTTGATACCAGCGTTTTTTAAAACCGGTGGTAACTTCCCCTCTGCACGGTAAGTATCAAATTCTTTTTTAACCAGGTAGTCTACAGCAATGGACAAAGTAAAAGGATACCCGGGCGGACGCTTTATCTTATGATGCAAGTCCAGCCAAAAACACCTCGGACATTCGAGGAATAGTTTTAATCCTGATCTTGAGATTTTAAGAGTTGAGATCTTCGGCACTTTATTTATCTTATAATAAAAAGTGTTAAAAGAAAATCCGCAACTTTTGCGGATTAAATTAATGCCCTATTCAAAGCTTTAATTGCAGTCGGAGCATATATAGTCAGAGGAATTGGTTTTTGCTCGCTAGGCCTCCCATTACCAGACATACAGTAAGCCTTAATTTCAAATAAATACCTACCGAGAGAACCTCTTACGCCGCCATCGTCCTGGCACTGCCAAAAAACAACTTTTTCACGCATTCTTGATGATATAGAGATAACCACCCAGAGGCTAATTTTTTTCATTTCTTTTCTCATGCCCTCAATGTCCTTTTGACTAACATGACTTGATCCTTTATGAAGACCCCATTCGGGATGCGAATGAAAATCGCCGATAACAGGATAGAGGGAGTAGAAGTTAGAAAATAATTTATCCATTCGAGTAAATCCAGCTTCGCTCTGTTCAATCTCTGAGTTTAAACGCCGCTTTACAAGCTGGGCAGGAATAGCGTTTATAACAATAAAAGAATTCCTTTTTTTTGTTGGTTTCTTGCCAAAAATATAGCCTAAACATTCTTTTTTGAACGGATCGACTGCGGCAAGAAGCATATTCAAGAACGGCTCTCTCTTGAAGTAAACAGGCGGAGCTCTCATGATGGGAGTTCTCGCTATGTTAATGTTCTTACTATGGATAATACTATAAAATAAAGCTTAGTCAATCAGCTTATGAATCACCGATGAAACGAGATTAGCCAAGAGGTTGGAATCATGCCTGGCTATATTTGTGTCGCTCCACAGGCCGGCCGAAACAACTCTCCTGTCCTCGGCCCCATTTAACTTTAGAGGATACTTATTCTCCTTGGCATAGTTATCGAGAACTTTCTTATCAGGAAACCTATTATTAACGACTATTGCGGAGACCTTTCTGCCTAAATATTTTTCTAATATTTTTACCACAGTCTCAACCTTATATTTTTTCATACCCAGGCCCTCAGTCAAAAGATTGCCTATGAATATAATTGGCGTTTTTGATTTTTTAATTTCATCCTTTATGCCTCCGGGCAAAAAGTTGGGCAAAATACTGGTATAGAAACTGCCCGGCCCGACACATAAAATTTCGGCTTCTTTTACGGCTTTAATCGATAATCTTGAGGCCCTAACTTCCGGCTCAATAAAAAGGTTTGAAATTTCATTTCCGGCAAATAGATACTTATCTATATTAGTCTCCCCTTTTTTGATTGTTTTGTCGGCATATGAAGCGCATAGCGTTCCCTGTAAAGAAGTGACCGGCACAACCCTCCCCTTTACCGAAAGTACTTGGGCCAAAGAATTTACGGCATCCAAGTGGTTTCCATAAACTTTTTCAAAGGCCATTAAAAGTAAATTTCCGCCGGTATGGCCGGAAAAGCTGGGATGATCTATCCTTTTTAAAAGAATTTTTCTGGCACCGGCTTCATCTTCAGATAAAGCGAGCAGGCACCTTAAAACATCCCCCGGCGGAAGAATACCGAATTTATCCTTTAGCTCTCCGGAACTCCCGCCCGTATCAAACATATTCACGACTGCGGTAACCTCAAACCAGGGATTATGCTTTAATCCCGACAGAAGAGAAGGCATCCCCGTACCACCCCCGAAACATACAATTTTTATTCTTCTAGCTTTAGTTATCATACATTCTATAGGCTATTTTTCCTTCCTCGAAAATATGAAAAGAATTGGTTTCTTCAGAGACCGTCATAACCGTAGTGCCTTTAAAAATATGGGATGCGGTTATGGCTGAAAGGTGGCGAGAATGAACTTTTTTATTGAACCCGAATTGTTCAGACAAGTCTCTGAATTTTCCAGGATTTATTTTATTAGCAATTACTTTGGGTTTTAAGCCCTCGATTATAATACCCGAATGAACTATATTGCCCTTCGGGTCTATCAAAATCGCTCCGTCAAAATTTACAGTTGTACCAATATCATGTTTATGGGTTTTGTAATGCTTTAAAACATTTATGTGGTGCTTTAAATAGATATCCTGTTCAGCATCCGGCAGGTCTGAATATTCTTTCCACTTATTATTCCAGCCCAGAACTACAAAAAGTCCGAAACCGGCCTTTCTCTTCATCAAATCCAGCATTATCTCAGAGACTCTTAGCTTGATATTAACCGGAATAGAGACCCTAGAATCTTTAAGGGAATAGCTGATTTCTCTTAATATTCTGGATATATTAAGCTTTCGCGGCTTTTTTATCTTAGTCACATATCTGGTGAGAAGCCAGGAGCTTGATTGAACTTTTCCGCCGTGACCGACATCAAAAACCATTTTACAGCCGACTCTTCTACAGGCTTCGGCTTCAGGAATATCCTTGGCAGACTTTCTATCGCCTCCATTAGCAAAAATATCTGGTTTTATTTTTAATAATTCCCTGACCACACTCATATCCTTGGGATTCTTCGGATGATTAGTAACAATAACCTCGTCTACGCCTTCAATCGATTCGATTATCTCCTTGCGTTCTTTCTGATGCATAAAAATATGAACCTTCTTTTTCTTAAGCCAATTATCATTATTTAGAACAACGACTAGCTTATCGCCGAGTTTTTTGGCTTCTTGAATTAAGCGAACATGACCAATGTGAATTGGATCCATCCCGCCGCTTACCATTACTATTGTCGATTTTTTTACCATCCGGAGGTTGTATTACTCGGCGTAAACAAAAATGCCTTACTATAAGTAGTAAAGCATTTTTTGATAAATATTTAAACAATAGGGGTTGCCGGCTTAGTCGGACCCTTTATCCAGCGCCAGAGACCGATGATAGCTAACACGAGAATTATCCAGATAAGAGCAGAGGTAACAAAACCAAATCCGCCCATTCCATATCCCCAGTTATTCTGCACCATTCCTGGTCCCATCATGCCACCATCAGAATTGTAGTGAGTCGCCAGTGTACCGAAGGTTTCTTCTCCGACACACCCCGTTGACCACATACCCATCATCATGTGCATAGAGTCATGATCCTTCATATCTACTTCCATGGCTTCCTCAATACGCTCATGATCCTCATGACCCATCATCTCATCCATCATTTCCTCCCCCTCTTCCATCATCTCCATATCGCTTGCCGATTCGCAATCAAATGCCTGATTCCGATCAAGACTGCCATGCATAAGGTCCATCATATCCATCATACCCGCTGAACCTGTCATTCCTGTAGTCTCGCCATGACCGTATACCGACCAGCCCGACAGAGCAAAAACCGCCACTCCGACAATAACTGATAATTTTTTCATTTTTATCCAAACCAATTACGCAGTTTAGGAAATTTGGAGCAGATCGGAAGACCTGAACACCAATTTTCCAGACCCATAAAACGGCCAGCTTTAATTGAAGCAAAGAAAAACAAAACAAAAATATAAATTACATGCTGATCAACGATAAATGCGTTTGGATTCGGACGCGGAAATCCCAGCGGAATATAATATAAGAGCATTAACAACGCTCCTAAAAACGAACTTAAACGGACACCGATTCCAAGAATTAAAGATACACCCAACAGAGTAAGGCTCCATTCATTAACAAAGTTTACCGTCGGCAAAATGCCGGGATTCAACAGCCAGTCGTAAAATCCGGTAAAAGCCTTTGCATTTCCAAGGTAACCGGACGCCGACCAGGCCGGATTTATTACCTTAGTAATTCCGGCATAGAAGAACATCCAACCCATTGTAAATCTCAGCAAAAATAACGATATTGTTTGAAATTTTGTCATCTTATTTTAAATTAGGATATTTTCCTTACGATCAGGAATCAATATCCCAATTTTGATTATTTTTATATTGATTTTCAGATTATCCGCAGTTTAGGAAATACTAAATCGCAAAGTACAATTAAACGCAGGTTAATTACGGAAGTACTTTTATGTAATCATCGGAATAGGTAATTTCTGTTTTATTCGTTTCCAGATTAAGAAGAATCATCCACTCTGGTTTTACGGTAAATATACCGTATTCGACGCTACCAGAGATTAATACCGGAAGCGATAACGGATCATCATACAGTTTACTGTTCGCCAATACTTTTCTTATTATTTTTTCGGCTCGGTTTGTGTCTTTAATATAATCGATCAAATTAGCGTGCCCCCCGCACTGAATGGTTGTTATGCCCGGGCCAGCATCCACAACTATAGCTATGTGCGGATTCTCTTTTAAATTTTTCCACTTTCGGCTTTTATTGTCAGTTATAAAGTTAAAAGTAAAGTCGTCATCAATAGCGTAATAAAGCACCGCCGCCTGAGGCTCGCCCCGTCTTGAAGCAGTCGCTACTATGGCGATATTGTGTTTCTTCAGCACCTTAAGAGCAAGTTCTCTTCTTTTTTGCTTGTTATTTTTATTATTATTTGACATAGAATTCTTGTTTAAATTTCACTATGTGGCTAAAAACCATTCGGAAGTTGTATTACTGGGCAAGCCAGCCACCATCAACATAAAACGTCGCTCCGGTAATATAACTTGCCTCTTCCGAAGCAAGGAATACAACCATAGCCGAAACTTCTTCCGGTTTACCCATTCTTTTAAGCGGAATTCCTTGAAGTAGCGCATCCATTTCTTCTTTCGACATATCAGCCGAGTTGACCATCGGCGTATCAATTGCTCCGGGGGCCACAACATTTACATTTATTCCCAACGGTGCCCATTCGACAGCCAACGTTTCAGTCATGCCGATAACTCCGCCCTTTGAAGCGGTATAATGCGCCCCTCCGGCAATACCAATTCCCACTCCACCGGAAGCAATTGAGGCAACATTGATTATCCTGCCCCACTTGTTCTTTGCCATCTCCTTAGCCGCCCTCTGAGCACAAAGAAATTGCCCTTTTAAATTAATGTGTATCATCTGCTCCCAATTTTCTTCGATTATATCTAAGGCCGGCTTTGAAATATATATTCCGGCATTGTTAACCAAAATATCCAGCCGGCCGAATTTTTTAATGACCTCGTCAAAAACGGCATCCACTTCTTTTTTATTCGACACATCCATCTTAAAACACTCGGCTTCACTGCCTTTGGATTTTATCTCTTCGACAACTAATGCACACTCTTTGGCATCAATGTCTGTAACTATAACTTTAGCGCCCCTCGATGAAAGAGCTAAAGCATGTGCTCTGCCCATTCCTCTTCGGCCACCGGTAATAACTGCGACCTTATCTCTTAGATCAAACATGGAGGTTAAATTTTAGAAAGAATATTGCCGGCAAGCATACCAACCGTAATAGCCACACCGCCGACAACCGCCATTCTAAAACCGTTACGAAATACATTGGTACCCGATATTCTGGCACCGATTATTCCCAGAAAAAATAATGCGACTACCGATAAAGCCACCGAACACTGAAGGGCAACATCAATCGGCCATAAAAGATAGGGGAACAACGGTACAAATCCGGAAACAAAATAGGAAAAGAACATCACCGCACCGGAAATAAAATTATCCTTGCTTGGGTTTTCAGCTTTGGTTGCATAGCCTTCGGCCGAATACTCTGATAGAAAACTTCCGGCCGCCATTGATATAGCTTCGACAAAAATAAGAACTACCCCGGTCAGTAAAATAGTCTCCCTCGGCACGCCTGCCACTGCCACTCCCGACAAAAGACCGACCGTTGAAACTAAACTATCCTCGACTCCGAAGATAAAGTTCCTGAAATATGCTACCGATGAAAAACCGTTAAACAACAATCTTGATTTTGCCAGACCTTGCCTGGTAATTAATTTTAGTCTCTTATCCTAAACCAGCTCTTCAGACTTCTTGGCCATCCGTAATAAGCTAATAATGCCAGCGGCGCACCCCAATTAGCCCATCTTTCTATAAAATCCCAGATTGGCATACCGATTAAAGGCCTCAGTAATGCCGTCCAGAATCCCCATGCAACTGCCCATAGAAGAGATAGTCTTATCGGTTTAACTAATACAAATATAGCTACCGCTATATCCATCAGTCCGACCCAGAATAGCAAGTTTTTAGCCATTTCCGGATCACTTACACCGAATTTGGCAAACCAGCCAATCCAGTCTTTTTTGCCCTGTAAAGCAAACACCCCGTGGCCGATAAACTCACCGGCCACTGAGATCCTTAAAACCCATTCGAATAACTTCGCGTTCATCTGAGTATTTAAATATTGGATGATTGCCGCACTGTTAACCTTCTACTGAGGTAACCGTGGTAACAAACTGTCCAAAATTATTTATTTTATTTTTTTAATTATATCGGACCGTTCTTCACCGGTAACAATTAGTTCCCCAAGCGCACCTCTGTCAATCGAACGGGACAGGCTATGATCAACCAGAAGATACCTCCCGGGAACTTCAACCTTAAATTCAACCATGGCCGCTCCTCCGGCCGGCACAATGGTAGTTTGTACATTTCTATGAGGCGAAGAAACAATATCTCCTTCCGGGTAAAGTTTGTCGAATATTTCACCTATTATATGAAAGTTAGAAGGAACTTGGCCGCTCGCCCCAAAAAATATTCTGACCGTTTCTCCAACTTCTGCCATTAACGCCCGCCCGCCGGTAAGCGAACCTTTGCGTCCGTTAAATACGAAATACTCCGGCCGTTCGTTTAAAAGCTTTTTTCGATCAAATTCTTGAAAACCTTTTTCTCCGAGCCCACCTCTAGTATACAATTCTCCCTCAACAACATAAAACTCTTTATCCACGGCAGAGAGACCACCCCTTGGCTCTACTAATATCAACCCATACATCCCATTGGCTATATGGGTCGGGACATGCGGGCTGGCACAATGATAAATATATAATCCTGGCCTCATCGCCTTAAATTCAAATATTTTAGTCTCGTTTGGACCGACTCTCGTAAGCTCAGCTCCTCCGCCGGGACCCAGTACAGAATGAAGGTCGATTGAGTGTTCTCCATGACCAGCAGCCATATGCTCGGCTTCTTCAGAATTTACAGTACGGCTGTCATCCTCATGTCCCTCATCAGCCGTTGCAAAAGAAGTTAAATAATTTACGGAAAATAAATCATCAGATAGCTCAATATCTGCACCGGCATGAGCATGCTCATGAGTTAAACTAATCCTGACAAGATCGCCTTCCATTACTCTTATGAACGGCCCCGGCACCTGATTATTATATGTCCAATATTCATACGTTGTTCCATTATCCAGATTAGCAATAACCTGAGTCGCTTTTAAATTAACTGTAACCGTCTTATTACCTGCTCCATTTTTTCTATCTATCACAACGGGAATAGGAAGGTTATCAGCTCTTGCCCCAATTTCTGCAATGTCCGGCCCTCTTTTTATTTGACCGTTGCTATCAGTAACTGAGCTTGGACCTTTTCCGAATAGTACAAAGGCGACTAAAATTATGCCTACCACTACACCAAATGCCTGTATGAAAGGATTTAATGCAAATTTCATACTATTTTTCGATAAAATACTTACTGCCAAAAAGCCAGCGCATATATTTCAGATCGAAGTAGTGGCCGAGATGCAACAGAAAAGCTCCAATGCCTATTACCAGTATAAGCCAGCCAAGCCCCTCTTTCGCTAACTGCCAGTCTAATAACATAGCTAACCCCAAAACGATTAGAAATATCCCCAGCAAAATCCCACTGATATCCAGAAAAATAAAGAAAGAAACTTTAAATACCTTATAAATAAAGCTCATTAATTATTATTATATCATCTCTTCAACTGTGGTTCGACCCATTTTAACAACACCCCATAAAAATCACTGCATGATTTACGGAGCAAGCCGCATTTATATTTTCAATTTGGGCTCAACTCGTTTCAATAATACGGCATTTGTGGCAACAATAATAGACGATGCCGACATAAGTAATGCTGATATTTCCGGTCTAAGTGACCAGCCTAAGGAACTGTAAAACACTCCGGCAGCAACGGGAATGGCCAGCATATTATAAATCGCCGCCCAGAAAAGATTCTGCTTCATTTTTACAACGGTAGCCTTCGACAAGCGAATAGCGGCCACGATATCATAAGGATCTGATTTCATAAGAACAATGTTGCCGGTTTCAATAGCCACATCCGTTCCGGCACCGATAGCAATTCCTATGTCAGCTTGTGCTAAAGCTGGGGCATCATTAATCCCATCACCGACCATAGCAACGAATTTGCCCTCATCTTGTAGTTTTTTTACATACTTAGCCTTATCTCCCGGTAACACCTCGGCAAATATTCTATCTATGCCCAACTCTTCGCCCACTGCTTCAGCCACGCCCCTATGATCACCGGTAATCATAGCGACCTCAATTCCAATACTATGCAGTCTATTAATTGTCTTTTTAGCGGTAGGCTTGATGGTATCTGCAGCCGCAACGACACCAGCAAACTTGCCATCGGCGGCAAGCAGGCTAAGAGTTTTTCCTTCCCCTGCCAGCTTATCCAGAATTTCTCGACCGATTTCTATATTTACCTGGTTGTCCTTTAATAATTTCTCTTTCCCGGCAAGTACTTCCTTGCCTTGAATAATGGCTTTGATACCATGTCCGGCAATTGATTGAAACTTTTCTATCGGTTCAAGCGGCAAAGCCTTTCTTTTCTCGGTTTCCTCAATAATTGCTTTAGCTAGAGGGTGATTCGATCCTGCTTCTAAGCTGGCCTCATACCGAAGCACTTCTTGCTCGGTAAATCCGTTAAATGCCACTACATCAGTAACCTTTGGTTTCCCCTCCGTGAGTGTACCTGTTTTATCTAAGACAATCGCATTGAGCCTTGAGGTATTCTCAAGCGTAGCCGCATCTTTTATTAGAATATTGTGCTTGGCACCGATGCCGGTGCCTACCGCCACGGCTGTCGGCGTGGCAAGTCCTAAAGCATCGGGACAAGCGATGACTACCGCAGAAACTGCGAATGTCATGGCCACAATAAGAGTCGTGCCAGCAATAAAATACCAGCCAAAAAATGCCAAAAGACCAGAACTGATGGCCACAATAACAAGGTAACCAGCCGCCCTATCGGCAATCCGTTGACCAGGCGCTTTTGAATTCTGGGCAGTCTCAACCATCTTAATAATACTGGCTAGCACGGTTTCACTGCCAACCTTGGTAGCACGGAATTTTATTGCGCCGTTTTGATTAATTGAGCCCCCCGTTACATCATCACCGACTTTTTTAAAAACAGGTAGCGACTCGCCGGTTACCAGCGACTCATCAATTGAGGTCTCGCCTTCTATAACCTTACCATCAACTGGAATTTTGTTGCCCGGCCGTATAATTACAACATCGTTATGGATAATATCGGAGCTCGAAATTAATATTTCTTTGCCATTACGAATAATACTGGCCTTGGGCGGAACCAAGTCAAAAAGAGCTCGCAAAGCATCAGAGGTGCCTCGGCGTGATTTCATTTCCATCCAATGACCGAAAAGAACAAAGGTAATAAGCAAAGCCGCAGCTTCATAAAAGGTCTCACTTCCCGGCATAATTATCGTAAGAAGTACGCTAAAAAGATAGGCCGCCAGAACACCGGTTGCAATAAGTACGGCCATATTAAGTTTTTTGGCTTTTAGCGAATAATACGTGCCGGTAATAAAGATAGAGCCGGTCCAAAAAACAATCGGAGTGGTAAGAATCAAGAGCAGCCAATTAATTGGAATAGGCGATAGCAAATTTATCTCAAAAACCTTTTCACCGACAGGCGAATAAAGAAATATGGGGATTGAAAGAAAGAATGATACCCAAAATCTCCGGCGCATGTCAACTTCCATTTGTTTTGCCATCTGAGGGTTAGTCATTGCAGTCTCATGGTCCTGATGACTTGCTTTTTGCATATCGTGGCCGGCATGGTTAACCATCCCCGTCGAGGCATTTTGATTTTTGCCTTTTGATTTTTGAACTTCTATAAGATCCATCCCACAGCCCGGACACTTACCCGGTCCATCTTTAATAACATCCGAATGCATTGGACATGTATAAATAATTTTCTCTCCGTTTTTTGGTTCTTCCGTAGCTTTTTTATCGTGGCCATTTTCGCTATGACAGCATTTCATGCTCATTTTGTATTCATACTGCTTTGCTTCCATATCGCAGCCGCAAGAAACGGTCAGTTTCTCGGCACCATAGCACAAACACCCCTCACTGCATGAACATTTATTTTTTTCAACATGTTTATTGTGATCCATAATTGTATTTAAAAGTTAATTATATCGTTTATTCCCAGTAGTCCTTGTAAATAGCACCGCTATTGCGGCAGTCATCGGAACTGCCAAAAGCAGTCCAGAAGAAGCAATAAGCGTCCTCGCAATCTCTTCCGCCACGATTTCCACACTAATAAAATATTCGACTGGAACTTTTCGCAGTGACAATAAAAGCACCAGTGGCAATGCTGCGCCGGTATACGCAAGAACAAGTGTGTTTACTACGGCCGAAATGTGGTCTTGCCCGACTTCCATTGATTTTCTGAACAATCGGAGTCCCCGCAAGGAGTAATCAACCGAAGCCAGACTAAATACGGTTGATGCTTGGGTGATTGCCACATCGTCCAGTACTCCAACCGCGGCAATAATAATGCCGGCAACGAGAAGACCGACCAAATTCAGCGAGTTGTCAGTCTCTACACTAAGAAACATGGATTCTTCGCCGGCAAAACCGCTAAAATCCATCAACTTAATGGCCGTATCAGCAAAGACACCCACGAACAAAAGTGATAATGAAATTCCGATAAGCGCCGACAGAGATTTTCTACTGAAACCATAGGATAGATAAAGCGTTGCAAGCAATATGAAAAAAGAACCGACTACACCAATAAAAACTGGGTTCGCCTCTTTTAGTATCTGCGGGACAATGAACGAAAAAATAACGGCAAAGCTAAATACCAAACCCACCAGAGAATAAAAGCCCTTCCAGCCGCTGGTGATAAAGACCAGGACAATAAAGAAAAAAGTAAAGAAGAGTATTCCGTTTTTTCTTGATATATCAACTATGTCGAATGACCGTTCTTCTTGCTCTTCCACGAAGAATGAACCACGTACAAAAATAGTATCGCCAGACTCTACGGGCATAAAATCATTAACAATAACTACCTCTTTTTTATTACCATCGTCCAATTCCAGCTCAACTAAAAGCTCTTGCTCCTTCACTACCTTATCGCCCATTGGAGAACTTACGTCCCTTTCATCACGAATCTCCTTAACTAAACCCCCAATAACATCTTCTGTAGAAGATCTTCCTAGGGTTAAAAATAGTGTAATAAAAGAAACGGCCAGTATTACTATTACCGCATATTTATTTGGTTTTCCATGCTCAATATGATTGTAATCCATTTTTTTGTACTGATGATTCATGCTGTTAAATCCGTTAAGATATTATCTCTCCAGACTGTAGTTATGCATCCAGGCTATATATGCACCTCCCAAACCGGACCAAACTCCCACGGTGATCGCTCCGATAATAAAACTCCCGGCGCTAAACCATGTAAATCCGGGCAGTAATTCAAAAAGTGTATGATGAAACTCAGCAAATCTACCGGTAAGAGTTGCGCCATATATTAAACAAGTAGCAAATGCCACCTCGCCGCCCGCTACGCAAAGCAGGCTATATTTTTTAATTGATAACTTTCCCATATTTTTATTATTAAAATTTTAATTTAATTGCCATTGGAATAATCGTTCTGAGACACCGCCGATATTCTTTATTTTTAGAATTAACTTTTCTGGCCCTAGAACTATTGATTTAAATCTTAACACCCCCTCTCTATGATGGCCTCCAGGCCCAGCACCTTCCCAAGAAATGGGTTTATATTCTTTTTCGTTAACAATTAATACTGAAATCTTGGTCATATCTTCAGATAGTTCTATTGAGTGTGTGTTCATTACCACTTCAAACTCCAAAATCCATTCCGATAATTTAGGAGTTACGGTTATGCTTACGGCTCCCTCATTATTGCTTTGCGATTCGAGATCGCTTGGCAATTGATCATTCACTGTTGTCGGCGATGGTTCGGTTAAATGTTCAGATGAAAAATTAACAACATAAACAGAGAGCCATATGATTCCTATAAAAATTACTACGATGACAATAATATTTTTCATTTCTTTAATAATTTTTATATATGCTTAGAAAATTTATAAACTTTATTCGCTATATAAACAATCCCGCCAATATTAAACAACAAACCGACCCAAAAGAATTGAACCTGATATTGAGTAATAAAGGTTACGACTCCAGCTGTTGCAATTATGGGTGCAATATTGGCTAAATAATGGGCGCAGCAAGTTATCATTGATGCCGCGGAAGTCCCACCAGAAACGGCTAGCATTTTCCCTGAACCTTCAGTAGAACGAATGGCTTGTCTAAGATATGTATAAAGTCCGACCTGAACTCCAAAGCCTATCGCTAAAGTTATGATATAATACCAAAATTTCTTGAACTGACTGATTGCAAATTGAGTATCCGATATTAAGCTAACGACAATAAAGTAAATCGCCAGAAGAGCTGATGCTCCAAGTATACCGATAATGACCGGCCTTTTTGATGCTAAAGTAATCATTTTCTTTTTGATAACCTATGAATTTTGAGAATTTCACGAATTGCCTTTTCTGCCCGATTAGATTTCATCTGCTTCACTACATGGGTCGAGAGATGCTTTTCCAAAATAATATTCTCAATACTGGATAAAGCTTCTTTAATAGCTAAAGATTGGGTAATGATGTCCACGCAGTATTCATCCTGTTCAACCATTCTCTCGATTCCTCTAACCTGGCCGCCAATAATGCGAAGCCGCCTGATAAGCCGATTTTTTAAGTTAGCCTTATTCATGCTCTAAATATACCCCCTGGGGGTATATTAGGTCAAGAGGATAACCCTATACTCCGCAAGAGCCGCCACCTTTCTGGGTTGGCGGAGCAACTTGGCTTAATATTTTCTGATATCCGGCCGCGCTGGAATAATTCGCTCCCAAAATTTCTTTCGGATCTAATTTCTTCCATGAACTTCCTTTGGTCTCAAGATATTTAGCAATAGTCAGATAAGTATCGGGAAACCAATAAGCGTTTACTGCCAGCGCATATTTATACATATCTTTCTCGCTTATTCCTTGTGAGGCCATTAACTCCAGAAGTCCCAGCATGGCCATACCGTGATTGCAATCCGGAAAATGAGTTGAATTTCCACAGCAAGGACGATAAATACCCCTTGAAACTTTCTCTACTAATTCTTGCTGGGAAGAAGTTAAAACCATAAATGAGTGTTTGGAATAGTGATCCATGGCCTTGCCTTTAGCCAATGTCCAGCCGCCGGTTGAAGCAAAATTATCTGCTCCACCATATCTTTTGTCTGCCATCTCCCCTTTTTCTAAGATTTCATTTTTATTACCCAAACCCAAAGCCCAAAAAATATTGAGAAAATATTGAGCATTATAAGGAGTTATTTTGACCGGCCGATCGCCTGCGGCGCTGAAAAGAATCTTTATATCATCCGAAGTTCCTCCCCGATTTTTATAAACATTTTCCCAAGCATTAAGATCAATCACTCCAGTTTCGACAAGCTTAACTCCCAGATCGCCCCAACGAACAGGAATGGTAACGCCTTCCGCCGGCAGAATAGTTTCTTGAAGCTCCTGTGTAGCTTCCTGGCTAAGGATGGAATCTGATGGCTTCAGATATTCAAGAGTGGCACTATACAACCAGCTTCCGGATATAAGAAGGCCGGCTATAACTATGCTTCCGGGTAAAAGATAGTCTCTCTCCTTAACTTTATGGTTATCACTATAATTTAAATCGGCATCAGCTTTTGGCATGTCAACTTCTATTTTTTGTAAATCGTTTTTATTGTTTTCCATGTTTTTATTTATTAGCCGGCAACAAGCAGCCGCTTTCTTGAGAAAGTTTTTCAAGCCCCTGTTCGCCTTCTAACTTTCGGCCGTCAGGCAATTCCCAGGTTGGATATCCATTGATTCCCTCAGCCCGGCATTCTTCAATATTATCCGGACATTCGATATACTCTACATACTTGAACGAATCTCCGAAAGCCCTTTTTTCGTTCTGACAATGCGAGCACCAGTCTGCGCCGTACATTTTAAAACCCTTGGTGCTTAAGCACTGGGCAAATAAATTATATTTATCGCCTGCACTTCCTCCATCAAGAGCTATGATACCGACCGCTACTGCAAAAAACATTAATGGCGTCCAATAAATTAATTTCATCCCGTTAGAGATAGTGCGAGCACTAACTACCGCCGTACGGTGGTAAAAAGCACTGCATTTACCTTAACTTATACTTTTATTTTCAAACCCGTTAGTCTGCCTATCGCAGGCAGGGGTTATCTCTAACGGGATTAACAGCAATTTTTCATTTTTTTCTCCAGATAAGCGACCTTGTCGGAAATTTGGCTATTTTTTTTCGAAGCAGATTTTCTTAAAAACAAGTAAGCGATAAGAGATATGCCTACTAAAGATAGGATCAGATGCATCCATGAAAGATTAATCAGGCCATAAACAAGAACGAATCCGACGGGAATAAACAACGCCTTCCACGTTAGTCTTTCTTCAGAATCCAAACGTCTTTCAAGCTGATAAGCAATTCCGACGACTGAACCGCCCATGAACATCGCGGCTATAAGCTTCCATTTTTCAGCATCCAAAAAACCTGAATAAATGCCGATTAAGATCCATAGCCAAGTTCCAGCCACTCCGATACATATTGGACATATCTTATATTCAAACTTTTTTCGCATAATCAAGACTGCTCCCATAATCAGAAATACCGACAATGTAGAAATAATGATCGTCATGATTTTTTTTAGATTAAAAGAATAATGATACCTAGAGCCATCATAGCTAATCCGCCCGCATATCTCATATTCCCTCTTTCTTTGCCCTGAAGAGCCATTATTTTCTTGGTTACCGTTTCATTGACCGCAATCATAAGGATAATTACTAGAGGCAGAACAAAGATAAGATTATATAAGATAAGATAGCCGAATCCCCTAAGATAAGTCACGTTATCATGTAACAACCCTAAAACCATAAGGTAGGGCCCTCCGGTACAGGGAAATTCGCACAAGCCCACCAATATTCCCAAACCAAAAGCGGCCGACATCGAGCTTTTATTCATTAGCTGAGCCATCTTATGGTGAGCCGTCGCCGGAATTTTAAGTTTTAACGGAAAATTAGGATTAAATTCATTAATAACATTTATGCCTCCGAGAAATATGAGCAAAAAAGCGCCGAGCTTGCCCATAAAATGAGGAGTATTGAATAAATGAAGAGCCTGAAGAATCCCAAGGCCGATAAGAATATAGACCAGAAAAATTCCAAGTATGTACGCTCCTCCTATCTCAAGAATTTTTGACCTTATCTGCCTGATACTGAAAAGAAAGGCAATCGTTAAAATCAGGATAGAGAAAGCACAAGGGTTAATGCTATCGAGTAATGCCGCAATCCCGACAAGAGGAAAAAGCCACTGGCCCTCATTCGAAAGTTCCCAAATAAAACCGGAATCAATCACTCCCGTCTTGGAAGCAAAAACGAGACCGAATATTGCCAGAACAAAGATGATTAAAGTTGTAAGTTTTCTATCTATTCTCATGGTGTTACGCTTGCGCTTATTTGCAACTCTAGTGATTTTGAACCGTCACTTTCTATGAATATTGACCTCTGTATCTTGCCTATTCCGGCCGGACCGTGGGCATTAGGATCAAAAACTACTTTAATCACCGCCTCTTCTCCGGAATTAAGCGATTCCTTAACCGGCGGCACGTATCCATGCCCCGGCATTCCAAACGGACCTTTGTTTATCTCGCCCTTAATAAACCATGCAACGGTACACATACAAGAAGTGTACATTTTTCCTATTTCTACTTTTTGGTCTGTAACGTTCTTTACTTTAAATTCATAGGCTACTTCGCCGTTAGCCATAGATATAGAACCAAAATCATAATAGGTGCTATCGCTGGACAGAGCAGAACTTGAACTAACCGCTGATTGCTGTTCAGCCGGAGCCGGCCTGAATATAACTGCTACAACAATAATAACTGCCGTAAATACAATAAAAATTAGAATCGGATTTTTATACATATTGATTAACAATTTAAGTTTTTAAATACAAAAAATCCCCATATGGGGAAAGACGCACAGCATAAATCTATCCAAAGATAGGAGTCTATGCTGACGCCCTAGAAAAAAGAGGGGCTGTTCTCGTGCAAAGAAAACCAGCTTCTCTGATCAGTCTGCGGAGGATAACTGACGGATATTGATTCGGATATTGATGCCAGAGGAGATAGCAATAAGTCCTGAAACGGCCTGAAATAAAATAAACCGAAGATAAGCATAATCAGACTGGCCAGGTAGGCTATGCTTACTGCATCTGTCGGAATTAGATTTAATATCTTGCTAACCGCATCGTTGTGAAAGTTAGCGAAACCCAGAGGATCTCCGCTCGGACAAGGAGACTCCAAATTATTTATCAAAGAAGCCAGACAGCTGGTATCGTGATGAGAGCCGTCATAGGGCATTAAAAATAAACCGAAAACAGAGATTAAAATAAAACCGATAAGAGCGGTAATTGTCCAGAAGGGATTGCTTCGTACAGAATTCATTGTCCTTATTATATACCTAATCAAGTTCAAGGGCAATCAGGCCGTATTTTTTAATCCTATTCCTATATCCCGGAAAGCTATAATACATTCTCTCTGACTCTTTGACAGTCTTAATTCGGGGATTTATTTCAACTGGTTTATAGACTTTATGCAGTGTTTTTATGCTTTTAAATTTTTGCGCTCTTTTAACTTTCTTTTTTAATTTATCTTTACCGCAAACAAAAGTAATTATATCTCCCGCCTTAATACCAACATACATCGGGCTTCCGGCCCGAGTTTCAACTTTTTTCACCCCATCCTTGATCGCTTTAAAAATGTACCTATTTTTTTGATTGAATATTAGTACCATTTTTGTTCTTTCTATCTTTTATCCATATGATTAACTCCCAGATTCCTGCTACCGGCAGGCTTAGGATAAATAGATAGCCGAAAATATTAGCTATAACTTTTGTCGCACCCAGAGTAATTACAGCCAAAACAACCGAAAATACCCAGCCAACAGCACCTATGATGGCAAATATTACTCCCCAGATTATTGGCCTACGTACCATGGCACTTATGCTTCTTACTTGACTGAACTGCATGAATTATATAATTTTAATCATACAATATTCTTTATCAAAGAGAATACCATGACAATCAAAGTCAAGGTTAGGTCAGAAACTGGAACTTCGCGTAAACCCGCCGAGGTACTAGTCTATGAGAATGATCACCTCATAACTAAAGTTGTTGCAAAAGTTGAACTGAAACAGGGTGCAGACGGCGAATATTATAATTGCGTTACCCTAACCAAGCTGGAAGGCTCTTATTCTTGTCTTCTGTGCGGAACGACAACGCCCCTTCCTCACGTTTGTCCGGCTTTCTATCCAGAACTTAGGAAGTAAAATGTTTTCTGCGGGAGAGAAATTACTTGCCCAACATGCCCAGCAACCTAAATGGTTGCTTTTTATTTCCCGTAACCCTCCCTTGCTCTTCGAGCTACGGACAGGCATGACATTTATTAAAACTTTTGCCGGAACCGCACAGACAAGGACAATTCTTTAATTCTTCAATCCCGTCCTCAAGCTTAACCTTCGGTTTCCAGCCTAAAAGTTTAGTAGCCAACGTATGGTCAGCCAAAGTGTGCTTCGGCTCCAGCCTGGCCGGAATATGTTTTCTCGGCCCGCCGATAAGATCGGCGATCTCGTTGATTGATTGATTTCTCCCCACTCCGATATTAACTGACTCGCCGTTTCCAACTTTGTTGCTTTTCATGGCCAAGAGATTGGCCCTAACCACATCATGAACACTAGTAAAATCTCTCGTTTGTTCCCCATCTCCAGTTATAGTCATAGACTTACCGCTAGCCAACTGCTTCATAAATGTCGCCATAACCAAAGCGTAAGCCCCTTCTGCATTTTGACGTGGACCGTAAACATTAAAATAGCGCAAGCAAACAGTCGGCAAGCTATAAACCTCACTCCATAATTTGCAATACAACTCACCGATATATTTTTGAAGTCCGTAAGGGCTTTTCGGAGCAGGCATCATCGTCTCCTTAAGGGGCATTATTTTTTGATCGCCATAAGCAGAACTTGAAGCTGAATAGATAACTCTTTTTACGCCGGCATTTTTAGAAGCAACCAGGACATTTAACGTTCCGCGAGCATTTGCCGTATCACTTTCAATTGGATTCTCGATTGAATATTGAACCCGCGGTAAGGCCGCCAAATGAAAAACATATTTGGCGCCATTAATTATCGGTTGGATATCTTTAATATTTGCGACATCCTTTATATGTAGCTTGGCTTTTTTATTTACATTCCCCCTCTTTCCGTTAGATAAATTATCAATTATATGGACATCAAAACCTTCCCCCACAAGAGCATCAACTAAATTAGAACCGATAAATCCGGCCCCACCGGTAACAACTACTTTTGTATTTTTATGCTCCATGACATTTCTTATATTTCTAATTTTAATTTCGGCCATTTTTCCAGCCACTTTTTATTATTCACTCTTTCAACAACAATGTTTTTGACATTGCCTTCGTCAATAGATGCTGGACTTGGCCTAATAATCAAGTTTACCAAATCCCCTATTCCGTGAGGCGCTATCAATCTTAACTTTCTATTTTCTACTTTTACCCCAATACATGTTGCTGTCTCCGGCCATTTTGAAACTGCATCTTCAGAAGAAATATATGGCGGCGGTTTGATTGTATACCATTTGTGAGCATACGCTTCGTTGACTACTTCCCAATTTAAACCAGTTTTCATTTTAAGCTCTTTAGATAACTTCTCGTCAGCATCTTCGTCGTTACCATTTGGATCAAAGTAGACTAAATCAATATCATTTGTATCAACCTTTTCCTTCTGATATCCATGCAGATAATCCCAAACCTTATTCCTGACAAATCCCGCTCCTATCAACCAATCGGGAAGATTTAACTTTTCTGCGGTATGCAATATGTCCATCATCCACTTATCTTCACTTATTAAATTCAGAATATCTTGCTCTGTCATACTTATTTCTTACTAGAATTAACCGTTTATGCTCCTCGGCATTCAATAATCCTCATTATTCTCATTTTGTAATGTAAACCCTTCTTTCATATTTATTAGTAAATCCCCTGACGAGGTCCAATTCGAATTACGATTATCAAGAGCTCCTGTTTTAAAATACGATAGAGTATTCGATATTCACCTACCCGCCAGGAACGAATACCCTTGAGTTCACCTTCTAGTGCTTTACCATCAAAAGGGTCTTTTTTTATACCAGCCAGAGATGCAATAATACGCTGACGATCACGCTCGGGTATTCGATTAAGACTTTTTAGTACGCCTGGTTCGATGCGTAGTTGATATGGCATGCTTAGTATTTAATTTTTTATTGAGAGTATATCCTTCTTTCGCCAAAATATCATCCAGAGTTGGATAACGCAAATAGGCTCCAGATTTTACATCTTTATCGACTTTTGCAACAGTTCTATCTAGGCTTGGAAAATCACGCATAACTTCAATTGTTTCAATTATTGATTCGTATTCATCCGCAGACATCATAACAGTCTTTGGTCGTCCTTTATCGGTAAATGTAAAGTAGACCCCCGGGGTTTGGACTTTTTGAGCAATTGAGAATAATTTGCTCCTCGCTTGGGATATTGATATTGTATTTTTGTTCATCCCGCACTTATCGAGCAATTGCTCTTAGCTTGTTTTATAAAAACTAAGAAAACAGCAAAAACTCGTATTACTGAATACCCGCCCTAATTATCGTATCGAGCATATAAATTTTACTCGATAAGTACGGGATTCATATGTACACTATAACGTACATCAATTTAAAATGCAAGTGGATAAGATGAAATCCACATGGAGCAGGGTTATTCATCACAAATACCCCCCCCTCACAAAACCCTCCAAAATTCATTTTCCCAATCGTACAACACTTCGGAGACTTTTCGATAGTAAAGTAATGGCTTGAATACTAGTCTTTCCTGTTCAGGTGATATCACTTGAATTTGTTGTAATACTCACAACAGGACAACTTGTTGTCTATTTACAAATAAATTATGTCGTGTTATAATATTTAAAGGCTGGTCCACATGAAGAAGCAGTATCCGGATGATTACAATCCGCCCAATCACGGCAAATGTGAAAAGTGCGGATACCCTACAAAATCTTGGGACTCACGGTGGTTAGGTTTGTGTCCCGAGCACTGGCAAGAACTTGCGAGAAAAACCACCTAACCCGCCCGCCGGACCACCGGCGGGCTATTTATTTCCCATGACACTTCTTCCACTTAAAAACTTGGTTTGTTACCGGATTAATCGCTCCGCACGGACAGGGGTCGTTACGACCGATATTGGTAGAGCCTAAAGCTGAGGGCTTAACGTCAAAGGCCTGATCATTATTCTGGCTTTTAGCTTTAGACTTTAAGCTTTGAGCAATTTCTGGCTTATGCTCTTCCATCTGGACCTGCCTCGGCTGTTGCATAAATGAGACCTTAAATATCAGATTAGTTACCTGGCCTTTTATCGTATCCTGCAGTTGCTCAAACATCTTCTGCCCTTCTATTTTGTACTCTATCAGGGGGTCTCTCTGGCCATAGGCCCGAAGGCGGACAGAATCACGCAACTGTTCCATCGCTTCGATATGGTCCATCCAAATCTCATCAACCGTTCTTAGTAAGACAAATTTTTCCAACTGACGCATTTGAGCACCGTTTTCCGATTCTTTAGCTTCATACTTTTTTACAACATACTGCGACACGAACTCAGAAAGCTTGTGATAATCATGGCCGGCTGATATTTCAATCAACTCAGTGTGAAGATTATTGTCTTTGCCAGTAATCGCCTGAATAGATTCCGATATTTCTTCAACGCGCCAGTCATCCGACTCCTCATTGGCATTAAAATTAACGACCCGCCTAACAGTATCGAGAACATAGCTAAGAACAGTTTCCTTTATATTTTCCGAGAATAAAACTTCTTTGCGCAATCGATAGATTGAATCTCGATGCTTGTTCATTACATCATCATATTCAAGTACGTATTTTCGAATATCAAAATTATGGCCCTCAATACGGAATTGGGCCTGCTCGATGGCGCTTGAAACAAATCTATTCTCGATAACGTCGTCCTCCCCTATTCCTAAAGTATTCATTAGGTTTTTAAGTCTGTCTCCGCCGAATACCCGAATAACGTCATCGTCGGTTGAAACGAAAAACTGAGATAGGCCCGGATCACCCTGCCGGCCGGCTCGGCCCCGAAGCTGGTCATCAATTCTACGAGCCTCGTGACGTTCAGTGCCAATCACATAAAGCCCGCCAAGTTCACAAACTTTTGCCGCTTCTTCGGAATTAACCGGATTTCCACCAAGTATTATATCAACGCCTCTTCCGGCCATATTTGTCGCAACCGTTACTGCCCCTAAACGTCCGGCTTGAGCAACTATCTCGGCTTCTCTCTCATGATTCTTAGCATTTAAAACATTGTGTCTAACCCCTTCCCGTTCAAGAAGTTTTGATAAAAGTTCATTTTTCTCAATCGAAACCGTACCGACTAAAACCGGCTGGCCTTTTTCGTTCTTTTCTTTTATCTCTCTGGCCACGGCCTTAAACTTTCCCATTTCGGTTTTATATATTTTATCGGACAGGTCTTCTCTTCCCGTCGGCTTGTTCGTGGGTATCGAAACAACGTCTATTTTGTAAACTTTGTGGAATTCTTCGGCCGATGTCTGGGCCGTACCGGTCATACCGGAGATTTTTTTATACAAACGAAAATAGTTCTGAAAAGTTATTGTTGCAAGAGTGCGGGATTCTTTCTGAACGCTTACATTCTCCTTGGCCTCAACTGCCTGATGCAAACCATCCGACCATCTTCGGCCGGGCATGAGACGACCGGTAAACTCATCGACTATTATCACCTCTCCGTCTTTGACGACATAATCTCTATCACGTTTAAACAAGATATTGGCCTTCAACGCCTGCTCAAGATGGTGAACATGACGAACTCCTCCCTGATCATATATGTTCGAAAGCCCAAGCATTTTCTCGACTTTTTCTATTCCGCTTTCAGTAATCGAAATAGCTTTGAGCTTCTCGTCTACATTATAATCTTCGTTCTCGGTAAGACGGGGAACTATTTTGGAGAATGTCCCATAAAGCGCCGTCGAATCAGTATCGGGAGCCGAAATTATAAGGGGCGTGCGGGCTTCATCTATCAATATCGAATCTACCTCATCAACAATTACAAAATTATGGTTTGGTCTTTGAGACATAGATTCCGGCTGATAAGCCATATTATCCCGAAGATAATCAAATCCATACTCGTTATTTGTGCCGTAAGTTATATCAGCATAATAAGCTTCTCTTTTACCGACCGGCCGTAAAAATTCATAGACAACTTTAAAAGCGCCGAGAGTATCTCTTTCTTTATCTTCTTGCTCTCTCTCATCTTTTAAATTTAAATGGTCATTTTGATCTTTGATTTTTAATCTTTGACCTTCATGACGATGCTTTTCGTCATACAGATAGCTTCCTTCATGATTAATACACCCGACGGTCAGACCAAGAGCATTATAAATCTGGCCCATCCAAGCCGTATCGCGCCTAACCAAGAAGTCGTTAACTGAAACTATATGAACGCCTCTACCGGTTAAAGCATTTAAATAAGCCGGCAAAGTAGCAACCAAAGTCTTGCCCTCTCCCGTTCTCATCTCAGTAATCTTGCCCTGATGCAAAACAACTCCACCTATCAGCTGAACATCAAAGTGGCGCTGGCCGAGAGTCCTCTTCGATGCCTCCCTAACCGCCGCAAAAGCTTCGGGAAGCAGATCATCTAACAATTCGCCGGCGGATAATCTCTTTTTGAATTTCACTGTCTTATCCTTTAATTCGGCATCCGAAAGTCCCCCGAATTCTTTTTCGAGCTCATTAATCCTATCAACTGCCGACTGAAGCGACTTTATATATCGCTCATTTGCATCACCGAAGATTTTGGACAAAAATGACATTGGATATTTAAAGATTATATCGGAATATGACTGTATTTACAATCAGATTGACTAAACAATAAAAGCTCAGAGACTATACCCTAGAGAGGGAACACGCTCGCCTCGCCAAAGCCTTCAGCGTAGCGCGAGCAGATAAAGTCGGCTTGGTTCTGCGACTTTATCGAGTACTTAAGATTCAGTCGGCCGCTGGAGCCGACTGAATGTGGTCCGAGTCTGGGTATAGTCTCTGAGCTAAACTTTTGGTGCCCGAGATAGATCTTTTTTCTTCTCCTTAAACTTCTTTATTTGTCTTTGGAGTTCGTTCTTCGCGTCGACTATCGCATTGCGCATATCTTCATGCTGGCAAGTAGCACGCAATAATTTGCCTCCGATTTTCAGATTAACTTCAGCATAATAAATCCTCCCCGAACGGTGATGCTTTGACGGCAAGCCAATCTCAACTCTAGCCTCCATTGGCTCGCCGAAGCCTTGGCGAAGGCGGCTAGGACCGCCGTCAATAAACTTCTGCAACCCACCAATCCTTTCCTCAACAAAAACCCTTAAAGGTTCGTCGAGCTGAATGTTTTTACCATATAAATCAATCTTCATGCGCGTCGTTGTTTTTCTCACTCATTATAACACACTATGCCCTTATTTTCTTCCTCTTCTGAGTTATTATTTCCTTATTGTGCCTTGAGACATCCTCCATTGAGAGACCTTGAGATTCAATAAGCGTCTTGTTATAATCCCTGACTGCTTTTAAAACCGCCAGACCCATCTGGAGAACTTTTAGATGATTTTTATCGAGAAGTTTTTTCTTGACTGCATCTTTCTCCAAAGATTCGCCGAAAGCAATAAACGCATTCATGTCCTTTGGAAAACAAAAACCACCAGCGCCCGAATATTGACCATGCTCAACATTAAGCCAAGCCGAACCTATTCTTAAATCAGCACCGATGAGCTCTTTTATGTTTTCGTAGCTCACCCGACTAGGAATTTTATCTTTTATATATTTTTTATCAAGAACATGGGCCATATCGGCAAGAATATTGCCATAAATTACCTTCATGTAGCCAAATATATTTGAAGCATACTTGCCGAATTCAGCTTCAGTGGCATTTACGGATTTTCTGACATAATCAGAAGTCCAAGGACGGATAAAATTCTTTTTAGGCAGAAGATTGAGAATCTCAACCGCATCAGAAATGCTTTTAGTCGTTGAGCCGATTATCTGCCTGTCGGGAGAAATAAAATCTTCCCAAGCCTGTGACTCGGTAAGAAATTCTGGATTGAATATAAATCTCTTCTTCGGATATTTTTTCTGAAGATTTTCAACAGTACCGGGAGTGACAGTAGATTTTACTACAACTATTTTCCCGCCTGCCCCGTACCAACCCCGCCCCTTTTTTGAATGGCGGTCAGCGGATAAGGTTGGTGCGGGGTCTTTTAAACTGCCGACGACGCTTTCGACAATAGAAGTATTACAGCTTCCGTCAGAATTAGTCGGCGTAGGCACGGCAACAAAAATCACATCTGCCTTATTAACATCGTCAGAATATCCTTTTTTCGGATCGGCGTCGTAGCAAAAAAGGTCTTTTCCTCTCTTATATCCGTTATGCTGTTCGAACCATCTCTTTACCGGCTCGCCAACCATGCCAAGACCGATAATTCCTACTTTTATACGATTGTTTGCCATGCAAAAATTCTAGCGTGCTTATGTCAAAATAACAATAGACAAAATCTGGAAAATGATGTAACATAATCCATACCAAGATGAAAAAAATTGGATTATTACTGCTAGACATATCAGCCCTTTACGGAGCTCTAGCTATCACTCTGTTTATCCGCTACAAGGATAATTTTGGCGAACAATACGAAATACATTTTGCTCCTTTTTTGTTTATTTTTGCTCTCTGGATATTCATTTTATATATCACCAATCTCTACGACTTCGGGTTTCTGAGAAATAACCTGGAATTTTATTCCAACCTTTCCAGAACTATCGTCATTGCTTCGGCAATATCATTCATATTCTTCTACTTAATTCCCGTATTTGATATCACGCCTAGAACCAATCTGGTAATATTCATTGGTTTATTCTCCGGCATTATTTTTGCCACTCGGACTGTCTTTAATAAAGCTAACGCCGGCGGATTTAAAAAACCCTTACTGATCGTCGGAGTAAATAATCAGTCTCTTGAATTAGCTAAATTCGTCGAAGAAAACCCTCAGCTCGGCTATGAACTAAAATATATAATGGATCTGGCCAAAGAGGGCATTAAAAACGTCGACCAGATTATAAAGCAAGAAAAAATAAATACTGTGGTAATCTCTCCTGAAACTTATCAAGCTCCCCAGATTATTGATACCTTCTACCGTTCTCTTGAGAACAGGGTAACTTTTAAAAACCTTTCATCTTTTTACGAACAGATGACTAATAAAGTTCCACTCGGTGCGATAAACCAGATTTGGTTTTTAGAAAATTTAAGCGAGGGAAGCAAGAAAACCTACGAAGAGATGAAGAGATTTTTTGATATTATATTCGCCATTATCTTTGGAATAATAACCCTTCCGTTCATTCCCTTGATCGCCTTGACAATAAAGATTGGCTCTTCCGGACCGGTTTTATACCGCCAAAAGAGAGTCGGCCAGAATGGCAAAAATTTCGAAATAATTAAATTCAGAACAATGAGAAAAGATGCCGAGAAAGAAACCGGCGCCGTCTGGGCAGAGAAAGACGATCCCAGGACTACACTCTTGGGAAAATTTCTGCGCAAAACCAGGATTGACGAATTGCCTCAGCTTTGGAATATTCTGAGAGGAGAAATGTCTTTTGTCGGCCCTCGCGCCGAAAGACCGGAATTTCACGATGAACTTAAAACAGAGGTGCCGTTTTATGAAGAAAGATATATTATCAAGCCGGGTTTGTCGGGTTGGGCTCAGATTAACTACCACTATGGTTCATCGGTAAATGATGCCGCCCAAAAACTTCAATACGACCTTTATTATATCAAAAACAGATCATTGATTCTCGATCTGGGAATAATATTAAAAACAATTAACATCGCCCTCCGCCAAGCCGGCCGATAGTCGCTCACCCCTCCCAACTTTTAGACCTACTTTTTATCTTCGTAAAATAATCAAATTAGCCTCAATTTAGTTAACAAATTTGAGCCTCGTCGCTCGACATCTTTTTTATACTAAAAAATATGTCGGACTCCCCACTCAAATTTGTGGAATAACATAAATTATCGGTTAATTTGATTATTTTTTAACCTCGAAAAAAGACGGTCTGCAAAGTTAGAAGGGGGTTCGCTTTTTGTTATTCACGAAAAATAGATTATTATGCGTATTTCTTATTTATCAACAAAAAAATATTTAATAAAAAATAATTTAATCTATACTTAGATTAGGATGGGTAGAAAAAAAATCAGAAGAAAAAAGAAAAACGGATTTAAAAAATTTTGGAAGCTTGGTTTTGAAGAATTAAACACTCAACATTTCGATATTAATCCCGACGGCGAACTGGTCGTCCGGGAAGGAAACTTCCAATACAACATCTACGATATCGTCAAAAAATACGGCACTTCAACCGAGATAGTTTTCCCCACGATAATCGAGAGCCGAGTCCGCGATCTAATAGACACGTTCAATGCATACATAAAAATCCTCAGCTATCGAGGCCGTTTTTATTACCATTATGCGATGAAGGCTAACCAGAATAAGGAGTTCGTCTTACCGGTTATCGCCGAAGGGGCGAATCTTGATGTTTCAAGCGCTAACGAGCTGTTCGTAGTCAAACAAATGATAGAACAGGATAAATTCAATGCGAAAATACGCGTTACCTGTAACGGACCTAAAACCGAAAGATACATCAGTCTGATAGAAGAGCTTAGAAACCGCGGCCTGATAGTTATCCCGATAATTGAGAATCACGACGAACTGGAAAGATTGAAGAAGTTCAAGGGCGAAGTCGGAATAAGAGTGAACATGGATATAAAAATCGATGCCCACTTTGATAAAAAATACAACCGCTTCGGTTTTCTGGAAGAAGACCTTTTAAAAATAGGCAAGGTAAGAAATCTTTCCACTCTTCACTACCATATTTCATCTCAAATAGAAAAAATAGATGGTTTTTTAAAACCGATTAAAAGAGCGCTGGGAATTTATCATAAATTAAAAGAAAAAAATCCTGCCTTGGATACATTGAATATCGGGAGCGGGGCCGGTATTCCATTTGAGAAAAGTAAAAAATTATATTCTTTAAAAAATTTAGTAAATCAGATAATAAAAACGGCTAAGAATGAATCCGACCGCCTACAGCTGAAACACCCTAACCTCATTGTTGAATGGGGACGATATGTGGTCGCACCGGCTCAGATAACTATATTTAAGATACTCACCGAGAAAGCCATCGTTAATAGGACCGATAAAAAATGGTACGTAATTGACGGCAGTTTTATTAACGATTTGGCCGATACCTGGGGCATCCACCAGAGATGGCACATTATACCGGTAAACTACATGAACGATAAGAAACTTAATAAAGTATGGCTGGCCGGTTCGAGCTGTGATAGCGATGATAAATATACAGCCAGCGGAAGCTACATCGTCCTCCCCCACCTTTCAGATACAGACGATCTTTATATAGCCGTTTTGGACACGGGCGCTTACCAGGATTCGCTGGCATCTCATCATTGTCTGCTTTCAAGTCCGATGAAACTCATCGCTACTAACGGAGAAATAAAAATCGCGCGCAAGCGCGAAACTCCGGAAGAAATCGGACGGTTATTCGGATGGTAGGGACGCTCACTCCTCCCCCATTTCTCGACCTACTTTCTTTCTCTCGCCTCACCGAAGCCTTGCGCCACCGCTGAAGCCTCTGGCGACACGCGGTCGGCGGAGCGCGGGTCGGACAAATAGTTAAATTAACCTCAATTTAGTTAACAAATTTGAGCCTCGTCGCTCGACATCTTTTTATACTAAAAAGATATCGGACTCCCCAC
>MGKQ01000014.1:0-5616 GCA_001795735.1 Candidatus Yanofskybacteria bacterium RIFCSPLOWO2_02_FULL_41_13
TAGGACTCGAACCTACAAGCCCCTTGCGGAGCCCCAGTTTTCAAGACTGGTGCCTTACCATTCGGCGCAACTCTCCAGTTATTAGAGTGCTAATTAGCTCAGCTTAGTTTACAGCCTTTTATAAGCATTAAAGCTTTTTGAAATCTCGCTTAACAGAAAAGCCCCCAAAACCTCATAGGTTAGGAATCTTATTGACGGAGAAACTTCTCGGTGAGTAAAGAAACCAAGAAGAAGCATAGCCAGAAGAGAAATCCACCAGACGTAGACGAAAAGTTCACCCGGCTTTACATTGAGTTTTACGCCGGTCCATCGGGATGTTTCTTTGTGGACAATATAAACTCCAAGAAGAATTAGGTAGCTTGAGACTATTGCTTCAGAAATTTCGAATCTTGAGCTGAAAAAATCAAACCAACTTAGACCAAGGAGAACAGCCGTCCAGGTTATTAGGAAGTAGAAAAGAAGGTCTTTTACGGAGGATAATTCAGTCCGGTAGCGCTTTACTACTGTTTGATCATCCATACCGGGTAGTGAAATTTCCAAATGCTTTTAAGGTTTTCTATTAAATGCGGTGTGGAAATTTGATCACTTTTGCTGGTTTTGGCCAGATATTAGAAGAAATCAGCAGAAAACCAATTAGAAATTCTGCTACCTGGCATAATCTAATTATATCATGGTTTTTGGCTACTTTCTAGGGCTTGTTGGTATCCTGTGAGTAACTTTTATAAGCTAAAAATCAATGAAAAACGCTGCCAATCGGCAGCGTAAAGGTTATTTCTTCCATGCTTCAAAGTTAATATTCAGGTCTGATTTCTTCCATTCTTCTAAGTTAACATTCGGGTCTAACGGTCCGAAGCCCAACGGTAGGAGCTCATTTATGCTGGTAACGATGATCTTATCTTTCTGAGTAGTAGAAAGAACTATATCAAGATCCCGACCCGACAACTGCGAAACTTCATAAAGAATCTGGCGGCACGCTCCGCAAGGTCCTGTTACTTCTTTTGTGTCAAAGCTTTTCCCTCTAGCAATAATGGCAACACCCTGAAACTGTCTCATGCCTATTATATTAGCGTTAAAGACAGCACAGCGCTCAGCACAGACCGTTAAACCATAAGAAGCGCTTTCAAAGTTTGCTCCCGAAACTAATCCGCCGTCAAGCCCGATCAGACATGCTCCAACGTAAAAACCGGAATAAGGACAGTATGCTCTTTCTTTGGCCTGATCTGCCCAAAGTAATGCTGCCTTGTGCTCAAATCTCAGTTCTTTGAAGACTACTTGTTTCAATTCCATTCTCCCTTTTTGATTTAAATAACTGCCGGAATACTATTCCAAATAAATCCATCGGTCAAGATCGCTTGGTTTTTTGGAATTAAAAAGCCCTCCTTTGCTCTATAAGCTTCGGAAGGGCAGTGCGGGCGAAGTCGTCGCACCGCGTGATAAGAATTCATTTACTTGAGGGTTTGCAAGTATGCCACTAGGGCTTCGATATCTGCATCTTTCAGGTTCATCTTAGCTATCCTTGATGACATCTTGACTTTCGGTTTATGCTCAAGCTTCTTTTCCATTTCGATCGTGTTGGTTAACCATCCACGGATTTCATCTGCAGACAGCTTGGAGGCAACACCGTCAAGATTACTGCCAGCCCTATTGCCCTTGCCTGCTATCTTGTGGCACTTAGAACACTCTTTTGCGGTATATAACTTCTTGCCGGCATCAATTTTCTTGGTATCCTGTGCCGACAGAGACACTGCAGACATAGAAATTGTAATTGCAATGAGAAATCCGAACACTAGTCCTTTTCTCCTCATGATCTCCTCATACAAATTGAAATTCTGCCATATGCTAACACTATTTTTAAAAATAAGCAAGGACAGTTGTTGGCCATACTTAGGGTAAAACCGGCAGGCAGGGACTTAGATTTTAGCACGATTCTGGGAATTAAAAAAGTCCGAATTAATCGGACTCACCCTTATTTGGGTAAAGAATCTACAAACTCGATAGCCATAGCCTGCCAGGTACTAACATCGTCCGTGTCCGGTCCAAAAATAGCACCATAGCTCAAACCTACATCGAAACTTTTAAGCATCTTGTCGTTATCGCCGTGGTCAAAAATAACCAACTTTGCCACTCGTGCTCCTTTTCGATGAACCTCTATTTGGTATTTATTATCTAATCTTGACCACCATACCAATTCTGGGTGGCTAGATTGATCATCATCCCAATTAGCCAGAGGCGTTACTTTATCTATCATGCTACATTCCTTGTCAAAAATCTAAGCTAAATCATTCTATCATGAATTTGTTATCTTACAATAAAAGCTCGCGTGTCGTGTCTCCTTCGTTACCTACTTCGCTAAAGCTACGAAGGTTACAGAAAACTTCGGAGGACTAAAAGAGGGACAATTGGAAAACTTTAATTCAACGATTATTGAGGGTTTTTGATAGAGAGTTCGGTGGTTTTGGGGGATTAAAAAAGCAGAACTAGAACTGTTGGAGCTAAGATAACAAATAGCCCTATGATAAATTTTATAATCCAAGCCTTAATATTAATATTCCCACTAGAATTTATAAGCTCGTTAATTAAATTAACTACCAAATAGAAAAATACAATGGTAGATAGAATCATGGGATAAATTAAGGCAAGACCACCTACGCCTATAGTTGTACCGGATGATTTCTCAAATACGTCTCCAATTAATCCTATGTAAAAATACGATAAAAAATACGCAATTATTATTGATAAAAACACTGTAACTACTCTGTACAGAGGCCTCATGGGGAGTTCTTTGGGTTGAACAGGATTTTCGTCCATTAATTTGATTATATCACAAAAAGTTCGAACCCCTCTGACTCTACGCCACTTTTAGCAACTTTTCTAAACTCTGGAAAACACAAGTAATTCATACACAAAAAGACAAACCTTCTCATTTGAGAAGGTTGTCCCACAATGCGGTGAAATAGTAGCCTTTGCGCTCAAAGAAAGTTCGCGCAAAGGCTACTATTTCACCGTCTGCGGCGGCGTGGGTGGTGAGCAGAAATCCGAGCGGCGAAGCCGCGAACATTAACAATTTCAAGTTTTTCTTTGGCGGCAAATTCTCGCTCTTTGAGTTATGAAAAAAGGTCTACGACTCTCGGAAGAATCGTAGACCCAGCAAACACTATCGAACATCAAGGAGAACTGATTTTCTCCAGAAGTGCGGTGCGATTGACACCGCCGCGGAGCTCAATTCGCACCCGATCACCTGTCGCCAAGTGACGGAATACTCCTCTTGCCCCGCCTATGAAAACTTTCCGCTCATCGGGGCGCACTTGTATGTATTCATTCGCCACGATTGCGGCATGAGCAACGAAATTGCCTGACGCCGTTACCAACGCCAGAACTTTATCGTTGTGAATAACATACATCACTGCATCGTTGTCTAATGCGGTGGTGACAACGATGACGTCTGAATGAGTTCGGACGATCAAGTCGAACTTATTTCGTTCGACTTCTGAGGTGCCTCTCAGCCCCATCTTGGCCACGGTTCCCTCAAAAAACGAAGGAACCTCACCTCGACCGACGATGACCCCTTGGAAGGAGGCTCTTGCAAAGAGGGCTCGCCACGCCGCTCTAAGCATTTTCGTGATATGCATGGTTGTCCCCTTTCACTTTTTTGAAAGTGTTGTGTTTCGGTGATGCTGGAGTCGACGACGCTTTGCGATGAACCCTTCGAGCTCGCGCACATCGTCCGGGTCAAGATTGACTTCTTGAGGCCTCCGTCGAGCACAGTCGCAAGCCTCCATCTTTACGATCAATGGCCCAAGGCCATTGATCACCATGTCAGCGTGTGCCAATCGACGATAGCAGACCGTATCAAAGTAAGAAGGCCATGCTCCGGGGTCGACACCAAATACACTGTTCAGTAAAATTGCTCGTGCCTTCGCCACTACACTCACCCCCCTTCACGTTGTTGGATTTGGAAAGAACAGATAACTTAATATATTACATTATGTTATGAATTACGTCAATATCGCTCTAAGACCGAAAACAGAAACCCTTTCGAGTTTCTGTTTCAAAAAATCTTATGAAAAAATTTCTTTTGCCCTTCGTTGATAAATCCTTTTCCTTTTCGCCAAAAAAGCCCTTTCAAATCCTATACGAGCGGCGCGTCTCGCGTCGCGAGCTGACCTCTTCAAATTTGCATTTTCCCAATTGGCGGAGGGTGTGGGAGTCGAACCCACAGACGGCTGTTTAAACCGTCGCGGCTTAGCAAGCCGCTGCCTTACCATTCGGCGCAACCCTCCACTTATTTGTATTAATGATCTTGTAAAATTATATTTTAATTATGATATTTTCTCAAATGTTTCGGATTGTGAGAGCCTATTATATTAAAGTATTTTATTACACCGTTCTGATTCTCAATTCTAAGCTCCTCTTTATTTATGTAAGGCTTTATTTCTAGGTTCTTAAGTATGTTTTTTACCGACTTCATTAAGGGATGAGAAGCTGTTGCAAAGCTAATTTTTTTATAGCTATATTTTTTACTGCCAACCCTATATCGGTGAGTAAAAATACATCCGTCAGTGTCTACTAAACCCCGAAGACAAGCCATAGAATAGTCGGAATTCTCCTTAATCCAAGCTGGTATATCAATATTTTGCTTAATCTTATTTCCTACTGGTAGGCCCAACCTATTTAGATAAGCAACGAGGTTAACTCTTGAGATCACAATATCTTTTACAGAGATATTGGGACGGTGATGAATTTTTATTGGTACACGGAAAAGCTTAGTAATTAGATTAGAAACGAATTTAATATATTGTTTGTCATCTTTATGATGAAGTGTTATTTTAGCCTGATATTTTGTTAATCCTCCATCGCCAATAAATACCCCGACCAATTCAGCCAGATTCTTCGAGTGTCCTGGTTTGTGAAAAGGTAGGGGAGAATTTCTTAGATAAGAGTGCCGATATTTCCCGGTTTTATTCCACCACTCATACCACCTTGCCCTTCTATATTCTGGATCTCCTCCTATTCGACCGTATTTCCTTAATACTGTAACTCCACCAGCTTTGGCACCAATACGTGTATACCAAAACGGTTTCAAAACTCTGATATTACTAGGTAGGGAAATCTTGGCTTTTCTAGATAAAATTTTCAATGCTGAAAACGACATGTTTATTCTCTCTCGGCGCCAATCTCTTATAGTTCTTGGGCTAGTTCCAACAATTTTACTAATGTCCTCCGCGTTGGCATCTAATTTATTCTGAATTAACAAAATAAACCTTCTCTGTTTGTTCGGTCTGAACTTGACTCTGCTCGGATATTTTTCGATATACGAATTAGCCACCTCTCCAGTATATCATGTTGTCTAGCCCCTCGCAAAGACTAGGGCAACTACTTTTCCAGCCCCAGATTCTTTTAAAACCCTAGCGCATTCGTTAAGAGTTGCTCCGGTCGTGCAGACATCGTCAACTAAAACAATAGTCCTATTCTTAATTCGATCCGCTTCAATCAGTTCAAAGGCTTCTTTAATGTTTTTTAACCTATCGTCGTATTCTTTGATATCGGCCTGAGACTTTGTCTTACCCCTTTTTCTTATAATCGAGGTATCGAAACTACAATTAATTATTTTTGAGA
>MGKQ01000014.1:5624-58691 GCA_001795735.1 Candidatus Yanofskybacteria bacterium RIFCSPLOWO2_02_FULL_41_13
GCGATTAATTCGGCCTGATTGAATCCCCGCCAGTTATAGCGGTATTTATGAAGGGGGATAGGTACGATTATGGGGTTTTCTGTTAAAACATTGAATTTTTTACTTATACTAAGCCAGATAACGTACTTTTTTATCAGCAACGAGATGGGAACGGCCATCTCCTTAATAAAGCGGTATTTTAAGGTCTTTACAATTTTAATTACTGCGGGATTTTTATAGTCTGAAACGACCAGAAGCTGGTCAACCGGATTTGATTGTCGGCAGGTAAGGCAGGTTTTTCCGAGAATAGTTACCCTATTACATCCTATGCATTCAAATTTTTTGTTAATTGGGATCAAGCCGGCGCATTTTTTGCAAAGATACCCCAGCCGAAGTGAACAAAATTTACCGCAAGATACGCATCGGATAGGGAAGATTAGGTCAAGAATCCAGCTAGATATAATCTGGGGATAATTCATGATTATTGCTTAATTTATGTGGTATAATTAGCTAGGAGATATTAAAACTATCTCACTATACTGATCTTTCGGTTAATGCACAAATCGTTTTTTACTTTTAGAGCCGGCAGTTAACGGATTTTTTGGGTTATAGAACAAAAATGGCTTTTAATCTTTTCAAAACAATTCAATCGGGAGGAACCCTGGGGCTTGATATCGGTACTTCTTCCATTAAAATTGTCGAGCTTGAAAAAAAAGGCGGACGGTTTCACCTGACTAACTACGCGATTTTTGAACTTAGAAATAATGAACCCTCAATCAGCCAAAGTAGCAATTGGCAAAGTATTTTAAAAATGCCAGACGAAGAAATAGCGGATGGAATCAAACAGCTGATCAAAAAAGCTGAAATCGGGTCCACCGATATAATCTCGGCGATTCCGTCCTTCTCGACCTTTGCAACAGTAATCGAGATGCCGTATGTATCAAATGAAGATCTAGCCAGATCAATTCAGTTTGAAGCTAAGAAGTACGTTCCGATTCCGCTCGAGGAAGTAATTCTGGATTGGTCAATTGTCGGAGTTGTTGACGGCCAAGTTTCTAAAGGAGGCAGTCCATCAACCGTAGAAGTTTTTTTAGCTGCCGTACCGAAGGATGAAACAGTTCGCTACCAGAACATTATGAAAAATTCAGGCTTAAAACTAAAAGCCCTAGAGTTGGAAAACTCTGCCCTGATAAGGGCTCTTCTGGGCAATGATCTTAGTCCGACCGTAATTGTTAATATTGGAGGGCGAAGCACATCCATCATTATCGTTAATAGGGGATACGAGCGTGTAAGCCATAATTATGAGATCGGCGGTTTTGAAATAACAAAAGCTATAGCCCAATCGTTAAATGTCAGCCTGGAAAAGGCGGAGGAGCTAAAGCGAAAATTCGGTCTTAAAAAAACCGAAGAAAATATTATTAACGAATCCATGATCTCTCTTATTGACATGATGGTCTTTGAAACTAAAAGGACAATTTTAAACTACGAGGAACTGAAGAAGGAAAAAATAGCTAATGTTATTTTAATTGGTGGCCTGACTAATATGCCCGGTTTGGGAGATTACTTTAAAGAAAAGATGGGGAGAAGCGTGGTAATAGGGAACCCTTTCTCAAGAATAGTCTACCCAAACGAGCTTCAGCCAATAATACCCGAGCTAAGCAGTATGCTGGCCGGAGCTATAGGATTAGCTATGAGGGAGGTTTAGGTCGCAAAATCATATACATACATCGTGTAACAATAAAGAGAGGCAGGGGTGATTGATAATTGATATGTGATGTATGGTATGTGATACGTAAAGAAATGGACAGAAGAGACCAGCTACAATTACTGCCCGGTACTAAAAAAAGACTCGGAATTAAGGTCAAGGGGGAGAACAGGTTTCTATATATCGGAAGCGCCATTTTGGGTGCAGTGATTGTCTCTATGTTTGCTCTCGGACGCTATCAGACAAATCTGGAAGATCAGCTGACGCAAGTAAATGATCAGATATCTATAGTCGAAAAATCTAGAAAAAAATCAGAGGAGGTTGGCCTTAAAGTACTTCAACAGCGCCTTAGCTTAATATCCGAACTAATTGACAGCCATACTTATTGGACTAAGGGCCTAACTTCTATAGCCGGACTAATGCAAAATGACGTTCGTCTAGAATCATTTTCGGGAGACGCTAATTTAGGCTCAATTGGAATTGCCGTTCAGGCTTCTAGCTACGCCGCATTAGCAAGGCAGGTAGCATCTTTTTTAACAGAGTCGGCTATATCAGATTTATCCTTTGGAAAAACCAATACAACTTCTGAAGGATTGGTTGAAACAAGTATAACCATTAAATTTAATCGTGAATTTATTAAAAATAGCAAGAAGTAAATGGTACAAAGTATCAAAAACCTTATAGCCGCGACCCTTGTTGCAATTAGCGGTTTTTTACTTTGGACACAAATCTTACCGATATACGAGCTTACCTCGAGCTTAAAACCTAAAATAACTGAGAGGCTGGAATTTCTTAAAACAAGGATAGAGTTAACTGCAAAAATTGAAAGTTTAAAAAAGGAGAGAGATAATAGGCACGCAGAATTTCAAAGATTAGCCATAGTTGTGCCTGAAACTAAAAGCTTGCCGGAACTAATTTCTATGCTTGAAAAAATGTTTTCTCAAACAGGTAATATTCTATCAGGCTTTACTATCGGGGAAGTCACTAATGAGAAATCTCTTAAGAATATCTTCCTAGATATAAGCTCCAGCGGATCCTATGAAAGTGTTTTAAATATTTTAAATGCCATTGAGAACAGTCTTCGCTTGTTTGATATAACCTTTTTATCAATATCCGAAGACTCGGGGCCTAGCAACAATAACAGGTTAGACTTTCAAATAAAAGGTTATATTTATTGGTTATCAAAGGAAGACGATTCTTTAAAGAAATAATCTCGGATGATTAGTATATTATGGACAGATTAGTAGCACAACTTGGTCGGAGTAAAATTATACTCGTATTTATTGTCGGGATCGGCTTTATTTTGGGCTATTTAAATTATTCCGGACAAGAAAAACCCGTTATTTTAAGCCAAGAAGAGCCGACAAAAAAAGATGGCTTAGACTTTTTTAAAGACTTCAGCCTAGATCTGAGTATATTTAATAATGAAACTTACAAAAAGCTTGAAATCTTCGGAGAGAATCCTGTTTACCCCGATTTTACCGGAGAAAGAAAAAATCCTTTCGCACCGTTTTAAATAAAATCGTCATGCCGATTAAAATTCCAACAACTTTAGTCGAAGAGCTGATAAAACTGGGGCTTTTATCTAAGAGGGATGTTAAGTCCTATGAAGACTTGGCCAAGAAAGAAGATAAAGAGCTTGGCCAGATTTTAATTGAAAAAGATGTCGTCTCGGCCAGTGACCTTTTGGAAATTAAGTCAAGACTCTATAGGTTGCCGATAGTAAAACTGGAAGAAATTAAGCTTGATAGCGAAGCATTGAAAGAAATAGCTGAAGATGTGGTAAATTTTTACAAGATGGCCCCGTTTGCCAAGGAGGGGGATATCCTGAAGGTGGGCGTTATAAATCCCGAAGACATTGATGCCCTGGAAGCCCTCAAGTTTATAGCCTCCGACAAGGGGTTAAAAATTGACAAATATATTATTGATTACCGTGATTTTGAGGGCATATTAAAAAATTACCGTTCCTTAACTGCTGAAGTCGGCAAAGCGCTTGAATCTCTTTCCGAAGAAGCTGAAAAAGAGGTTATCACCCAGAAGAAAATAGAAGAAATCAGCGCCGAAGGAGCGGTTACCCGTATTGTAGCCTCGATTGTTAAGTATGCAGTTGAGTCTCGCGCTTCCGATATTCACATTGAAGCTTTCGAAGAAAAAGTAAATGTCCGGTTCAGAATTGATGGGGTTTTAATTATCGCCCTAACCCTGCCCAAGAACGTCCATTCGGCCGTACTAACCAGAATTAAGGTTCTTTCAAACCTAAAAATCGACGAAACCAGACTGGCTCAAGACGGAAGATTCTCGACAATGCTCAATAAGCGGAGGATAGATTTTAGAGTTTCGACTTTTCCGACTAAAAACGGCGAGAAAGTCGTTATGCGTATTTTAGATCCACTTACAAACAAAATTGACCTTCCGGATTTAGGAATTGACGGCAGATCTCTGGAGGTTCTTGAGCGGGCAATGACTAAACCGTTCGGAAGCATACTGATTACCGGTCCTACCGGTTCGGGTAAGTCTACTACTTTAGCCGGAATGCTTAAGCGTTTAAACAACGAGGAGGTGAATATCGTAACCCTTGAAGATCCGATTGAGTATTTTGTCGAAGGCGTTAATCAATCTCAAATCCACGAAGAGATCGGATATACTTTTGCCTCCGGCTTGCGCCACATTCTAAGACAGGACCCGGATATTATCATGGTCGGAGAGATCAGAGATAAAGAAACGGCGGCCTTGGCTACTCAAGCGGCGTTAACCGGCCATATCGTCTTATCAACTCTCCACACGAATGATGCCATGGGTGTTGTTCCTCGTTTGATTGATATGGGAGTTGAGAAGTACCTTATACCACCGACTCTTAATGTTGCGGCCGCTCAGCGCTTGCTGAGACGTCTATGTCCTGATTGTAAAATAAAAGCAAAAGCCAATGTTGCCGAAGAGGGGATCATCAATAAAGCTATTCTGGGTATGCCGGAAAAGTATCAAAAAGAGCTCTTGTCTCAGAGTGGTTATCAAATCCACAAACCTAACATTGAAAACCCGTGCAAAAAATGTTCAGGAAAGGCTTTTAAGGGCCGAATGGGTATATTTGAAATGCTTGAGATGACCGATGAATTTGAGAAAATTATACTGGCTGACTTTTCCGAATCGGCAACGAGAGAGGAAGCTCGACGCCAAGGCATGATAACAATGTTTCAGGACGGAATATTAAAAGTGCTGAGGGGTGTTGTCTCTATTGATGAGTTACTTGAGGTAGCTGAAGCAGATAAGAAATAGTAAAATAGTCATTAGGTATTAGTCATTAGCTGTTAGTTACTAATCACACTAAAAGCTAGAGGCTAAAAGCTAAAAGCTAAATAATATGTCAGACTTTAAACAACAGCTAGAAGACTTATTAATGGCTGCCGGCCAAAACGGCGCTTCCGATATTCACTTATCTCCGGGAAACTATCCTATTCTGAGAATCGATGGCCGCTTAATTCCGCTTTCTAACAAAAAAATCCTTGATTCTGAAATTCTCGAAGGGTTAGCTTCGGTATTATTGGGCGATGAAAGAAAAACCAGATTTGTCTCAGAGAAAGAAATTGATTTTTCTTATGAATCCAGCCAGGGAACCCGCTTCAGGGTGAACGTTTATTATACTCAAGGAAGAGTAGCGGCAACCTTGAGGTTAGTGCCAAATCAGATTAAAAGCATCGAGGATTTAAATCTACCTGAGATTATAAAAGTTTTTGCGAAGCTTTCTCAAGGATTTGTGCTAGTTGTCGGTCCAAACGGTCATGGCAAATCAACTACTCTTGCCGCAATCATTGATCTTATCAACAAAGAGCGGTCAGAAAAAATTATTACCATTGAAGATCCGATCGAATATATCTTTAATCCGGAAAAAAGCATTATTGACCAGCGTGAAGTTTATCAGGATACGTTTTCATTCCATAAAGCTCTTCGATCTGCTTTCAGGGAGAACGTTAATGTCGTTATGGTGGGAGAGATGAGAGACTACGAGACCATGAGCGCCGCTGTTACGGCCGCTGAAACCGGACATTTGGTTTTTGGATCCCTCCATACCAACAGCGCCTCTCAAACGGTTGAAAGAATCATTGATACTTTTCCACCCAATCAACAGTCTCAAATAAGAAACCAACTGGCTAATACAATATCGGGTATTATTTCGCAAAGATTAATTCCCAGAATTAAGGGCGGCCTGATACCGGCAGTCGAAGTAATGATTGCTAATCCGGCAGTCAGAACTCTCATCAGAGACAACCGGCCCAGACAGCTGGACTTAGTTATAGAGACCAGCCAGGAATCAGGCATGATTTCGCTTAACCGTTCATTAGCTGATTTGGTCAGAAGAAAAGAGATAAGCCTTGAAAGAGCCCAGTTTTACTCTCAAGACCCTTCAGAACTCAAGGAACTTATAAGGTAATTTCCAATTTCCAATTTCCAATTTCCAATTTCCAATGAATTTTAAAGTAGTTCATTGATGCATTGATTAAATCAATGAGGATTGCGAATTGCTAATTGATAGTTAGCTCTTTGGCTGAATATAGCTACCAATCTAAAACAAGAGAGGGCTACATAGTCGAAGGTGTCGTTGATGCCCCGAATCAGAATTCGGCCGTTGATATTTTGCATAGTAAGGGCTATGTAATTTTATCGTTAGAGCCATTGCAGGGCAGTCTTTTCGAATATGACTTGGGGGGATTTTTATCAAGACCGAATTCCAAAGACCTGACGATTTTCACCAGACAGCTCTCAACCCTTATTGACGCCGACATGCCTCTCAGCGAGGGTTTAAGAACCCTGGCTAAGCAGGTTGAGAAGCCGGCTTTTAAAAAAATTATTTCCGAGATAGCTGAATCAGTTGAAGGGGGATCTTTGCTCTCCGCCTCTATCGCCCAATTTCCAAATTTATTTTCTCCTTTCTACGTCAGACTGGTTCAGTCCGGTGAAATATCGGGTAAACTTCATGAATCCCTGCTTTATCTGGCTGACTACGTCGAAAGAACGCAAAGTATCAATTCTAAAATAAAAGGAGCTTTGACCTATCCGGCCTTTATCGTTTTTTCATTGGCTGGTGTCGGTATCTTGATGATTGTCTATGTACTACCACAACTGTTGGCTATATTTGAAGAGGTTGGCAATGTAGATTTACCGTTCACCACGATAGCACTCATCTGGATTACAAATTTTGTTAACGGCAATTTAATTTTAATGGGCCTTATTTTCTTTATAGCAACATTCTTAGCAACCTATTTCATCAGAAGTCCCGAAGGAAAGATCTGGCTGGATAACTTAAAAATAAAAATTCCGTCTCTCGGACCGATAGTCAGGAATCTGTACCTAGCCAGAATTGCCGAAAGTCTATCAACTTTAATGAAGGCGGGGATCCCGATCATAGATGCCTTAAAAATAACCTCTGATTTGGTCGGTAACTCGGTTTACAGAGACATAGTGTTAGACGCCGAGGAAAGCGTTAAGAGCGGAGGGACAATATCAAGCGCTCTCTCAAAATACAAAGAGATACCGCCTCTTTTTTCATCAATGATAACTATAGGGGAGAGGACGGGTAAGATGGATTTTATCCTAGAACATGTTGCGAATTTCTACAAAAACGAGTCAGAGAGTTCGATCCAGAACATATCCCAGATCATTGAACCTTTTCTTATATTAGTACTGGGTGTTGCCGTAGCCGGCTTAATATCCAGTATATTATTGCCTATTTACAACATAGTCGGCGGGGGATAATAATTGTGGATATCTGTACTTTGCCAGTTAACCTAGAAGAATATATAATAATCATAGGATTTTGGCGGTTTTTTTTAAACTCCTAATTAAACGTTTTTAGTCAGTGGTAGGGAGTATTTAGCAGTCGATTACTAAATACTAAATACTAAATACTAAAATACTAAACAAAAGTGTCGATTCTAAAAAAATTAAGAAGAACAGCCTCTTCAAAGGGTTTTACCCTTATTGAGTTGTTGGTCGTTATAGCAATTATTGGTGTCTTGGCAACACTTGTTTTGCTTCAGCTGGGTACGGCTCGAGCCAAGGCAAGAGATGCTAAGAGAATTGCTGATGTAAGCCAGCTAAGAACAGCGTCGGAATTATTCTTTGATGATCATGGGGGTGATTATCCGGTTGGTCCTCTTTGTAACATTCCTCCCGGAACTGCTTTATGCGGCGGTACCACTGATGGTAATATTGGTGCATATATGTCAGCCCCTGCTATGCCATTAGATCCTTTAACTGCGACTGCTTATGGATATGCTTGGACTAATACTGCTACCGATCCGAATAACTTTCATATATGGGCTAACTTGGAGAGGAGTAATGCTAGCGCTTTTGCAGCCGATGCGGATATTGACTCCAACACTGCTCCAACTTGGTCAGGTGTACCAGTAGTGGGTGCTACTGAAACATGTACTACTGTAGCTAATACCTGTGTTTACGATCAAGGTCAGAACTAATTAGTCTTTGCTAAATGTTAATCAAAAATCCCCCTAGGGGGATTTTTGATTAAATGCTAAAATTGTTGAATGGATTATATTTACGTTTTTTCAACTTTAGCTACGGGGCTTATTCTAGGAAGTTTTATGAGCGTTCTTGTTTTTAGGCTTGATGTAAGGTCGGGTATAATCTCCGGACGGTCGGAATGTCCCCGATGCCTGACTCGCCTAAAATGGTATGATTTGGTTCCCCTTCTTAGCTTTATCTATCTGGGCGCTAAATGCCGTTACTGCAAAAACAAAATATCGGCAGTTTATCCCGCCATGGAACTGGCAACAGCCGGTGTCTTTGTTACGTATTCTTTTTTAAACGGATACTCTTCTCTAAACAGTTTTTACGAGCTGGCGATTATTTTTATACTGCTGGCCCTTCTTTTTTCTGATTATATTTTTTACATTTTGCCGGATAAACTGATTATTGCCGGTTTTTTAATATCTCTAGCTTATTTTTTGTTGTTTAAGTTTGAAATAGTCGGCAGTTCACTGATAACCGGCTTGGTCTTAAGTGCTACTTTTGCTATACTGAATATAGTTTCTGGGGGCAGATGGATGGGTCTCGGAGATGCCAAGTTGGCATTTTTTATCGGATTTGTCCTGAGTTATCCGTCCGGAGTTTGGGCTATCTTAATATCAATTTGGATAGGCGCTATTTGGGGCATAGTTCTGGTTTTGTTGAAGAGGGCGAATCTAAAAACCCACCTGCCCTTCGGTTCTTTTATGGCCGCAGTAGCAGTGCTGTTAATTATCTTTCAAAAACATGAAATTTGGATTCCACTTATTCCCCGCTTATAAATTAAGGGGATTGGTTATGCTGGCCATGGGCTTAGCGGCTATTTTTATTTTAATAATCTTAAGCCTGACGTTCAGCATAAAAAATAAGCCGGCTCAGCTGGAGCTTTATATCGGAGAAAATAGACGTTTGTTCGAGGGTAGAACAACTGACAATATGACCGTTCTTGACGCCCTAAATGCGTCCTCTCTGGCTGGCGAGATAAGCCTTAAATATACTCTTGATCCGATCAGAGATGAAGCAAAAATTTTAAGTCTGGATGGTTACAACTACGAAACAAACGGGAAAAATCTGGAAATTTATCTTAATTCAAATAAAATCAGCCCGAGAAAGATACACTCAATATATATAAAGCCGGGGGATGTAATTTTAGTTAAAACAGAATAGTCATATGAGATTACTTAAAGCTAATTTTAAAAAGGGGTTTACCCTGATTGAAATTTTAATAGTGTCCGGTATTACTATTTTTTTAACCCTTAATCTAATCAGCAATGTTATAAGGTCAAGGTTGAATATTACTGAAGTAGCAAGAATAGTTGTTTCAGATATCAGAACTGCTCAAGCCAATGCCCTCTCTTCCAAACAGTATAAAGATCCGATTACAGGGTTGGTTACATATCGATGCGGATATGGACTTCATAAACTAGACTCATCAGAATCAGCGGCTCAAAATCCGCCAGTACCGGCAAATTCTTCATATTTTATTTTTGTGGGTCGGGATGCTCAATCTTCAGGTTGTCCGGCTGCCAATAATGCATATCAGTCTTCTCAGGATATGGCCGTTGTTTTTACTAGAGTTCTTGATTCACGGCTGGAACTACTCAGCCCAACTACTGGAAATAATCCCAGATTTGACGATATATACTTCAAGGTTCCTGACGGCAAGATTTTTATTAATAATCTACACGATCTAGGTCCCAATCCCCCCAGGAAAAACAAAGTCCAAATAATAGTAAGAAAAATAGGCGTAAACTGTCCTTCGTCCGACTGTGTCTATATATGTGTCTATGCGAGCGGCAAAATAGAAACTAGAAGTAACGTTTGCGATCCATTATGATGATTTTTAATAGATCAAAAGAGCGGGGGTTCACCTTAATAGAAGCAATAGTTGCTATATTTATTTTAAGCCTGGGAATAATCCCCTCACTATCGATAGTTCTGTATGCCAATAGTTTCACTTCAGTTTTAAAAAATAATTTAATTGGCACTAATCTTGCTCAGGAGGGCGCGGAAGTTGTCAGGGCCCTAAGAGACTCAAACTGGTTTAACGGCCGGGCCTTTGACTTCGGTCTTGCCAACGGGACTTATAGGTTAGAGTGGAACTCCGCATCATTGATCACTGAGTTCGGTTCCAATCCGGTATTAAAAATAGATTCAAACGGCCTTTATAACTATACCAGCGGAACAGATACCCCCTTTCACAGAAGGATTTTTATTGTTAAGGATCCGACTGCTCCGGGATGCGATTGTGAGTTAAGAGTTGTGGTCGAAGTCAGTTGGGTCGAGAGGAAAAGCACCAGGGTAATAACAGTAGAGTCACATTTATTTGATTGGAACTAATAATGAAGAAATTTTCAATTAAATTACCAAATCAGAGAGGGTTTACCGTGATTGAAATGCTAGTAACAGTATTTGTTTTTTCAGTTATGGCCATAATTACTGCGGCTATTTTTGTCAGGGCATTGGAGGTAGAAAGAAAATCCTTTTCTGCCCAGGTTGTTCAAGAGAATACCCTTGCCGTTTTTGGGCTTATGTCAAAAGAAATTAGGGTTAGCGATGTAGCTGGGCCTAATAGTAATTGCTTAGCCAGTAGCTTAAATATAACCGTTTATAACTCTTCTGGTAATGCTATAGCCACTACATATCAGCTAAACTCAACTACCGGGATAGTCGAAAGAAACTATGGAGGTCAAATATATCAGGTTAGCTCACCGGATGTGATATTTAATAGTTTGAAGTTTTGTATTCTAAATTCAGGTCTGGATGATGAGCCGGTAAGAGTTACTATTCTGGCATCAATTTCTGACCGGACTAACCAGAGCTCAACCATCAGTCTACAAACCACTACTACGTCAAGAAATGTAGCCGATGAGCTTCAAAATTAATAATCAAATGAGGTTTAATAGTCAAAAAAATTTAAGAGCAAAATGTAAGCAGAGCGGTTCTGTGATAATATTTACTTTGCTTATAATGCTTTCCGTTATGGTTATATCCATTGCTCTTATGAGATTACTTATCCCCAAGTTTAAAATAATCAGGGAGTCAATTTATTCGGTAGTTGCTGTTTATGCCGCTGATAGCGGTATGGAGTGGTGCATCTTCGCCAATAGAAACGACCTGAGCGCAATGTCAATTGCTCCAGGTCAGCCGGTAAATCTTCAGACTATTCCAGGCGTAACAATTCAGATATATGGCCCTTCAGGAGCTACATGCCTATATAGTGAATCTTCAGACTATAGAACCGTAGGCTCTTATAATGGTATTAGCCGGTCCTTAGAAGTTTTTTAGGTTTGTACTGGCAAAGTAACAAAGGGCGTCTTTGCATTTGAATGCAAAGACGCCCTTTGTTATGATGGAAATCATGAAGTCTGAAGTAAAACAACGAATACACAAGCTCCGTGAAGTAATTAACCATCACCGATATCTTTACCATGTCTTGGATAAGCAGGAGATATCCGATTCGGCTCTGGATGCTTTAAAAAAAGAACTTTTTGATCTGGAGCATAAATATCCAGAATTTATAACCGTCGATTCTCCAACTCAACGGGTCGGAGGAAAACCACTGAAAGAATTCAAGAAGTTCAGGCATCCGGAGCCGATGATATCTTTTAACGATGCTTTTAACGCTCAGGATATGGAAGAGTGGGTTGAACGAATGGCCAACGTTATCGGCGTTGATAGAAAACACGGGTTAGCCCGTTTAGATTTTGCGGAACAAAAGTTGGGAGGATACTACGCTGAGTTGAAGATAGATGGCTTGGCAATCGAGCTTATCTACGAAGAGGGGACGCTAAAAATCGGCTCGACCAGAGGTGATGGCATTATCGGCGAAGACGTCACTCAAAATCTTAAAACTGTTGAGGCAATTCCGCTGAAATTGTTGAGTGAAGAAGAGGTGGTAAAAAATCTTGAGAAAGAGGAGCTTGAACGGTTTGTTCCTGAAATCAAAAAGGCTCTTGGTAAAACTTTAGTTGTTAGGGGAGAGGTATTTATTACCAGAAAGGACTTTGACCGGATTAATAAAGAGCAGGAGGGGGGAGGGCTAAAGATTTATGCCAACCCCCGTAATCTTGCCGCCGGGTCGGTTCGTCAGCTCGATCCCTCAGTAACTAGATCCCGCAAGATGGATTCATTTGCCTATGCCCTTAAAACAGATATTGGGCAGGACACTCACGAAGAGGAGCATCTTATTCTGAAAGCGCTTGGGTTTAAGACTAACCCTCATAATAAATTCTGCAAAGATCTTAAGGCCGTTCAGGAGTTACGTGACTATTGGGAAAAACACAGGGAGAAATTAAACTACGAAATAGACGGCATTGTCGTGGCGGTTAATGACAATAAGACTTTTAAAAAGTTAGGGGTCGTCGGCAAAGCACCAAGAGGAGCAATCGCTTACAAATTTTCGCCGAAAGAATCAGAAACAATCGTTGAAGATATTATTGTGCAAGTCGGCCGGACTGGCACTCTTACTCCCGTGGCCGTTCTAAGGCCGGTAAATATAGGGGGGGTTACTGTTTCCAGGGCGACCCTGCATAACCTCGATGAAATAAAAAGATTGGATGTAAAGATAGGGGATACAGTAATTGTCGGAAGGGCAGGAGATGTCATACCCGATATCAGGCAGGTTATTAAAGAGCTCAGGATCGGCAAGGAGAAACAGTTCCGCATGCCCAAGAAATGTCCCATTTGTGATAGTCCGGTAGAACAGATATCAGGCCAAGTCGCCTTTAAATGTACAAACAAAAACTGTCCGGCTATCAAGCGTGAGGCTGTTTATCATTTTGTTTCAAGAAAGGCCTTTAATATCGACGGAGTGGGCCCCAGAATAATAGACCAGCTAATGGAGGCGGGGCTTATCCGTGACGCAGCCGATTTATTCAGCCTCAAAGAGCAAGACCTACTTAATTTGGAACGTTTTGCTGAAAAATCTGCCCAAAACACCATTAATGCGATTCGGTCAAAAAAGAAGGTGGCTTTGGAGAAGTTCATTTATTCTCTCGGTATAGAACATGTCGGAGAAGAAACAGCTTTTGCCCTTGCTCGAAAATTTGGAAAGTTTAAAAACCTTACCCGAGCCTCAGCCGAAGAGCTTGAAAACATTCTTGATGTAGGGCCGATTGTTGCCAAGAGCATATATGATTGGTTTCAGAAAGGTTACAACCAAAAACTTATAGCCAGATTTAAAAGGGCCGGCGTGGTTATTCGGCAAGAGAAGCGGATAAAAGGATCGACCAAGCTTACCGGGAAAACATTTGTAATTACCGGATCTCTCGAATCAATGACCAGGGATGAAGTAAAAGACCGAATTCGTGATTTGGGCGGAGATATTTCTTCCAGTGTTTCCCAAAATACCGATTACGTTATTGTCGGATCTGAACCGGGATCAAAATATGAAAACGCCAAGAAACTCGGAATCAAAACTATAGACGAGAAGGGGCTCCTTAAGCTTATTGAATGAGTATTTTTCCTTCATTTCCTATCGAAAATTCCACCCCCAAAGGACTTATCGGTACATTTTTAATTATTTTTCCGTTAACCAAATCGTCCGTTGATTTAGGATAGAAACCATACTTTTGCTTATAAATTGCTATGGCTTTGTTTAGTATCTCTACTATTTCGATATGGATGATATTGCGCTTGGCTCTTTCAAGCACAATCTCGTCATCAGAAGTCTCATAAATTGAGGTCCATATTCTCTTGGTCTCTTCCAGGTGACCGGCTATACCGTATCTGGCAGATATTGATTTTATTTTCTCCGGTGCCCCGGGAGTATCTGCGGCAATGTTAAAATATAAAGTCGCCTTACTGCGATCTTTTAGAAAAATATGATAAGAGGTGGCCATATAATATGCGATCCGCCAATCCGGATCGGCATTCCTTAAGCCTTTTATGCCTATCTTAAACGCTTCTTCTTGGAATCCCAGCGGCGGTAAGACAAGGGCTGCAAAAGCATAAGGATAGCTGAATTTTTGATCTATATCGGTTACTGTCATGATTAATTCCGGAATCTTTTTCGGCCAAGTAGCCATCTCTTGGATCGAGTAAATCCACATTAAAACCGACGAGGCCGAATGGAGCCCAAGGTTGCCGAGTCTCATTGCCTGAGCCGGTAGTATCACCGGGGGCGCCAAGGGACGATCTTCTTTTTCAATATCGAAATAATATTGAGAGAAAGCTACTCCTGCCAGAAGCATAACTATAAACAACGGCTTTGCCATATTTGATAGAACGGAAAGCATCAGAGCTCTTTTTTATTTAGAAGCAGTTGGGCTAAATAAACAACTAAAACTACATATATTACGGCGTAGCCCACTGAAATAGCCGACTCTTTAAAAGATACCTGTATCTGATGAACAATCAGGTTCCTGATGTCAAATTTTTCTAAATTAGGGAAAATATAATAAACGGCCGTGAGAATATATTTTGCTACCAATCCCGAGTTTAAAGCGTATTGTTTTATCAGCGGTAACAGATGGCCGATATAGAGTATTAATATGGTGTATATCGTTGCCGCTAGGGGAGTGGTAAAAACAGAAAAAAGTATTAAAATCGCAATTAAAACCGCCATTTCCATAATTTGGAGAAATACTGCTCCAATTGATAAGTAATCAAAATTGCCCCCGCTTAAAACAACGGTCAGTAAGTAAGCTCCTAGCATAAGTAAAGTGGTTATGCTCACTGCCGCAAGCAGCCCTAAAAACTTTCCCATAACTACATCGGCCCGACTTACCGGTTTTGACAGCAAAAAGTAAGTAGTTCTTTTTTCCACCTCATCATAAACTATTGTTGCGCCAAGAAATATGGTGATAATAAGCCCGAATATGTAAATACCAGCTAAGCCAAGGTTTCTTATCACAAAAACTTCCTCTCCGAGCGATAGTGAACCTAAAACAACTGTTGAACCGAGAAATATCAAGGCAAAGACTACAATACCATATAGAATCTTGTCTCTGATAGTCTGCCGAAAAGTACTTTTTGCAATAACTAATGTATTCTTCATAAGGAAAATTTATAGTGATTTAATCGTCTTAACAAATTGGTCCTCAAGGGACATGTCTTTTCTAAACTGGTTTACCGGTCCTGAATAAATAAGCCTGCCTTTATGTATAATACCTATCTGGTCGCACAGAGCCTCAACGTCGGCAAGAATATGAGAGTTAAAAAATATAGTCTTGCCTTCTTCTTTTATCGTCTCGATTATCTTTTTTATTTCCCTTCTTCCTATCGGGTCGAGGCCCTCCAGCGGTTCATCCAGGAATATATAAGTCGGGTCGTTAACAATAGCTTGGGCAAAACCCAACCTCTGCTTCATTCCTTTTGAATAGGTTCTGATCTTACTGTGCCTTGCTTCGTAAATATTAACTTTTTTTAGTATTTCTTCGAGTTCTGTCTTGGATTTACCGCGGCTATTTTTAAAAAGGTCGCTAGAAAATTCTAAAAACTCTAAGCCCGTAAGCTGATCATAAAAGTGAGGCTCTTCCGGCATAAAACCTATATTCTCCCTTGTAGAGACAGCGAGAGGAGATTCGTCTCCGATCATTATACTGCCGGCGTCCGGCGTGTTTATTCCAACAAGCATCTTTATAGCTGTCGTCTTGCCGGCTCCATTGGGACCTAAAAAGCCAAATACAGAACCTGACTGTATCGTAAGGGAGAGGTTGTCGACGGCATTAGTGATTCCATCGTACGTTTTTGATATATTTTTTATTAGGATCATATACGCTTATGAGTAGGTATCTTTTTGTGTAATTCTAGCGAAAAATAATTTTAAAATAAAGCTCCTTTATAAACACCGGGGATTATGATAATTTATATAGATGGATATTAAAACCGTAAATAAGATATCTGCCCTAGCCAGAATCGCTATTAGTCCGGAGGAGGAAGTAAAGATAAAAAACGAACTATCCTCTATTCTAGACTATATCGGACAGTTAAATAAGGTGAATACCGAAGAAGTAGAGCCTTTTTACCAAACAACGGGTATTGTTAATTCGACTCGGCCGGATAAGTACCGGGAAGATTTTAAAATAGATGGAGATCTGAATAAAAAATTAATCGATCAAGCGCCCGATAGGCAGGATAACTTTATTAAAGTAAAATCAATTTTGAGCAGATAGATTCGGCTGTTACAAATTAAAATACGTAACACGTAATTCGCAATTATATTCCGTGAATCGAAATTACACAATCAGAGATATCGTCGGGGGCATAGCTAAAAAGGAATTCTTGCCTGAAGAAATTTTTCAGCATTATTTGACGCGTATTGGTCTCAAGAACGAAAAGCTTAACGCCTATCTTTCAACTTTTGACTTTCAGTCCTCAGCTTTCAAGTCGCAAACTCCGCTTGCCGATGTTCCGTGTGCTATAAAGGATAATATTCTTATTGAAGGCACCGTTGTTACTGCCGGTTCTAAAATCCTGGAAAATTATGTTTCTGCCTACGACGCGACTGTAATCCAGAAACTTAGAAAGTCAGGAGTCCAGTTCTTAGGAAAGACAAACATGGATGAGTTTGCGATGGGTTCATCAACCGAAAATTCAGCTTTTGGTCCGACTAAAAATCCTCACGACCATAGCCGTGTTCCCGGGGGCTCTTCCGGCGGTTCAGCGACAGCGGTAGCAGCCGACCTCTGTGTTTTCGCTCTCGGCTCTGACACGGGAGGGTCTATTCGTCAGCCGGCCAGTTTTTGCGGTGTTGTAGGCTTGAAACCAACTTACGGCAGAGTTTCAAGGCACGGCCTGATAGCCATGTCTTCTTCTTTGGACCAGATAGGCTCACTTACTAAGAATGTATACGATGCGGCTCTTGTCTTGAATTCTATCGTGGGTAAGGATAAGTTTGATTCAACTACGGTTGATATGCCTGAGTATGATTTTACTGAAAATCTGAATAGGCCGATAAAAGGGCTCAGGGTCGGCGTACCTAAAGAATACTTCAGCAAAGGCGTCTCAACCGAGGTCAGAGATAGGGTTGAAGAGGGGATATCAAAATTAAAACAGATGGACTGTCATGTAATTGACATCTCAATGCCCCATTCCGAATACGCCATAGCCGTGTATTATATTGTTATGTCTTCTGAGATTTCTTCCAACTTAGCTCGTTATGACGGGATTCGGTACGGATACTCATCAAAAAACAGCGAGAACTTATTTGATGTATACTCCAGGTCAAGAGCTGGGGGATTCGGACCGGAGCCAAAAAGAAGAGTAATGCTTGGAACCTACTCCCTATCCTCGGGTTACTATGACGCATATTACCTGAAAGCCGAAAAAGTTAAGGCACTCATAAGAAAAGATTTTGATGATGCCTTTAAGAATGTGGATGTAATTGTTGGACCGACTGCACCGACAACAGCTTTTAAAATAGGGGATAAGTCGGCTGATCCGCTTTCAATGTATCTATCCGATATTTACACCGTTCCGGTTAATCTTGCCGGATTGCCGGGGATATCAATTCCCTGCGGCCGGGGCGATAACAGTAATATGCCGGTTGGGTTCCAAATTATCGGCAAACCGTTCGATGAGGAAACAATCCTTAGAGCTGCTCACCAGCTTGAGCAGGTCTTAAATCCTAAATCTTAAACCTAGCATCCATAACCATGGCTCAACTAATCAATTTCTTTGACGCTAATATTGCCGAAATATTAATTCGCCTTAAGCTGACGTCAGTAATTTTTTCTGTTATTTTCTTTGCAATTGCTTTTTACTTTATTTACGAATTTAGAAAACTGTCACGCTTTAAACTGCTAAAAGCTAAATCTTTAATAAGACCTCCCAAGGCCGCATATGGAGGAGCGAGTCAATCCAGATGGGAAGAGGTGGTCAGACATATTGAGTCATCCAGTGAAGCTGAGTGGAAACTGGCACTTATAGAGGCTGATAAGCTCGTTGATAACCTTCTTAAATCGGCGGGTTTTACCGGTGACACCATGGGCGAAAGGCTAACTAATGTGGAGAAAGGCCAGTTAGCAAATCTGGAGGGACTTTGGGAGGCTCATAAGATACGAAACAAAATAGTTCACGATGTTAATTATTTTCTTCGCTACGGCGAGGCCAAACGGGCTGTAGAGCTCTATGAGAAAATCTTGGAAGAACTTGGCGGTATTTAGCTCACGGTTTAGTTATATTTTCTGACGTGCTATAATCAACCTATAAATCAATGAATAAAAAATATATTTATCTGATTACTGTGGCGGCGGTTTTTCTGATGGTATTCGTTTTTATCAATAGAAAGAACGACACGGATACCAGTCCAGACATTTCACCTGTTCCAACGGTAAGCCTAGAACCTAGCCCAACACCAACCCCTAAAATAACTGTAGAATCTACGCCTGAACTTATCTTTGAAGAACTGCCAAACTATTATACTCTGGCTGTTTCTTTAGACAAAGAAAACCGATATTTTGCTATAGATGCTGATTGTATGAGTATTAATCCTTCAAACGTAGTCTACAAAAACAATACTCAGATTATGCTTGATAACGCCGCTTCAGATAAAGCGCGCGTTCTAAAGATTGGCGGCCGTGAGTACAGCCTTGATGCTCACGCTTGGATTCTGGCTACGCTTTCAAGCACAGAACTTCCCATACGACTTCCGATATTTTGCGGATCAATGGAGCTAGGCCAGATCGAGCTTCAGTAAGCAAAACGTCTCCTCCCGACTTGATTTTTAGAAGATCAATGATATAATCAAGATAACGATAAATGGAGCCCCGACATTACGTCGGGGCTCCATTTCGCCAACTGAAATGAATCCCGTACGAAGTGGTAAAAACCTTGGACGGGATAATTATAAAGTTCTTGCATAGATATGAATGGCAAACACTTGACCTTTATGCACTGCAAGGGCCACTTCGTACAGGATGAAGCGTTCCGATATAAGAAACATTGCTATTATAGCCCACGTTGACCACGGAAAAACCACTCTCGTGGATTTTCTGTTGAAACAATCAAACACATTTCATGCAAAAGCCGAAGAACTGGGTCAGAATTTAATAATGGATTCAAATGACTTGGAGCGGGAGAGGGGAATAACGATTTTAGCGAAAAACACCTCAGTTAAATTTGGGAAAATAAAGATAAATATAGTTGATACTCCCGGCCATGCTGATTTTGGAGGAGAGGTTGAGCGAACATTGAATATGGTTGATGGAGCCCTGCTTCTGGTTGACGCACAAGAAGGGCCGATGCCCCAAACTAAATTTGTGCTTAAAAAAGCTATTGAAGCCAACCTTAAAATAATTGTAGTAATAAATAAAATAGATAAATCCGGGGCGGACATTAAACGGACAAATAACGAGATAGCTAATTTATTTTTAAATCTTTCGCAAGATGAACACCACTTAGATTTTCCGACTATCTATACTATCGGCAGAGAAGGAAAGGCTTGGGATCATATACCAACCGAGAAAGAGAAAGATGAACCGGCCAATCTCGAACCTTTATTTAAAAAGGTAATAGAATATATTCCTGCGCCAGAAGTTAGCACAGAAGCTCCTTTTCAACTTTTAGTTACTAATTTAGATAGGGATAATTATCAGGGCAAATATACCATCGGAAGAATTGCCAGAGGTAAGATAAAAAGAGGTCAGTCCGTTGTAGTTGTTGATTTTACCGGCAATAAAAATATCGGCAGAGTAGAAAAAATATTTACATTCGACGGCCTCAAAAGAACTGAAGTTGAGAAGATATCGGCAGGGGATATTGTGGCATTAACTGGAGTACCCAACGTTCATATCGGTATGACAGTTGCTGATGCAGTTTCTCCAGAAGCTTTACCCCCGATAACTGTGGAAGAACCAACATTAAGAATAAAGCTTGGACCCAATACCTCGCCCTTTAAAGGTAGGGAAGGGACATTGCTTACCTCAAGACAGATTTCAGAAAGACTGCACCGCGAAGTAGAAACTAATATCGGCATGCACCTTGAAGAATTAGGAGGAACGGATTTTCTTGTATCTGGCAGGGGAGAGCTTCATCTCGCAATTCTAATTGAAACTTTGCGTCGCGAGGGCTTTGAGCTAGAAATATCAAAACCAGAAGTAATAGTAAAAGAAATGGATGGAAAACAAATGGAGCCGTTCGAAGAAATTACGGTTGATATTCCGGAAGAGCATGTCGGGGTTATCACAACCGAATTTGGCAAAAGAAAAGCCGACCTCATTGATATGATCAATCACGGCAATGGCTATTCAAGAATGGTCTACAATATAAGTACTCAAAACTTTCTTGGATTGAGAAATGATCTCATGACCAGCACTAGGGGTACGGCGGTGATCAACGGTATCCTACTTGGTTATCGTGAGATGAAAGGAAGTTTGCCCAGAATCAGAAACGGCGCCTTGATTGCTTCAGAAACCGGCAAAGCAGTTGCTTTCGGTTTAGATGTAGCCCAGGGCAGGGGAGTGGTTTTTATTTCTCCGACAACGCAAGTTTACGAAGGAATGATTGTCGGGCTTAACTCCCGGAAAGAGGATCTGGAGATAAATGTCTGCAAAGGAAAAGAACTGACTAATATGCGTTCGAAAAGCGCTGACGAAGCAATAATATTAGCTCCACCGTTGGTGCTCTCGCTTGAGCAAGCGATAGATTTCGTAGAAGACGATGAACTTTTGGAGGTAACCCCGCAGTCTCTTCGGTTAAGAAAAAAATATCTGACAAAGAATGATCGGGTCAAGATTAAAAGAGAAAGCAAGGAGAATTAACTGATTGTAATGGATTTTTATTGGTTAGTGTATTAGAATCTATTGTAAGGTTAATTATATCGCGGGGTGGAGAAATGGCATCTTGCAGGGCTCATAACCCTGAGTTCCGGGTTCGAATCCCGGCCCCGCAACTAAGTCAGACCCATTGCCTGAATATGCTTGAGAAAGCGTGAATACAGGCGACAAAACAGCGGTGCCAATAGTTTCTGTTTTTCTATCAAAGATAATACCCTTTGGTAGCACCAGACGTTGGAATCGCTGTTTTTGTTTTGGGTCCATATCCTGCCATTGCCTAGAGATATTGCGCATAAACTTTGTTGCATAAGTTATCGCAGTTTCCATATCATACCCGTCAAGCTTTGTTTCGTTAGACGATATTTGCACGCCTGTAATTTTATTATCCAACTCGTCCTTTAGGCGGCTAAATTCCTCTTTACTAATCTCGCCACCAATTCGCAGGTCCAATAGGCGCTGTTTTTTATTTAGTAAACTATTCAGCTCTTTTTCATAGACAGTATTTAATCTCTGACTGTTATCGTGTTCTTTTTTCCATACTTCAATAACGGCTGTCTCAAAAATATTTAAAAAATCATTGGTGGGACTAATTTTTTTCAGAAATGCGACAAATATTTCCTCTAGCTTATCGCGTGATATATTCCGGTTATAGTTTTGACACCCCCGAGTGTTGCACCTATAGTATGAGTACCGTTTACTCCTACCAGACTGCCAGCTGCCAGTATATTTACCTCCGCACGTACAGGATACAAGTCCCCTTAAAACAAAGTCTGGGTTTAATTTTAATCGGGGTTTAGTGGCATTATTAGACAAACCAGATTTATAAAATTGTATTTGATTATGTTCCTCTGGTGAGATTGCCGGCTGGTGAAGCCCTTGGTGCCCCTCACTTGTCCACGGATTTATTAGGATACCGGAATAATATTTGTCGCGAAGCATTTTCTCAACCAGTTGCTTGTATATAGGCCTACCTGTCCGCGTTTTTAGTCCCCACTCTTGAAATGCTCCCGTAAGCGTTGTAATGGTGTGCTCACCGCGCGCAAATGCTTTTAAGCCCCTCTGGATTAAATAGAAACGTTCAGGGTCTATTTCGTCAGGACTATTTTTCCGTCGGTCACTTAATTTTTTACCGTGAATATAGCCAATGGGTGGCTGCCAAGGCCAAATACCTTCGATTATTTTTCGCTGCATACCACCCTCACACCTCATTTTTCTTACGTCGTTCTCGAATTGAGCAAAAGTCGCTAACATACCCTCCATTGCCTTACCAGTAGCCCCTATCCCTATCATTGGCTCCATTACGGAATATAAAACGGTGCCATATTTTAAAAGTTGTGCCTGAAGCGCATAATGGTCAATCATATTGCGAGAAAACCTGTCCAACTTAAATACAATAAAATAATTAATTTTATCTTTATGTTCGCAACAGTAGGCTAAAGCCTTCGTAAGCTCAGTTCTATTAGCCGCCGTTGCGCTTTCCCCCTCCTCAATAAAGACCCTATCAACAGAAATACCATTGCGTTCAGCATATTCCAAACAAGCGATTTTTTGACTGGCAAGACTTGTTCCCTTTACTTGGTCTTGTGACGAAACCCTACAATAAATTATTCCGCGTGTTTTCATTTTGCTATTCAATTTATCCTTTCTAATAACCGTTATCGCATTTAATTTCTAGTCCAAAGGGCGTAAAAAACTCTACCTCATTAAAATCTTTATCTCGGAATTGAAAGGTCGCAAAGCTAGTGGGCTCATTACTTTTAAGGTTATTTGAGCTTTCCACGGATTTTTATAAATAAAAATCCAATACTGTTCTCACTTTATCTAGCTTTTTTACTGGGGCTATTTTGCACTGGTTATTTATATACTTTTATATCACCTAAAAACGACGTAACCTCGCCGACTTTTTCGTCAGAGTAAGCGTCTTTTACTTCAAAATGCTGGTAGCCAGTAATAGCTTTTTTAAGCGTGGCTATTTTTGCCATAAAGTCTTTTTTAAATGCAACGGTTTGGGTATACCACGTAGCACCTGCATATACTACGGACGCTCTGTCGGAAAACTCGTAAGAGATAACTAAACCAGCTCGTTTTGCTAAGTCCATTACCTCATTAAGTTCTTTTTGTGCTGCCTCTTTAGACATTGTTGGACTAGCTGTCGGGGTTGCTGTTGGCTGGGATACGGTGTTAACTGGCTGATTTTGGACTGGTGAGATATTTTTACTATCGTCTGTAGCAGCACCAATTATGCCAATAAAAATAGTCACGGCTATCGTTGTTACAGTAACCCTTTTTCTAAAGCTCCAGCTTTTGTATTTTTGAATCCACGACCCCAAGCCTGTACCTGACATTTGTGTTTGTTGTTCCATTTTTTTAAATTATTTTTTATTTTTATGTCGCTCGACCTAACGACATTACACTACTATTTGGGCGGGCTTATTTAAACACAAAACCCGCCACAGGTGCGCCTTGCGGCGCATACAGGCCTTTCGACCTGCAACGTTCGACACGCCCTATGACGGGGTTAATATGTCGAACGGTTTTTTGCCATACCCACAAGAAAAAACCTGTGGGGTTAGGCAACTCTAATTTGTAGTTATTATAGCACATTTTAGGGTTCAGAGGTTTTAAGATTAATATTTTGGTTAATTTTGGTATTTAAAATTGATAAAAAATGGCTAATTACCTAACAAATATGTGTTTTGTTCCCCCGTTTTTTAGTAATTTACTCAAAGTAACCCATATAAAACCTCATTTTCACTGGATTAATCTTCGGATAATATTGTTTATGTAAGCAGCAGGGTTATCAATTTTTTCTTTTGTTTTTAGTTCGTCAAAATGCTTGTAAGCTTGCTCTATTACTTTTAAACCGTGTTTATCGAGAACTGAAAGTAAAAACTTCATATCTTGTTCCTCAACCTCTTGTGCTATAAGCCAAATCCTTTCCTCGTCCTTATTTTGTGGGTAAAAGCCATTATTGGTTAAAAGATTACGATTATTTAGTTTATTAAAAGGCGGCTTTGCCGCTCTTAATATATCGTAAGATATATTAAGAGTATTATTATCTTTTTTCTTATGGGTATGAGTATCCGTATTGTAACCTCTGACTTGGTTGGGTTTGAAAGGAAAAGAAAACATAGATAAAATGTCGTCTTTTTGCTTTTCCAACTTGTGACTAGCGGCTTCAACTTCGGGTTTAACCTCTGACTGGTTTGGGCTGTTTGTACTGTCCTCACTCGTGACCATTTCGGGATTAAAATACTTATCCAATGTTCTGATAATATTATTAGGCATTATAAAATCACCAAAGTTCACCTCAAACGAACCTTTGCTACCCTGGCGGTCTTGATACCATATCAACTTTTTACCCCGTAATGACAGTAATAATTTGTTAACGTAGTTCCCGCTAACCTTTCCGCCAAAAACGTCATTATTTATATCGCTTATACTTGTCACGGCTACCCCGTAGGGACTGCAATTAAGCCGTAAGTGCAGATACATAAAATACTCATTGCGGCTTATAACTTTCTTACGATAGAGCGACAAAATATCTCTTTGAAAATTAATCCAATTTTTAATTTTATTTGGGCTGCTGCTCATAATTTTTTATGTTTTTGGTATTTTTATCTACAGGATTTTTAAGCCGGTACTCCGAGATAAATTCAGCAAGCGCAAGACAAGCGTCATAAAGCTGCTTATTTTTTTCTTTTTCACCCGTTTTATCGTCTAGGGTTTTATTTAACTTTCTATTTCTCAAATTTAAATACCCCCAAGCAGCAGCCCCGCCGTTTGAGGGTATTTAAATGGGGCTGCAAACTTGTTTTAAACAAAAAACCCAGGTGATAAACACATAAACGCACGCAAAAAACGCGTATTTATGTGTTTACTACCTGGGTACTTAGGCCGTTTTAGGCATTATTTTGCCAAAAGATTGGATTGACCCCTATTGAGTGCCGCTAGGTTCCGTACTAAGTGGTATATGATAACGGGTTTTGGTTATTTCCGTGTTTATACATTAACTTCACCGTGGGCAACGTGCAGTAAAACACTAAGGTATTTTGTGCCCTTTGGGACGGGCAACTTTGTTAATACGCAGATAATAGCACCCTGGTTTTGTAAGTCAACTATTTTAAGATATAATTAAAGCTAACACAGCCCCAATGGCAAATCTATTTTTTATATTATTACTAGTCTCTTTTGCGTCTTTAGTCGCCGGTCTTGTTAAACCGTCTCTATTTACTCGCATAAAACTACCAACAAGAAAACTCGTTGGACTAGTTTTTGGTGGAATAATGTTTGTGTCCCTTATCGGTATTGGTGCTACTGCACCCTCAAAACCTGAAACTGAATTAAAAAATGAGCAGCCACAGACAACTGTAACTGCAGCGCCAACTACAAAGGCCGCCCCGCTAAATCAGCAAGATACTAACGAGCAAGCCGACTTGTTTTTAGTAACCCGAGTAATCGACGGCGATACAATTGAAATTGAGGGTGGGCAACGAATTAGATATATCGGTATAGATACACCTGAAACTGTTGACCCAAGAAAGCCGGTTCAATGTTTTGGAGTTGAAGCGTCTAATAAAAATAAAGAGCTGGTTTTAAATAAAAAGGTACGCCTTGAAAAAGACGTTAGTGAAGCTGATAAATACGGACGCTTACTGCGCTACGTTTATATTGGAAATACTTTTGTAAATCTTGAGCTTGTACAACAGGGCTATGCTTACGCTTCAAGCTATCCACCTGACATTAAGTACCAAAACCAATTTACTAGCGCCCAGAGCGAAGCCAGAGAGCAAAACAAAGGGCTTTGGGGTGGCTGTCCTGTTGTTACTCAAACGACCACACCAATAGCCACACCAACGTTTACACCGCAACAGACACAGCCACCCTCGTCTTGCGATATTAAAGGCAATATAGCTTCAGACGGCGAGAAAATATATCACGTAATTGGTTGTGCCTCATATAACGTAACAAAAATAGACGAAGCACGCGGCGAGCAATGGTTCTGCACCGAGCAGGAAGCAGTGACGGCTGGCTGGCGAAAAGCATATAATTGTCCGTAGTATGAACTATTATTTAGAGCTGATTAATCTTACAAGGCCTGCCCTAAAATAGGTGTGCCCATAAACTCTGTAAACCTAATAATATCAGCTATTATTTGGTGCCAACTGCGTAACACTTCCGCAACAGAGAAGGAGAAGCAGACACAAAAGTGTCTGTTTTTCTTGTAATAGAGCCATTACTTAGCGGTTCGAAAGTGTAATTATTGGCTTTTAGGTCTTCCGAGATTATTTGGAGTGGGAAAAGCACATTATCTAAGGAAATGCTCAGCTTTTTGTCTTTTAATATGAAGTTCGAACCTAAAACCGAAAGTATCTGTCTTTTCACTTGAAGATCCTTGGTTGTATCAAATTTCTTCTTAGCATTTTCGGCAAACCTAAATACATCCTCAGCTAGTTCGAGCCAGTGTTCAACTCTCTTCCCAATATTCTGCATCCCGTTCTCTAGGCGCTCTTTTTCTCTTAATGTCTCGGATTTCTTAGTCAGATACTCTTGTTCAGTTAGTTCTTTGGCAGCTCTCATATCAATTAAACCATCCAGCTTTTTAAGACATAGGTCGTAAGCTCTTTCTTGAGTAGCTAAAATCTGACCGCGTTCTTCTGATTCTTTAGCATTTTCAGATTTTAACCATTTCATCGCAAATTCGTGGAAATCAGTTGGTATTTCAATTTTTTCTATAATTGAAGCAACCTGCTCGTTTAGAACATGCTCCTGGATTGCGTGCTGAGTGCAGTTTCGATTTTTACTCTTAGTGCAACGATAAATAATATAGTGGTGGATCGTGCCATTTTTTTGTTTCTTATATTTATCCTCAATGGTTATCTGGCTGGTACACTCCCCGCATTTTATTATCCCACCACCGTAAGTAAACATTTTATCTTTCCTTGGTTTGGCTTTTAGCTTACTTCCCAATAAGAATTGAACTCGATTAAAAGTTTCTTCGCCTATCATTGGTTCGTGAGATCCTTTATAAAAACTACCGCTGCCTCTCGGATATTCGAAATAGCCGTAATAAAAACTATCGTTGAATATTTTATATAGCGTACTCATAGACATTGGGCGACCGCCCTGTCTTTTGGAAGCTCTACTTTTATAACCCCAATCGTCATTCATCATTTTTTGAATTCGCCTTACACTGTAAGTTCCCATCGCCATCAGCTCCCAAGCTTTTTTAATTAAATCAAATCTTTCTAAATCTTTTTTGATATATCTTGAACCACCGGCTAATTCGGGAGTATTTAGATAACCTGCCGGAGCAACACCGGGCATAGAACCTCGTTCACATTTAGTGGTTAAACCTCTTTTAACAACTTTGCTTTTATCATCTGAATCTTTTTTGGCTATACCAAACTCTAACTGTAAAAAGAATTTATCGTCAGATTCGTTATAGTAGGTTTTGGTTACTGTTTTTACTTCTTTGACAGTGCCTTCGTCCATAGCAGTAATAATCCAACCACCATCAAAAGCATTCCGGGCCAAACGATTTCCATGCCAAGTTAAAATCGAATTTGCCTCTCCTCTCTCAAGTCCAGCCATCATAGTTCCAAATATTTTTCGGCCGCGAGTATGAGCTGATTTCTCTTCTCTAAAAATCTTAACGACATGGAGTCCTTGATCCTCGGCTAATCTCTTTAGCTCCTTTTCTTGAGATTCAATGGACTGCATTTGCCGCTCCTTATTATCCTCGGAACTCTTACGACAATACATGTAGTATTTAACCCTGTCAGTATTAGTATGTTTCATAAATTTGCTATATTTTACCACATTTTGTGAGTAAAATATAGGATTAATTGATTTCTGCGAAACGAACCCATTTTACCGGTCATTGCCTATATCTACGTCGATGGCGAATGGTATAGGAGGCCTTTCACCTCGACGAAGCGACTGCAATCTTTGTAATTCATGTATCGCCCTATAAAGACCTTTTTCCAAGGAGGCCTCATAACGAGTAAGTTTTTCGAGAGTTTTATCATCCGGGATACTCTTTGCCATCAAGTCACTTTCGTCTTCGAGATGTTCTTTTTCTTCAATGTTTTTGAGGAAACTGCCAAATAATTCTTTTTGTTCCTGAACCAATTTAAGGAAAGCCTCCTTGGCAGCTTCTTTCGGAACCAGACAAGGTTCACCATCTATTTCCTCCTGCTTCATCATCACATTCATAGTCGCAGCCATAATAGCAAAATTGTTTCCTTCTTCACCGAACTGATTATGGATAAGATCTATAGTTTCATCAGATATAAAACCTTGGCTTTTAACCTCATCCTCGGCAGTTTCAACTAGCCCAATTAAACTTTGAATACCGAAAGATGCCTGAAACCTTTTAGAACGAAAAATATCTATAAGCTTCTGGTGTTGATTCTCTTGTTCTGCTCGCTTGGTAATACTATTAATCATGTGACTATCCTGCAATTTCCTGACTTCGCCTACTTCAGCCCTCATAACCCGTTGCAAGCGCCAATAGGAGCTGATAATGCGGTCTACGAGCATTTCCTCGGCTAATCCGATGGGCTGAAAATCCTCGACTAATCTTTCGGTGATAACTTCAAACATTTCTAAATCCTCTTCACCGTCGCCGGTGGTAATGATTGATGACTTAGATAAAATGCCGTGCTTCAAAGAATTTAATTTACTGATTGATTTGCCATCATCTGAAGTTGGACCTGTCGATTTAAGGGCATTCTGCTGATTAGCAATAATTTGTTTTTCTGATATTTCGCTCATGCTAGTTAACTTTGTAGACTTCTATTTCCGACTTATCTTGATCGACCTTGTAAACTCTCCACCGGTCCTCGGGTAATATCCAATCGTGGTGAATAAAATGTTTGGCATCATCTAATGTAAGAAAGCATCCTCGTTCTTTAAATTCTTTTTGATAGGAATTTTCATTTTTCCAGATAACCTTATAATGCGGGAATACATTTTTGGCATTTTTATTTGCTTCAAGTAATTCGTTGAACTCAATAACTTCGTCTGTCGTTCTGGCTATAAATTCCCACAAGTTATCCGAGATTTTATAGAAGATAGTTTCTAATTCTTCAGCGGTCAGATTTCGCTCAAGGTATCCTTCTCCTGCTAATTCTTGAATGAAGTCAAAATCTATTATTATTTGTTCCTTATTATTTATTGTATTTTCCATAGTTTTGGTTTTAGTTATTTTTTAATTTTTTCTGACATTTCGCTCATTTTTCCTATGTTATTAGCGCGACACAAACTCCGAATGTATCACTTAAAAGGTGTTCTCTACCGTCCTATCATTCGGAGTTTCTGTCGCGTCAAATAAGTTTGGTGGGGGTAGTTCTTTTACCTCTTCTTCCACCTGAGGCATATTCTCAATGCCGTATGCCTTGGTTAGGGCATTCTGAATATCTTCTCTCAGGAACCAATGCCACGGTTGATTAGGTGGGCCATCAGGTTCTTTGTAGGCATCAACCATTTTAAGCGCTTCGAGCTCTTTAAACAGGCGCTGGAAGGTTCTATGAGACCGATGAGGTAACAAGGCCTGCAACTCCTTACTGGTTAAGGAAGGGCGGGTATTTAATTGCTTAAACAACTGCTGGACGGCTTCGGCCCGATCAACAGGCATTGTTGAAAGACCGATTTCAGCTAATGTTTTCATCTCGTCCGTGGTTACAGTTTCCTTGCCCCGGACTATGGCTAAGTAACGGCTCAGCCCCCTTAGCTGAAGTAACGCCCGCCAAGGTTCCTCGACTTGAACATCTTCGACCTCGTAATAGGTTCTGTCCTTGCCTTCATCATCTTTGAATGACTGCTGTTTGGTTAAAACAGTGCCCCTCCCCCTAGATACCAATACCGCCAAGCCATTTAATATCTCCTGAATATTTACATCTTCCGGCAATAGGATTGGATTTTTGCCATCAATTTGGGTTATATATGAATACATAATCTCTCGGGCATATTTAATTAATCCTTTACGCTTTTCACTCTGCCAAGCGATACCGAAACCTTTTCTTTCCCGTTCAGAAGTAAGTTCTGGCAACCTGATAAACAAAAATCTGGCTCCGATCATATCGATATATCGGCGATGTTTATTTAATGCTGCCGGAGTGATACATCCTAATAAAGAAAACTTAGCTTTATATGACTTCAGTCCTCTTGTCGGAGAAAACTTGGCAAATTCCTCGTCGTAAATTGCGACGAGTTCTCCTAAAAGTTTTTTAACCGTCTCCTCGTTTAAGGAAAATAGGGTGGTCATATCTCGAATGACAAGACACTTATTATCCAACTCATCCAATAGGTCATAGCTTTTACGACCTTTAGGAGCTACATAGCCGGACGAGAAAGGATTGCTTGTCAGGGTATCGAGATAATAGATATGCGATAATCCACGAAGTGCTTTAACGAGCTCCGTTTTCATTGATGATGGTGGTCCAACAAGAACACCCCAAAGTGGCACATCAGCAAGGTCAGATTTAAGCGAGGAGTAAGCAATTGCCATTGCAATATCAATTACTTCACGGCTAACGGCTCCGATTTTCTCAAAAGCTTGATATACTTCCTCAAGCTCAATGTGTCGGGTTATTAATTCAACATCAGGATCCTTTTTATTATCCTTAATCTCAGATTCAATTTTCTGAAACTCTTTTTCAATCTGAGGTTCTACTTTTGTATAATCTTGTTCCATCGTCAGTGAGTACCGTCTCCAGTTCGGATCCTTGATAGCGGGGACTCACTGGAAGCCTTTCGCTACAAGAACCCGAACTGATTACAAAGGCGGTCATTAGATTAATCGTTTTCCCAAGTTTCAATTTCAAAGTTTTTATATTCTCTGCCGGTTTTCTCGGACATAACGAAACCAAGAAACTTAATCTGAAGTTTCGTTCCGACAGCCATTTCTTTTAAGTGATTATCGAGCAAGGTATTCCCCCAAAACGAAACCTCTTTACCGTCTTCTTTTTTGACAAAATACATATTGGAACCATTCTTGCCCTGATTTTCCTTAACGCCCACATATTCACCTTCTAAATCACCATTCTCTTCAAAGTTCCAAATATCTGACTTCTTAATTAATTTCTTCCAAGCCATTTCTATTTTAAATTCCGTTAAGAAATCTTACGGCGTCAGGAAATTTGAGACCGTTTAATTCCATAACGAAACTGATTGCGTCGCCTTTTTTGCCACATCCATAACAGTGAAAACGATTTTCAGGATAAACATAAAATGAAGGCGTTTTCTCATTATGAAAGGGGCATAAGGCAACTGATTTATTTCCTAATTTTTTAAACTGCCCATTAACTACATTTTCTATTGGTGCTACCCTCGCTCTCTCTATATCTTCCTCGGTAAGCCGTCCTTTGGGGACTCGACCTCGACTTACCGACTTTAATCGTTTCAACCGCTCAATATTCTGATTTATTTTTAATAACTCCGGACCATCAAATACCTTTACAATCTCCCGCCAGAACCATTGATTCTCTGGAGCTGATTTTTGGCTAATTACTGACAATTTTCTTTTTATAATGACGGCCACCCTATCTCCTTCTTCCTGCCATTCGGCAATCTTTTCTGGTATGATTTCTCGGGCTTCTGGAAATATGTTGAGTAGCTCACTATCCGAAAGTTTCGGCTGAACACTTCGCCATTGTTTTTCTAAATCCCAGGCATAATTCAAAAAATCCAAATCAATATTTTCAGTTTTGTTTTGTATTTGGTTCATTTTCTTTTTGTTCTTTGCCACTAATGTAAACGGCTTTGTATAAATTCACTAAGTTATTGGCCCTTAGTGCCGCCTCTTCAACGGAAAGCTCAATGCCATAATGGCGAAGGTATAGTTCCCGGTATTCTTTTATGGCTTCTGGTGGTAACATTTTAAAAGTTATCTTGATAAAGTTTTTCCTTTAAAATCTTTATTGACTGGATTAGCTTCCTTGAATCGACCATCACCTCGGAATTATTTTCTCTGCCAAAATTAAAACTCTCCGTTAGCGTCATTCGCTCTGGAGAATCATTAAAGATAAATGCCGATCGTCTCGGATCAGTAATCTTATCGATATTTAGTAGCTCAATTCCTTTTGCAAATAGAAAAACCGCAAGATAAAAACTTGTGGTTCTGAAATGTTCTTTTTGATGTGGATCCTTATTCATATGCTTATAGGGGCTGCCTCCCCTCAATACATAATGGGTCCACATCTGTCAGCTAAAACTAAAAGACCCCTTATTGGGGGGTCTTGGTCTTTATTAAATATTTTTATTTCCGGCGATACTTGCTGCGTTTTTTAATTAGCTCTTGAGCTGAATTGAAATCGTCTTCTGTGTAACAACGATACAAACCAACTCTTCGGGGACTCAAGATCTTATTTAGGTCCCATCTTTTGAGAGTAGTCCTTGAAACTCCGGTCATAGTTATGAATGTATCTCTTTTCCAACCCACTTTTTCCCCATTTTTATCTTTTAGATCATAGGGTGACAATGTTCCTAGATTTTCATCTATATCTTTCTGTGATATGTCGTCGAAGCCAAACAGAGATGTGTTACTTTTATATTTGGATGTCCCTAGCCTTTTTGGATTTAGATCTTTTAAAGCTTCCTCACTAAATATAGATGAATCACCCTCATATTCCGAGCCTCCTAGCTTTTTGCGCATTAAATCTTTTAAAGCTCTTTCATAAAATGCGGTAAACGGATATTCGTCTGAATCTGTAACTAAACCCAACCGGGTTAATAATCCGCCGCGACCGATAAGAGAAAATAATTTAGGTTCGTGGAAATTTTTTTCAAGCTTTTTTGCAGATGCGTAGAAAAAATCGAAAGATTTTAATTTTGGTGCTATTTCTTGTTTTATCCACTCTGTCATTTCTGCCTTCTTATCTTCGCTAAAATACGTCCCCGATCGTTTCTCGTACTGATTAATACCCGATCTTAATAATGGCTCATACATCAAGAAAAGCTGTTCACGAAATGCCGGCCCCAATTTCGGATGGGGTAAGGGTTTAAAGAATGCCATGGCAACTATATAATTATTAACTTGCTGATATTCTTTGGTATTTTTTAGTTGAGAAAAGGTTTTATTATTAAACGGTAACTTTAAATATCGAAAATAATCATCCCACTGAAGTAGGGGTAAAACTTCAAATCCGTAGAAGCCATCTTGATATAAGCAAAGTCTTTTCCACTCTTCTTCGAATGATTTTTTGAATTTATCATCGGATTTAATGGTATATAGCTCAAGATGTTTTAGATTAAGAAAACTGAATGATACGTATTGAAATTTATCTAAAAATGAAACAACAAAATCGGGATAACCCTCTTCTTTAACATACTCCTTACTGTTTATTTTTAATGTTTCGAGTAGGACTTTTAAGGTTAGCCTCTTTAATGTCTCCTCGTCATTGCTTAAATATACACGCCAATATTCTAAATTTTTTAATATTTTAGATTCGAGACCGGGAATTAATATATCCAATAAAAACGTTAAGACCTCCTCTCCCGGTCTTTTTATTATCTCCTCTCGCAAATTATAAAAATCCTCATCATCTAATGAGTAGCCGGGAGCTGGTTTTTGGCTCAAGATCCATTTTTTATAAATTTTAAGGAGGGCGGGGTGTAATTTAAGATATTCGACATACTCCTCCTCAAATACTGGTGTCACAGTAAAACTATCTAGCGCTATATTTCTAGTTCTACTGCTCAGACAATCGCGAACAGACTCCTCCCGTAGGGCCTGATAAAAAGGTTTTGTATTCTTATTTTCCATTCTTATTTTTACTGAAAGTAGCTTAATTTAAGCATTTTCTCAAGACCTATCAGCACGACAGAAACTCCGAATGTTGCCTATAGCTCGGAAATGTATTACCCTATATCCAGCATTATTAACAAGGAGCTGTCATGGCCGATCACGTAGAAAAAGATAGCTATTTCCAAAGATTACTAAAATCCTATCTGGATTATCGTCCTGGAAGCGAACGAGAACTCGCCGATGAGTTTAGGACGGCGGTTGGTACCATAACCAGATGGGCAAATGGACATTCTCGTCCTGCTCAAAAAGCAGAACAAGCAATCGTCTCAGCTCTTCAGGAGAAAATATACCGAGAATTACAAGATACATTAATTAATCATCTTATGGATAATAACGACCACCTTACAGTTGATTTTGCATCGGAACTTGCTTCTGAGTTTGAAGTAGCTAAATCGACAGTAAGGCGTTGGGCAAACGGAACGGCTCGTCCACATCCGCGACTTGCCCTGATGATTATTGGATATGTGAAAAATAGGGAGACAAAGTAGTCATGACCATCAAATCAATTCCTCGTTCTGCTCCAAAGCAGATGCTTCCAGGTCTGAAGTTATCCGACTTAGTCCAATTACGGACTGCCGATTATTCTCAAGACAAAAGAGATGCGTCAACAAAATATCTGCCAGCCAATACAGTCGGTAAAGTCAAAAATATTTACGACATGGGAGGACTAAAACGACATCTGAGGCATCATCGTTTCCTAATCTATCTCCGAATTCCCGGACATCCTGAAACCAATTTCTGGTCTGAAGAATTAACCAAAGTGAGAGTACGATAATGAGTTTATCTAAAGGACCCGGTTTCTTTCTTCGATTAGAGGAACGACTTGAAGAAAAAGAACCGCCCAAACCGACATGCTGCAAAATTACTGATCCATGTGTTGAGTCGTGTGTGGATGACTGGATAGAATGGGAAAGATATCAATCTAATTTATCAAGGGGAGAAGATAAAAATGTTTGACCTGATAATTGTTTGGGTTGGCATAATTCTAAAAATTATTTACGCATTAATGCTATCAGTTGTAATCTATAGCCTGCAGTGGATTATATATCCTCTTCGTCTCCTAACCGCACAATGTCTGGGGAATGATTTTCCTCATGCACCAGTATACCCACCGAAATGCTCCCAGATTCTATAAGGAGTCTAATGAAGCAGCCGACTGATCGTCGGTTTTTTGTTGAAATAAAAGAGCCCCGGCAGAGGTCGTGCATTCTACACGGGGCTCTCTGTCGGGGCTTACTTCACCACTTCACCATAAATGGTGGCGGGATATTCACGAGGCTCAATCGAGCGGCTTCGAGGAAGCCGAGAATTGCTCCAAAGTGACTCAGGTTGGCTTCCGAAGGAAGCCTGTGTCCTCTCAGCTTGAGCATATGTTGGATCATGGGTTGGCTGAGGTGATTCTCTCGACCCTCCTCCACGATGCCACGGAACATACAACCAAGCATAGCCTGAATGCACCTGACCTCTTCGAAAACGTCGAAGCCACGTTTCGATCTCCCTGGATTTACTTCGAGCTCTCGTTGAAGTGTATCTTTCATCCAGCGTACCGCATGAATGGCCAACCGATCACTTGCGGCGGCGACGATCTTTCTGGCTATGTGATCCTGATAGCCGACGGCTCGTAAATGGTCGATAACGGCAGGATGGAGGTATTTCCGTTGGCCGTCCTCTTTGTCATTCTTGAGCAGTTGGTACCAATGAGCCGCACCAAGAATTGCGTCACGCATTCCCCAGTGGCTAGGATCGTAGTCGCTGATCAGATCCTTGAGCTCATCACGAAGTTCTGTCGGAAGCTGGGCGAGAAAATCCTCGTCCGAGAGTTCCGACAAATGCTTACGAAGCCCACCCTTTAGAAGTGGCTGACTGATGATCATTTCCACGATCCTCAGATCAGTCAAATCCTGACGAGTGGGGGTGTATGGATTTGCCAGAGTGGATACTGGCACCTCCAGGGACCGAATTATTGCTTCGATTGTGTACTGAAACATGACTTTCCTCCTGGTCCAACCGCTGGACCACTTGCATGTCAGGATCCTACTATCCGTGACGGTTTGTGCGGTTTGTGTTCTCTGCGAAGTAGGTCGCTGAGAGGGAGGAAAGAAAGGTCTTCTCCCTACAAAATACTCACATTGGATATAAGGACTTTGCAGGAAGAAGACTAGATATTATGTTAAAAAGCAGTGTGTTTCTATATTATACCAAAAAATCACTACTATTGCAAGGGGTATAAAAATATGGTATAATATCGGGGTAGTTGGGATTTCCCCAACCTACACTCAGGAGGTATCTCGATGAGTACCTTAACAGAAAAGATTCGACAGGCAGTTGCGGAGATGAAAGATCGTCGGTACGGCGTGAAGGGCGAGATTGTTTTCGTGTTCAAACCACCGCTGGAGAACCCCGATCTGGATGCACTTCGAAGTTCCATCAAGGAAGTCGACAAGCTCTTTCCCTGGAAAGAGGACGATGTTCCCGATGGAGCCGAGAAGCCACCGAGTATCTTTTATCTCGGTAATGGCCAGGTGGTCGTTCACAACTTCCATCCGAAGGAACAGCACATCTGGTTCTCGGTCCATCCTCGATACGATTCGATGCGACGAGGTCAGATCTATGCATACGAAAAGTATCTCGCCAAGTTGGCGGAAGAGTTGATGAAGCCGAAGCAGAACAACTACTGGCCGGCCTCGGTCAGGAGTGTGATCACGATTAAAGCGGTAACCAGTTTCAAGGCCTTTTAGGTCAGGAGGAGCGAACAATGAAGACACCATGGCTCATTCAGCGTTGCGAACTTGGCAACGGGAAACTCAAGTACGACTACATGGGTTCCACGGAGTTTGAGGTCGGTGACCAATCAAAGTCCCTCAAGCGAATCTTCGCCCAAGGGATCGAGACAGGTGTAACGACGATCAATGTCGAATCGGCGCAGACCACGTTAAGCGCGGGCGGTGGCATGACATCGCAGTCAACCTATCGTCAGTTCGCCGACGTCCGTGTCTATATGGTGGCCGGCAAGGGATTCAATTTCGCCGACTACCAGACCTATCTGCAGCAGCTCGCAGACCACAAGTTGCGTCTGCAGGAAGGGACCTATTTCGATTACAGGGTCAAGGCACAAGTGGGCAACAAGCCTGAACTTCGTTCCTTCTCGCTGACCAACGCCTGGTTCGATTTCCAGAACGATGTCCTCTGGACCCTTACGGAGGACGACCAGAAAAACCTCCTCTCGGTCCTCGAGGATATCAAGCAGACCTGGGCGTCGAAGTAGTAAGCGGTAGTTAAAAGCTCCGCACAGAGAAGTTCCAAACTTCGTCTTGTGCGGAGCTTCTTTGTTTTTATTATCTGTTCAATTTACCTAATTTCTGTTAATTTCTAATAATTATGAGTAATTCAAAACAAAAATTAATCGAACTTCAAAAAGAGGACAAATATTTATTCCATGGTTCACCAGCTAAAGATATAAAGGAGTTGGAGCCTCGTCAGTCATATACTATTCCAAAAGGTAAAACAGAGCCAATTAAAGATGGGCCGTCATCAGTATCAGCCACTCCTTATTTAGAGGTGGCAATTTTTAGGGCAATAGTAGTTAATGGCAGGAGCAGTTTTAGCGTGTCGGCGAATACAATAGAAGATGCTGTAATAAAATTTACTGCTAACCAAGAGGCAATCGAGGATGCTAAAAATAGAACGAGCTATATATATGTTTTGGATAGAAAAGATTTTACACCGAGAACCGGTAATGCTCATGCTATGGAATGGATATGTGAAAACCCGGTAAAACCTATTTCAGTTTTTGAAGTTAATTTCAGCGATCTCTCTAGCGAGATTGAAATTATATAAATGATTACAAAAGAAGAATTTTACGAACGCTATGTAAATCATTGGATGAGGAGCGATATTAACTCCATGCGAAATCATGGTAATAATTTCCCCTTGGCTCTATGTACCCTTTCATATATAGAATTCTTAGGAAGTATTCTTACGGGCAATGGAAAACTCTATAGAGATAATGTAAAAAAATATATAGATGAATGCTTTAATAAGAAAGATTATGACATAAACATACTTTGGGACGTATTTAGAAATGGACTAGCTCATGACTATTTTCCAAGGGGAGGAGTAAGTAAGGAGGGTCCTGGTCCTATGCTTAAAATTGATAACAAAATGGTATTGAATATTATGGATTTTTCGAAAGAATTCTTAGATTCATTAGATCAATTTAAAATCACTTTAGACAAGGAAGAAAATATAAAAAACTTTGGTGCCAGAATAAAAGAAATGACGGATCGGACAGCAGAACTTGAGACAGATCATTTACATAAATTAACCGAGTTTATTTTTCCTGTACAAGCAAGAGACTCGACTGGGTCTATTTTTACCGAAATCGCTCCTTCATCGGGTCCAACTAAACTCGTCTCTCAAACTATTGCAGGTTATCCTATGGCCATTTCCGCTTTAGATAATGGCGTAGTAATAAAAGAACAGGAGCACGACAGAAACTCCGAATGACGTTACCAAGTCCTAACAAATTGAAATGGCCAATAGCCGGAAACTGCCATAATTGCGGAATGTAAGTCCTTCAACCCCCGCAACAGAGTAGGGCTAATGGACGAGAAGTCGCCCGTTTGTCTTTTGCCAGTGCGGTTTTTTGACAGGTCCCAACCGACCATTACTAGATTTCGACTCTTTTACAATGGTTTGAACCGGGAATATCACGTTATCCAAGTCCAACGTGAGTTTCTTATAGAAAAAGAAAAAGGGACCTGACCCCTTTTATTTTTCGATAAAAAATGTTGACTGCGGAGGGTGCAGGACTTGAACCTGCAAGGGATTGCTCCCGCTGGTTTTCGAAACCAGTGCCATACCATTAGGCGAACCCTCCCTATGACTAAACTTAATTCAAATTAAAAATATCATTACCCCCACATAAAGAAAAGGCCTCTCCGAAGAGAGGCTTGGCGAACCAGACAGGATTTGAACCTGTGACCCTCGGCTTAGAAGGCCGATGCTCTATCCAGCTGAGCTACTGGTTCGCAAAAGAGAAATGGGCCGCGCAGGGATCGAACCTGCGACTCTCCGGTTAAAAGCCGGGTGCTCTACCGCTGAGCTAGCGACCCATGAGAGAGAAATGCCGGAGATCGGACTCGAACCGATACGCCCTTTCGGACAGGGAGTTTTAAGCCCCCTTTGTCTGCCATTCCAATACACCCCGGCACAAGAAAGCTACTTACGACCGCCAAACCGTACGTTTATCTGCCACTTATCGTGATAGATCACGTTCAGTCGAGGATCGTTTTCTTTCAGAGAGATAACTCGGGCAATCACACCCATGGAACGAAGTGCGCTCAAAGTTCTGTGACCATACTTCTGCCACCCAGCCTCGGTAAAGAAGAAGCGGGCACTCTTGTTTTCGAGGCGCTTCCACTTCCTGTTTTGCACCGGCAAGCCGGCATCACATAGAGCTTCCCACAAATCAAGACGGTTCATCCAGTCGCTCGATTCGATACGCCTATACATCTCCTCCTCCCAAAGATTAAAAGAACAATTACACCCTTCTAAAAGAAGGGTGGTGGGCCCAGCAGGGGTCGAACCTGCAACCAACCGGTTATGAGCCGGACGCTCTGCGCTATTGAGCTATGGGCCCCCTCCCCAGTTTTTTTCTAAAACTGGGGAGGGGGCCCATCAACTACTTAACCGGTTGAAAAATATCTGACCGGCCCATCGGTGGATCAATCTTCTCAAACGTCGGAGGAATTCCAACAAAACCATAAATATCTTTTTCTTTGTCCTGATTTCTGCCATTTCTCATCGATACGAATTTATATGCTAACAAAGCGATTAAGACAATGAGGCCAAGAACTACCAGCCAAGTTGAAGCCGAATCGGAAAGAAAGCCAAGTAAAGAAACTTGTTCACCGGAATCAAGTTCTTCGACAATGGCAGTTAGATATGAGGTAGTGGCAAGCTGAGTTCCTAATCTATCTTTATACCCCAGAACAGAAGTAAATATAATATTAGCTCCGGATTTAGTCGTCTCTTTAACTTTTACTACAACTATAACTGATCCTCGGCTTCCGGGAGAAATATGGCCTAGGTTAAATTCAACGACATTTCCGGATACTCTAACCTGTTCAATGCTGGCGCTGACAAAATCAGCTTCAATCGGAACAATAGCTTTTAGAGCGGTCTCATTAAAAGAAGAAGTGCCGTCGTTTTTATAAACTATCGTATAGCTGAACTCTTCTCCCGGTTTAGGCTTGGCGTTATCAGCTTCAACCACCAGAGCTCCTTCGTCGGCCAAGGAGTATTCCAGAGATATAAAAGATGGCCGCTGATTTACCTGATTTACTCCAGAATTAATTGAGGTTTCAACATTGCCGGAGGTAGCTGTGCTAGTTGATGCCTGCGAACCATTTCCATTTCCATTCCCTGACACTGCACCCAGAACCTGGCCTTGACCACTACTAGATGATTGGCTCAAGCCAGATCCATTAGCTCCGGTAGTGAAACTTTTAACCTCACCTCGATTTACACCATAGACATTCTGGGCAACAGTCCGATAATAATATGTTTTGCCGTTTTCAAGACCCGATAAATTGCCGGTTACAAGCAACCAAGAACTTCCGCTTCCGGCAGACTGAATGGTTGTAGTCTGACTCAAAATTTGAGTAGTCCCAAATTCAAACCAAAAAGTTGTTAAAGCTCCATTAGGATTAACACTGCCGTTTATAACCGCTGAATTAGTAGAAACAGAGGCGGGACCATTTGTAGCCACTAGGGGAGCACCCTGCGAAGATGAAGTATTAATACCGGAGCCGGAAGAAGTATTAGTATTGTTTGAATCGCTAAAATTACCCGATCCGCTATTTCCATAGGTGGTAAATGTATTAGTACTTCCGGTAGTTGAGCCATAAGAATTCCTGGCAAAAACCTGATAGGAATACGTGGTTCCCTCGAGTAAGTTAATTAAGCCCACCTCAACTCTGGACGTTCCACTTACGCCAAAATAGATTTTTTCTTTGAATATAGAGCCGGTCCAGTATTTAAAGTGAAGTTCCGTAGTGCCGCCGTTAGAATTCACAAAGACGCTTAAAGTAGCATTACGAGAACCAGCCACATTTGCAGACTCACCGCTTAATGAGGGTGCACCTTGAGCATGGGCAGGCAACGCACCAAAAACCAAAGAAAGACTTAAAAAAGCTAGTAAAATCGGGGTTAAAATTGTGTATTTAATAAACATGGTTAATGTAATATAAAATAGCTTCTCAGCTACTTTATATGATACCATATTCAGTTTAAAAAGTCAATAGTGCCCTCGGCACTTCGTAGCTCCGAGCGTTAGCGAGGAGCGAAGTAGTGGACCTACGGGGAGTCGAGCCCCGACTTCAACCATGCCATGGTCGCGTGATACCGTTTCACTATAGGCCCCTTTCTCTGTATTCTACGATACTCTGTGCCCTCGCCATGAGTCGAACATGGATCCAGACGCTAGGAGTGTCTTGTTCTATCCATTGAACTACGAGGGCATAATAGTAAATTCTTTGTAAAAATACCAGAAAAATGCTAATTTATCAATTGTTATGACTCTACCGAAAGAAATAAAAAATATATTAGGAAAGTTATCTAGGGCCGGATATGAAGGCTATATTGTGGGCGGATGCGTTAGGGATTTACTTATGGATCGAGAACCAAAAGACTGGGATATTACTACTAATGCTAAGCCTGAAGAAATTCAGAAAATTTTCCCTGACAATGTGTATGAGAATACCTTTGGTACGGTCGGAGTAAAGACAAGCTCAGAAGACCGTGCTATTTCAATTGTCGAGATTACTCCTTACCGAATTGAAGGTAGGTACACCGACAAAAGGCATCCTGATGAAATTAAATTTGCTGAAACGCTAGAGGAAGATTTGTCACGCAGAGATTTCACCGTAAATTCTCTGGCTATGGATGCCAAAGGAAAGCTAGTTGATTTGTTCAATGGCCAGAAAGATATAAAGTCAAAACTTATCAGAACCGTCGGACAACCTAAGGATAGATTTATGGAAGATGCGTTAAGATTATTAAGGGCAGTGAGATTTGCCACAACGTTAGATTTCAAATTAGAAGAAGGGACGCTCATGGCAGTAAAAGACAACTCTGAATGGCTGAGAGCCATATCAAAAGAAAGGGTAAGAGATGAATTCGTTAAGATAATAGAATCGGATAATGCATACGAAGGTGTTCTGCTTCTCGAAGAAACAAGTCTCCTTCAACATATTATTCCTGAGCTAAGAGAGGGGATAGATGTCGGCCAAAACTTACATCATATATATACTGTCTGGGAACATAACACTCGAGCCCTTAAATATACAGCCGATAAAAAATATTCTCTGGCCGTCCGCCTTGGAGCATTGTTCCATGACGTAGGTAAGCCCAGAACAAAAAGAGGGGACGGTAAATATTCGACCTTCTATGGCCACGACGTAGTCGGAGGTAAAATAACCGCTCAGATAATGGAAAGACTGAAATTCCCTAATGATATTTCAGAAAAAGTCATCAAGTTGGTCCGCTATCATCTTTTTTACTACAACGTCGATGAGGTTACTGAATCTTCCGTCAGAAGGCTGATGGTAAATGTTGGCCCGGAAAATATGGAAGACCTGATCAAAATACGAGAAGCCGATAGAATTGGCTCGGGCACCCCGAAGGCCGTGCCATATAAGCTCAGACACCTTAAATACATAATCGACAAAGTTTCTCATGATCCAATCTCGGCAAAGATGCTGAAAGTTAATGGGGAAGACGTAATGAAAGAATTAAAAACCAAGCCGGGACCGAAAATCGGCCTGATATTAAACTCTCTCCTGGCTGAAGTTCTGGATGATCCGACAAAAAATAAAAAAGAATACCTAAGGAAAAGGGTGCATGAGTTAGATAAAAAATCTCCGGAAGAATTGAAAAAGGCCTTGGAAAAAATTGAAAAAGCAGTTGAAGAGGAAGAAAAGGAAAGAATGAAAAAATACTACGTGTAGTATGGATAAAATCAAGATCAAAAGATTTGATAAAGAATTACCATTGCCGGAATATAAAACCGCCGGAGCGGCCGGTTTTGATTTATATGCCAGAGAGAAAACCACAATAAATCCAGGGGCGGTTGGTTATGTGCCATTAAATGTCGCCCTTGAAACACCTAGAGACCATTTTTTAATCTTGGCCGTCCGAAGCTCAACTCATAAACTCGGCTTAATGCCGGCCAATGGAATTGGGATAGGGGATTCTGATTTTCGGGGAGATGAAGATGAGTACAAGATAGTTTTGCTAAATTTCACAAAAAAATCTGTTACAGTAGAGCGTGGCTCCAGAATAGCCCAGGGATTATTTGTTAAAATCACAAAAGCTAAGTGGCAAGAAGTGGATAAAATGAGTTCAAAAACCCGCGGTGGGTTTGGTTCAACGGGAAAAAAGTAAATTCGGGCCGGAGTATGCCGGTAGTACGCGCCCTTCGGGTGGGTGAAGACCGTGTTCGATTCACGGCGGCCCGACTATAAGAGATGAGCCGAGTTTTTCATTAATAACAAGGGCCCGTAGTAAAGTGGCATTACGCGGCATTCGTCCCGATTTATAAAATTTTGAAATGTTTTATTGCTATATCCTTCAATCTAAACTAAATGGCGCATATTATATAGGTAGCTGTCAGAACATTGATGTGAGGGTTAAACAACATAATAAGTTTTTAGTCCCAGCTACGAAAAGATATGCTCCGTAGGTTGTTGTTTATAGACAGGAATTTAATACCCTTAAAGATGCCGGAGAAAAAGAACTAAAAATTAAATCTTGGAAGAAAAGAAGCGCCATTGAAAAATTAATTAAAACATTTCAAAATTTTTAATAAATCGTGGATCCGCGATAACTCTGGTGGGCCCGTAGTTAAGTGGTATAACGCGACATTCGCATTGTCGAGGCGGGAGTTCGATTCTCCCCGGGTCCACATGGGCCCACCAGAGTTATCGGGACATTGCTGAGACGCGGTTTTCCAGACTTTATCAAAAATCCGCGATAGCATAGCTATCGGGACGATTACCGCCGGGTCCACTGATTTAAATTTAATTTACTTAATATCCTCCGTAGTCAGACCAAAGACCATTCCTTTATTAATACTTCCGTCTAGGATTTTCTTGGCAATGGCGCTTTCGACTTTATCTCGAATAACTCGCTCCATCGGACGGGCTCCGAACTGGGGATCAAAGCCGGCTTTAGCCACGTAGTCGGCAATATCTTGAGTCGGTTTAAAGAAGTAGCCCTGATCTTTTAGCCTGGCGGCCAGAGAGTCAAGAAGAATTATTGTAATTTTACCAACCTGATCCTGCGATAGGGGATGGAACGTCACTATCTCATCGAAACGGTTAAGCAGTTCGGGTTTAAAATGATGCTCTTTAATCAATACATCTATCAGCTTCTCTTTCTCGATAGATGGATCTAGTCCTTGCTTTATTAAGTCGCGGATAAAATCAGCTCCGGCATTAGAAGTAGCAATAATTATATTCTGTTCAAAATTTATTCTTCTACCAAAAGCGTCAGTCAGGTGGCCCTCATCAAAAACCTGCAAAAATATATTAAGGACATTCTTATCCGCTTTTTCTATTTCATCCAGAAGAATCAAAGAAAATGGGTTGTCTCGAACTTGAGTCACAAACTGTCCCGGTTCGTTACTTCTAGCCGAACCGATGAATCTATCGAGCGATTCCTGGTTTTGGTATTCCGACATATCAAACCTTAGCATCCTGTCAGCGGAACCAAAATAGATTTTAGCGAGTATCTTTGCCGTCAGGGTTTTCCCGACTCCCGTCGGACCGATGAAAAGAAAAACTCCGGCCGGCTTGCCACGCTTGGCAAAGCCTGCTCTTAAGCGCCTCATCGTTGAGGACACAACCTCAACCGCCCGATCTTGGCCGATTATTTCTTTATGCATGAACTCCTCCAAACGAATCAGTTTATCTTTCTCTTCTCCGATTACCGGCCCCAGCGGTATGCCTGTTTTTTGACTTATAACCTCGTGTACGTCTTTTTTGGTCACGATCCGGTCTTTTCGGTTCACGACATGAGAGATAACTTCAGTTAAAAGATCAAATGCCTTTTCGGGGAATGGCGCCGTTCTTATAAACTTATCCGCTCCGGTGACAATTTCCTTTATCGCTCCATAGGTAACGAGTATACTTTGCTTTGACTCAAATGCCGGCACTGCCTCCTCTAGAATTTTGATCGTTTGTACAGCGCTTGGTTCGACAATGTTAATTCTTTCAAAAACATTTGTCAGCTCAGATCTCTGCTCTATGAATTTATGAAAATTTATAGGATTGGTGATCGCTATCACCTGAATTTTGCTTGATCTTAGATAGGGAACCAGTACTTCTGAAACATCAATCCTCCCCATCCCACCGATTTCGCCTATAAAATTATGGAGATCTTTAAGAACCAATATGACGTTGCCTGCTTTTACAGCTTCGTTAAATGTGGCTATCAAAATATTCTGAACATCGGTAATTTCTTTTGACGCACTTGCAACCAGCGATAAATTAAGATCAAAAACCTTTTTGTAATTAAGCTGTGGCAAAGCCCGGCCCTTGGCAATCATTTCCGCAAAATCAAGAATTATATTTTCCCGACCTACACCCTCTTCTCCGACAAGAAGAACGTTATTTTCTCCCGAGCGGGCAAGAATCTGTTCCATCTGATCCATCTCTTTCTTTCTTCTTATCAGACGCATTTTAGGTCGGGCAAGTTCCATCTTGTCAGTCAAATTTACTGCAAAAGCAGTAAGGTGACGGGCATAACCATAAATCCAATCCCGGCCGATCGGCGGCTGACGTAAAAGATTCTCCAAGCTCCAGAACTTCCTGTAGTTTCTCCAGAATGTCCAGATATGCTCGTACCATTCGGCAAGCTCCTCCATATCTTCTTTATTTAAATCCTGGTTTAAAATAAACTGTTTGAACTCATTGCTATAGTCAAATAACGAAGCCATGATATCGAGAACTGATATTTTCCGGCTTCCGTGCTTATCGCGAATAGCCAGAGCGTCTTTCAGCAACTCCAGAATTTCGGGGGTAATTTCCTGAGTTGTAAATAAAGAAAATTTGACAGAAAAAAGTTTCCGTCTGCCAAGATTCTCTTCTAGGTGCTTCTTAATTGAACCGAAGCTAGGAATAATTCTCATGAAAAGCTTTTCCATTATGCCATCTTCAATCAGGGCAGTTAGCAAAGTTTTTGTTGAAAGAGCTTTCTCTCCAAGTCCACGAGACAGCTCAAAAGCCCGGTCAAAAACTTTTGCCGCTTCATATTCAATCAAGTCTGCAATATTACTAGTGTTTTTGACTTTAGGGTATTTGAGATAATAATTGCCGAATAACTCGAATATGGAGACGGCAATAGCAAAAGGTAAAACAATAAATGTCCAGCCGACATTTATGTAAATCTGGGTTTCGTAGGCCATGTTAATAACCGCGAAGCCAATCGGCACGAGAGCGAGAACAAAAAGTAAAACACGGTAAAACTTTAAAATTCCGGCCGGAAAATAGCGGTAGAAAAGAACAGCCTTGTAGATCTCCGAATTTCTTAAGTTGAATGTCATATACAAATACGGTTTAAATTGGTAAATGGTAAATTTACAGCATCGCCAGTCCTCTCATGATGCTGTATACCGCTATTACCGGCCAAGCCAGCCAGATAACGAATAACAGCCCAAAACAGATGAGCAAAATAACCTGCCAAATCAAGCCCATAAAAACTATACTCAACCGTACTCCAGCGGCGATAAGTCTGATATAAAGATCAGCGACAGAATCCATTATCTTGTCACTGAAAGTCTTTTGTCTGACGCTAAAATCTGATGGGTTCTGGCGATGCCATGGAGAAAATAGGGTTTTGAGATGCTGGACTATCAGAAACTGATGTCTGGCGGCTTTTAAGTAATCTCCGGCAATTTTGAGTATCTCAAAAGGAGCGACTGTAAAATGCCAATAGAAATACTCTAGGAAAATAGTCACCATTATAAATAATATAGCATAATAATTTAAAAATATCGCTCAGAGACTATACCCAGACTCGGACCACATTCGGTTTCTGAGGCGATTCCAGAAGCGGCTAAAGCACGCTTCTAAAACCTTCGCCTTTATCCAGCGAGAAACCGAATCTTAAGTACTCGGCAAAATTGCAGAACCAAGCCAATTTTGCCTGCGTGTTTCCTCCCTAGGGTATAGTCTCCTCGCGATAAATTGTCTTAAATTTAAAATTCGTGATAAAGTCTTATAAAATGTCTGATAAAATATTCGAAAATCTGAACACCAAGCAGGTTGAGGCCGTTAAGATTATTGACGGGCCGGTCTTGGTTATTTCCGGACCCGGTTCCGGCAAAACAAGATGCCTGACCCATAGGGTCGCTTACCTGATGTCTCAAGGGATTTCTCCCCAGAGTATCCTCGCCGTAACATTCACTAACAAAGCCGCCGGGGAAATGCACGGCCGCATTCTTAATCTCCTCGAGGTTGAACCTCAATATCGAGGTTCAACCTCGATAGGTTCGATAATGCCGCTAATCGGCACTTTCCACTCGATCGGCCTCCGAATCTTACGCAATGAGATTCTCCAGCTAGGCTACCGCCGAAATTTCACCATTTTTGACGAAGACGATCAGCTGAGTCTTGTGAAAAGAGTGATGACCGATCTTGAGATAGACACAAAGAGCTTTAATCCCAAAATAATTTTGTATAAAATTTCTGAATTAAAAACCCAGCTCGTCTTTCCTGAGAATTACGAACCGCAGGAATTCTATCCAAATATCGTAGCTAAAATATATATAAAATATCAGCAGGAATTAAAAAACCTAAATTCACTCGATTTCGATGATCTGATTGTTTTACCAATCAGAATTTTTCAGCAGAATCCAGAGATACTGCAAAAATATCAAGAAACTTGGAAATATACTTTAGTTGATGAATATCAGGATACCAGCCATGATCAGTATGTTTTTATTAACCTCCTTGCCAAAAAATACCGCAACCTTTTCGCAATAGGGGACGATGCTCAATCTATCTATCAATTCCGCCGAGCCGATATCAGAAACATTCTTAATTTCCAGAAAGATTACCCGGAAGCAAAAATAGTGATGCTCGAACAAAATTACCGTTCGACTAAGAACATCATAACCGCCGCTCAGGAAATAATCTCAAAAAACAAAAACCAGATTCCTAAATCTCTCTGGACAAACAATAACCATGGCGAGAAAATCCCCGTCATCGAAACGCTAAATGAGCGCCATGAAGCCAGTTTTGTCGTTTCCAAGATAGAAGACTTTCTGGCCAAAGGATTTTCACCTAAAGACTTTGCCGTTTTATACCGCACCCATGCCCAGTCACGAGCAATCGAAGAAGCGCTGATAATGAGCGGCCATCCCTATCAAATAGTAGGCGGACTGAAATTTTACGAAAGAAAGGAAATTAAAGACATCATCAGCTATCTAAAACTAGCAGTAAATTCAGCCGATTCGTTGGCCCTTGAAAGAATATACAATATACCGGCAAGAGGAATCGGAAAATCAACTTTGGAAAAAATCAGAAACTTAAAAGCCAACGTACTAAAAGCTCTTGAAGCGACAGTTAAGGAAAAGATGATGCCCTCAAAACAGCTGACGGCCGTTTCTGAATTTTACAAAACCCTAAGCGATATTATTAAAACTGCCGAGAAAAAGAATCTCCGCGAAACAATAAAATACATAATTAAAAAAATAGGCTATGAGGAATATCTTAAAGAATTCAGTCTGGCTAAACAAGGTGACTATGAAAATTTTGAAGACAGAATAGAAAATTTAAAAGAGCTGCAAACTGTCGCCTCAAAATATGACGAGTTCGAAGGCAAAGAGGGGATAGAAAGATTTCTGGAAGAGGTCTCGCTCCTTCAACATACAGATAAACTAAGAGACAACCCCAACCGTATAACACTCATGACCATCCATGCTTCTAAGGGGCTAGAGTTTCCGGCCGTATTTATTGTCGGAATGGAAGAAGGTCTTTTTCCTCACAGCCGAACCGTGATAAACCCTCAGGAGTTGGAAGAAGAGCGCCGGCTTTGCTACGTGGCCATAACCAGAGCCAAAGAACATCTTATTCTAACTTATGCAAAATATCGCCGGATATTCGGTTCGTCATCAGCAACATTGCCCTCCAGATTTATCGGAGAGATTCCGGCAAAATTAGCCGACTGGCAGATAATAGAGGATTATAGCGATGATAATGAAGAAAAAATTTACTACTAAATATGGTAACGCCTAAAAAATCTCTGGGTCAAAATTTTTTAATAAACCCCCACATCCTTGAAAGAATCGTTGATGCCGCTGAGGTTAGTAAAGATGATATAGTTTTAGAGGTTGGTCCGGGAACAGGTAACCTTACGAAAGAGCTGGCCAAAAAGGCCGGCAAAGTTATTGCTATTGAAAAAGATAGACGACTTGTAAACTATCTAAAAAATGAATTTTCAATAAAATATGCTACCGCTAAAAACGTTGAAATTATTGAAGCAGATATATTACGATGGGTACCATCGCAGCTGCGATGGTACCCATCGTATAAGGTGGTGGGTAACATTCCTTACTACATCACTTCGCACTTTTTGCGTAAAGTTTTTGAAGAATGGCCAACTCCAAAGTTGATTGTCCTGACAATTCAAAAAGAAGTTGCTCAGAGAATAATGGCTCCTTCGACAAGCTCAGGACAAGCAAAACCTCTTCATACAAATCTTCTCGCTTTATCGGTTCAGTATTATTCGGAACCTGAAATAGTCGCTTATATTTCAAAAAATAACTTCCGGCCAGTACCAAAAGTTGATTCGACGATCATAAGATTAAAAGTAAAAAGCAAAGCGCAAAACGAAAAACAAACAGAAACTATTTTTAAAATCACAAGAGCTGGGTTTTTAGGGAAGAGGAAGCAACTGGCCGGAAATCTGTCCAAACATCTTAAGATATCCAAAGAAGAAGTCATTAGATCTCTAGCCAAGCTTAGTTTAAACCCAACCGTGAGAGCAGAAGAATTATCTCTCGACCAGTGGCAAGAACTGTCAAAAATATTATAATTAATGGATGCTCAGAAGAAGACTGCCGATAATTATGTCGCTATTGTTCTTCTTCTTTTTGGTTACCTTCTCCCTCGCAGCTGACCCGACCCCTGACCCAGCCACAATAGCAAGAGCAACGGCCGAGTTCCTAGCTAAAATATGCTCAGGCCATGGAGGGGTCAACTGTTCAATAATAAACAAGGATGCTTCCATAGTCTGCAATGACGGGACGATTGATACATCACTATCCACTATCTACGCTGTTCCGCAATGTCAAAAGATTATAGAAGCCAGAGCTGATGCAGAATCCGACTTTATGGCCGAGAGCGGCTGTTTTCCGCCAAGTGAACTGCGTTGTATAGATGAAAACTCCTATCGAAGACTCTACACAAAACTTTCCCAGAATAGCTTGGCCGATTCAGAATTAGGAAGGGGAGAGTTAGTTGAATGCCGCGAACAAATGAAGGAATATGATACGGAGACCAGCAACTACAAACAATGCTTAACCGACAATGGGAAACCTAATTTTGAACCGTCAGGAAAAATTATCCTGCCTATTTTAAAAACCTTATTTTGCCCCTTATTCTACGGTAATAACTCTTCGTATGACCTTGAGACAAATCTATGCCTATGCGATACCGGATATTTTTTACAAAACGGCCAGTGCGTTCAAGCTGACAAGATATGTAAATCAAAATACGGTTCCCGATCATCAGCCAAAAATGGCAGCTGTATTGAGCTGACTCCAACACCAACTCAGGTATTGCGGACACCCACACCCTCAAAAATTAATTTTACTCAGCCGCCAGTGGTAACACGGGTGCCAAATCTAAACTCAAATTATGAGCCTGGATTATCCTCTTCACCGGAAGATAGATACATTGAATTAGTTAGCCCCACAGAAGAAAAGAGAACCGGAGTTATTCAAAATATAATAAATTCTATAATGTCCAGATTTAAAAAAATGCTAAACTTATTCTAATGGCTAGAAACTTTTTAGTTACAATTATCTTCTTTTCAGTATTAGCTCTAATTATTACCCAATACGCCTCTGGGTTTTACAGGCCTCCTTCCGACTTTGGTTCCACCGGCCCATATCTCCCCAACGGCCCCGTCAGCTCCGGGCCAAGCAACTTAAGCTGCAACATCCCTATTATAGGGAAGATACTTTGTATAGTAAAAAAGGTCTATGACTGGTTACAATCTATTCAGAAGATCACCCAAGTACTGGATTACACACCTCATCAATTTTCATTTGGAGGACCTATACTAGTGAGTGAGCGTGCTTGCACCTTTAAGTTCGACGAGTATACTTTTGCTTACACAATTTGTACTCCCCTTGGTTGCTATACACCAGCTATTGGTCCTATAACCGTACCTATCCCTTTGGTCGGGAGAGGAATTATAGTGGGTCCGCCAGTACCTACTTATACCGGCTCTTTTGATCCCACTAACCCGACGGTAATTCCTCCGGGTGGTAAGGTTATTGCCTTTCCTTGGATTTCCAGAATATTTGAGCAACACACCGAAAACAGAGCCGGACCCTGGGCTCTTGGTCTTGGGTTTACCCCATTTCCGCTAGGAGAAATAAACACCGCCCTAGATAGTATAAGAATTAGGATTCCACCAAACGTTTTAGATCTAGCTAACACACCCTGCTGGGTTCCAGTACCTGGCTATTACACGGGAGTTTGTTTTGACAATCTGCGCTTTGACTGCTCCGCATCCGGGGAACTCGATCCCATCACCGGCCTTGAAATATATAAAGTAATCAGACTACTCGGTACCAGTAAGGATAACGCTCCGGCATCGGCTTTTCCAACGGGTTTTCCGGTTCCCTAACTTCCCGGTTTTCTGTGGCTTTAAAAACACAAAAAAACTTATCACAAAGGGCATCTTTGCGTTTGCAAAGATGCCCTTTGTGATTACTTACTCAGTTCGGAATTTTTTCCCGCCGACATCCCGAAGAACATCCAGAGATAACTTCGCAGACAGGTTGGTGACATTGCGCAAAACTAGACGATCTCCAAATCTATTCTGCAACGGAGTAAGAACCTCGTCCAGCCAGGAAGTTGAACAGGATTTTAAACCCTTAAAATCGACTATGATTTCTTCGTCGCTTCTAATATCTCCGAGGCGTGCAATAATAGAGTCATATGCATCCTTACCTTGCGGTCTACCATGTAAATCTTCTCCAAATTTTATAAATTCAATTATCATAATTTTATTTAAAATTCTACAATTGCCAGACAACCCTGAACGGAGCTGTCCACTTCGTCGATATACAGATTTTTGTCATTTGCCAGAATCTCAAGACGAGCATTGCCGGTTTGATAGACCAGACACCTCAAGTATCCCATTTCAACAGCTCTGCGTATAAATTTCAGTCCATATCCGCGATGACCCTCCAAGCCCCGACTTGATATCTGCTCAGTAAACGCAAGCTTAAGCGCCTCTGCATGACTGGCAAGGTTCTTTTTTACAAGCCTAAGATTTTTGAGCAACCCGACGCCTCGATCCGCAATAATCATCTTTCTCTCTATCCTGTCCAGAACATAAAATGCCCCTTCAATATCTGGCCACTGACCCTGATTGTGATAGAAAACATTACCGGCCAGCTCCATCGCAGAATTAATAATTACCGAAATCCCTTCATCTGATATAAGCCCCTCCAGCGACGCCCTCTCCATAATTATCTTGCCCGTTAAGCTTGCTTCGACCGGATAATAGAAATCTTTAATTTTTTTCTCGATCTTTCGATGGCCTGGCTTTGTCCACTCTCTGACTAGTTTGTAACTCTTGTATTTCAAGCTCAACAAATCTGCTTTAAAAAAGTAGCGCTTTCCGTTTTTAACGTTGCGTACTGAAGCAATAATCCCTTTATCATCCATGCGTCTAAGCGTAGATGCGCTAACATCAAGCAATTGTGTTGCATCTCCGATCGATAACAGCAGGTTTTTATTGATGATTTTACTCATATTCTATACTGATACATTAAGTATAGCAGATTTTAATTTAAAAATCAATACCTATGCAATATTATTATAAAAATCATAAAATATGTCAAAATATAGCCTAATTACAGCCTAATTAGGCTATATATAAACTTATGCAAATTTTAACAAAAACCTACCAAATAAGATGTGAACAGTTACATAGCCACCCTTAAAAGGGACTATGATATAATAAATGAGTATAAAACTAATTTTATTGATAAGTTTTAGGTCAAGATGAATCACCGAATCAAACTT